>QBUL01000174.1 GCA_013180605.1 Candidatus Methanophagaceae archaeon GoMg1 | reverse complement strand
GTAAACAGCACAGAAGGGATTTTAACCCTCTGGCTGATTAGGCTACGAGGCACAGAACACTTTCTTTCTAAAGAAAGAACCTGTGCTAAGAAAGGGTATATTCTTTAGGGATAATATAAATGGTAAGAATGGTAAAACTTGATAAGGGATCAGCTTTAGGATTCGATGCAAAGACAATTACGAATAGAATAAAATGATATGTGAAGAAGGCGAGCAACGAAGAAGACCTGAAGATAAAAGTTGAGAGTTGGATACAAGAGGTAATTTCCAAGTTTTTTGAACAGGGTGATGAGCCGGAAGTAGCTTACGAACACAGAACAAAAATTTCAGGAAAAAGAGAGGATGCGCTCTACGGGACGGTTATCATCGAATATAAAGCGCCGAAGAAATTAGATACGAGGAGCGAGTTTGTCAAAGCAAAGAAGCAAATTATTGAGTATATCAATGAAGAAGCGGGTGGCAAGCCCGAAAATTTTGGTAAGTTTTTCGGTGTGATTTTAGACGGCTATAAAATCTCGTTCGTCAGGTTCAGAAGGAATCAATGGATGGCAAATGAACCGACAGAACTAAGCGAAGAATCGGTTTACAGGCTATTGGAAGCCATCATATCGCTGAGAAGAAAAGCAATAGATGCGGATTTCTTATTGACTGATTTCGGTCCTGAGAGCGAAACGAGTGAGAAGGTCATTTCCGTTTTATACGAGGCGTTGGAGAAGTCGAAGTCGTCAAGGACGGAGATGCTTTTTCGTGATTGGAAGCGAGTGTTTTCGCAGGTTTGTGCTTATTCGCCGAGCAAGTTGGAAGGGCTGATAGAGCATTACGGCGTGGCGAAAGGAAAGAAGAACGTGGACGTGGAGAAGTTGATGTTTGCAGTTCATACTTATTACACGCTTGTGATGAAATTATTGACCTCGGAGGTGATTTCGTTCTTCAATCCTGTTTTCGGGTCGCCATTACAGAGAATAGAGAGTGCGTATTACAGAAGTAGAGAAGATTTGAAGGAAGAGCTGCGCGATTTGGAGGAAGGCGGGATAATAGCAAAGATAGGAATAAGGAATTTTTTAGAAGCTGACTATTTCGCATGGTATTTAGACGAATGGAACGAAGATGTGGTGAAAGGAGTGATAGAAATTGTAAGGACTTTGGGGGATTACGACCCTGCAACGGTAGAATTGGACCCTGATAGGGTGAAGGATTTATTCAAACAGTTGTATCAGAATTTAGTGCCGAAGAGGGTGCGGCACGACCTTGGCGAGTATTTCACACCGGACTGGCTTGCGGAACTCGTGTTGAAGGAAGCGGAATACGATGGCAACTTAGATAAGAGGGTTCTTGACCCTGCCTGCGGTTCCGGGACGTTTCTGGTGCAGGCAATAAAGGAGGTGAAGGATTACGCGGAAGAGCATTTCGTAACGGATAAAAGTGAATTGTTGCGGAAAATAGTGGGAGATGTCGTTGGTATTGACCTGAACCCGTTAGCGGTTCTGGCATCAAGAGCGAATTACGTAATCGCATTGGGTGATTTGATCAGATATATCCCAACAGGAGGGATAGAAATCCCGGTTTATTTGGCGGATTCTATTTCGGTGAGCAGGAAGATGACGTTTTCGGGTGAATGGGTGGTTTATCTAACGACAAGCGAAGGTGAGTTCTCTGTTCCTCAGGAAGTGATAAATAAAAATTTACTGTCAAATGTGCTGGGTGTAATCGAAACTTGTATAAAGGGAGATTACAGCGAAAAGGAGTTTGAGAAGCTAATAGAGAAGGATTTTGTGGATTTGAAGGAAGAAACCATAGCCTCTTTGGAGGAACTCTACGAGAAAATAAAGGAATTGGAAAAGGAAGGTAAGAACAGAATTTGGACAAGATTGCTTAAGAATTCGTTTGCTCCTTTGTTGATGGGTAAATTTGATTTTGTTGTTGGTAATCCGCCGTGGGTTCGCTGGGGTTACCTGCCAGAAGGTTACAGAGATGCAACACTAAAATTGTGGAAGGATTACGGGCTTTTTTCGCTAAGCGGCATGGATGCTCGACTTGGTGCGGGTGAGAAGGATTTATCGATGCTCTTTACTTACGTTGCCGTGGACCGCTATCTCAAGAACGGAGAGAAGTTGGCGTTTCTCATAACACAAGAGGTTTTCAAAGCGAAAGGAGCAGGTGAAGGGTTCAGAAAGTTTAAAGTAAAAAATACGCATGTAAAAGTAGTTAAGGCACATGACCTTGTCTCGGTGAAGCCGTTTGAGAGTGCTGCGAACAAAACCGCACTTATAATTCTGAAGAAAGGAGAGAAGACGGAATATCCAGTGCCATACGTTCTCTGGAGGAAGAAAAAAGGCGCAATGATGAATGCGGGCATTTCGTATAAGGAAGCGTTAGATCGAACAGAGAGGGTGGAAATGCAGGCTAAGCCCATTGGAACGCCTGTAAGTTCATGGCAAACGTTTGAAGCAAAATCAGAAAGGATTTTGGATACACTGCGAGGGACGTCAATATATAAAGCACATAGAGGAGCGAGTATTGACCCTTATGGTGTATTTTACATGAAAATCAAGCAAGCCTTCGCTGATGATACGATACTCGTTGAAAATTTACCAGAACTTGGCAAGAGAAAAATTTCAAAAATTGAGGAGAGAATAGAATCGAATTTGGTATTTCCAGCAGTGAGGGGCAGGGATATAAAACGCTGGAAGGCAGAGCCTGAAATTTATGCGCTCATTGTTCAAGACCCTAAGAAGAGAATGGGCTACGAGGAGGAATGGATGAAGGTCAACTTGCCGAGGACTTTTGCGTATTTGCATAAGTTTAAAGAGCTTTTACTTTCAAGACAGAGTTATTGGAAGTATTTTTCAAAAGAAGTATTGGATAGCAAGGATTCAAGCGAAAAGCTAAAAGAACTTCATAGATATGTTCGCTCCGTAGGCAAAAGGATTAGAAATGGAAAGGAATTATACGTTTTTCAAGTCTCAAACGCACCTTTTTACACGATGTTCAATATAGGTGAGCAATCCTTTGCACCCTACAAAGTGGTGTGGAAGAGAATGGCAAGCGACCTTGAAGCAGTGGTTCTCTCAAAGGTCAAGACACCTATAGGCGAGGAGGATGTGATTCCAACAGATACAACTTCGCTTATTCCTTTTAAGAGTGAAGAGGAAGCGCATTATGTATGTGCGATTTTGAATTCTTTGCCTGTCAGGTTTTGTGTGAGGTCTTATTCATCAGCAGGTCGAGGATTTGGAGCGCCTTCTATTGTCAAACATTTTGGGATACCAAAATACGAGCGGAGCAATGAGGTTTATAGGATGCTTTCGGAGCTTTCTAAAAGGGCGCATGGGTTAGCGAAAAGGTATTGCGAGTTAAAGGATTTGCAAGCACAAGAAGAGCTAAAAGAAGTGGAAGTGGGAATTGATAAAGTTGTGGCAGAACTTTATGGGATTACAGATGAGGAGTTGGAGGAGGTGAGGGAGACGTTGGGGGTTTTGAAAGGAGAAAATAGTGAGCGATAGTTTTATATATATGTTCACTGTTCATAACTAAAGGGGGATTGAGATGTTTCAATTACCGGGATGGATAAGCGAACATGAGTTTGGATATAACGAAGTTATCTGCAATTTCGGCCTTGCTTTCCTTTCAAAAAGGTGGTGATGGGATATGAAAATATTCATAAGTTCAACGTATGAAGACTTAAAGAATGAGCGAAAAGAGGCAATTCCTAGCGTAGAAAGAATCGGCCAAGCAATAGCAATGGAGAAATTCTTTGTCTCGAACCACCAGTCTAAAGATGTGTGCCTAAAACGGCTACAAGAATGTGATGCTCTGGTTCTAATTCTCGGATTCAGATACGGTTCGATAGATAAAGCCGAGGGAATTTCTTTCACTGAGATAGAATACAACACAGCTAAGACTCTTGGATTGCCAGTTTTTGTTTTCCAGAAGTGTCAATCTGATGGTAACTGGCGACCAGAAGAGACAGATAGTGAAAAGTCCAAGAAGCTTCTTGCCTTCAAATCTCGGTTAGATGATGAAAGATATAAAAGAAATTTCTCTACCCCTCAAAAGTTAACCACGGAGATTTTTGGGGCTATTTACCAATATGAAAAGGAAAACGGTGAAATTGGAGTTCGCTTACCTGCTTTTAGTTCCTATGAAGATTTTTTCAAGCCTTTCCTTGACAATACCAAACTGTTTAACCATGTTTACCCTCTGGTAGGGCGAAAGGATTTTTTAGAGCAGTTGGACACTTTTGTAGAATCTGATAATAAGAGGATAGCCTTGTTGTATGGACGAGGAGGAATTGGAAAAAGCAAGATCCTTTTTGAATTTAGCCAGAAATTTAAAGTAAAATATAGCGAGTGGAAACTCAGATTTCTCAGGGAAGGTATTGCACTATCTGATGCCGCAATCCGCCAATTGCCAGCTCAACAGTGTATTGTAGTAGTCGATGATGCTCATCGGAGAGAAGACCTATCTACATTATTTACCATGACTCAGCAATATTCTGATCGTGTAAAACTAATCCTTTCAATTAGACCCCAAGGGTTAGACTATGTACGGGCTACTTTAACTGGAGGAGGCTTCGATCCTCGGGAAGTTGAGAGTATTCCTGAAGTCGGGGAACTTAACCGAGACGAATTAGAAGAATTAGGAAGGGAAGTGCTTGGAAAAGATCATCAGCAATTTCTTGGACCTCTAATTCAAGTAGCTAAGGATTCACCATTGGTGCTCGTTATAGGTGGACGGCTTCTTGCAGAAGATAAAATTAATCCTGCCATGTTAGAGCGTCATAGCGATTTCCAGAGGGTGGTTTTTGATAGATTTCAGGATGTGTTAATAGGGCAAGTCAGCGATAAACTCGAAGCATCACTATGTAGGGATATCCTCTCGCTTATTTCTGCAATTTCTCCAATTAAACCACAAACAGAAACTTTCCAAGAACATGCGTCAAAATTTCTAAACATAGATAGTGTCAAACTGATAGATGCAATCAGCACTCTTGAGAGTACCGGTATCCTTCTTCGCAGAGGCTACTCACTTAGAATTACTCCCGATGTTCTATCCGATCATATTCTATATAACGCTTGCATTACAGGTTCGGGGCAACCAACAGGCTATGAGCAAAAAGTCTTTAATGCATTCGGACATATCTTCCCTGAGAATGTATTATTTAGTTTATCTGAATTAGATTGGCGTATTACACGAGAAGGTAAATCCATAGATTTGTTAGGCGAGATTTGGGAAATAATAGAAAATGAATTTCGGGGGGCTTCGCATTTTCAACGTTCGCAGATACTGAAACATCTTGAAAAAGTGGCTTATTTCCAGCCTGCAAGAACACTACGGTTGGTTGAATATGCGATTCATAATCCTTCAATGGTATCTGATAATGAAGAGTGGGCTCCTCAATATACCCATAAAGATGTTCTCAATGCATTACCACCACTATTAAAAGGAATTGCCTCTAATCCCGATTATTCGCCTCGCTGCTGTGATCTTCTCTGGTATTTGGGAAGGGATGACGAAAGACCAACTAATGATGGTCTTGGTCCTGAACCTGCTATGAGTGTTCTTTCTGCTCTGGCAGAATACGACATACGCAAACCGGTCAAGATTAACTCTGCAGTACTCGATGCCATAGAGAGATGGTTAAAGGAGCCTGATGCCCATGAGCACATACACTCACCTCTGGATGTACTCGATCCCCTGTTGGCAAAGGAAGGAGACTCGACAAGACTTCAGGGTTATGGTTTTGTTTCCATGCCATTTGCCGTTAATCCTGAGACAACCAAATCCATCCATGAAAAGGCTATATCTCTTCTGTCAGACTGTACAAAATCCCAATCAACAAAAGTGGTCCTGCGCGCATTAAAAAGTCTTATTGATACATTGATCCCTCCTCGTGGTCGATTTAATCGTGTTGTCTCAGGTGATGAAATAAATCAATGGTTACCAGAACAAATGAGAATACTCGAAGTAATTGAGAATCTGATAAAAAATACAAAAGATTCGATTGTACATATAGAAGTTGCTTCAGATCTCCAATGGCATGCTAAACGAAGCAGTCCGAAAGTCATAGCAAAAAAGGCAGATTCGATTATAAAGACTATTCCAGATTCTTTTGATTTGCGAATTAATCGGGCCATAGGGTATCATTATGATAGTGATTGGAATGGTGAAGACTATAATCAGCACCGAAAGCGAGTTAAGGAAGAAATGAAGCAAACAGTCAGTGAGTTCTTAGACCGCTTTAATGATGGATGGGAAGTGTTCGATTACCTAAATGTAATCCTGAGCCATTTCCAAAACTGCGGCATTCAAGCGCAACCCGGTGATTTTCTACACTCACTCAGTACCACTGACTGTAAACTATCTATTGAAATTTGCAAACATATTATTCCCCATTCATCCTCTCCTTTAGCGATTTATATAAGTTCATTATTAGTGGGGATACAGGAAAAAAGTCCAACTAAGGCTATTGAGCTAACTAAATTAGCGGTGGAGACTAAGAATAAATCACTTTGTCATTCAATAGCACAGGGTTATGCTCCGAAAGGCGGGGACTCATCCATAGAGACCGATGAAATAAGCGTTATTAAAACACTACTCACATATCCAGACAGGAGTGTAAAACTTCAAGCGATAAAAGCGTTATGTAGATTTCCTGATGCTAAACGAGATAAAGCCATCCAATTAGCGTTGAGCATTGATATCGAAGAGGATGAAAAATTAGCTGATACCTTATGTAATATTTTTAATTCCGTATATGGCATCCCACCAGATGAACTAAATGACGGTGATCTACAAACGATTCTTTTCAAGTTAACCCGAATAAGGGAGCTTGATGATCATTTGTATCCCCTTTATGAATTCTTGGGATATTGCAGTTCTCGAATACCGGAAGCAGTTGTAGATTTTTTGCTTGAGAGGTTGAATATTGCTGAAAAACGGGAAAAGTGTTCAGGTGGAAAGTTCCAACCACTTCCATATCTTGGTTTTCACCAAGGATTAAAAGATATTTCGTCTAGTCCCAATTATAAAGATATCCTTAGAAGGGTTAGAGACAGGGCATTGAATCCAACAGCAATTGATTACCTTCCAGAACTTTTTGCTGAGCTATCTAACGATTTCTCTTCAACATGCCTTGAGGTCTTAGATGAGTGGATTGAATCAGATGACGTCAAGAAAATACGTGGTGTAGGATTGCTTGTTAAAAATGCACCTCCAGAATTTATTTTTTCGCATTCTGAATTTGTTTCGAGATTGATAGAAAAGTCATATGCGGTAGGTGATGATTGTTATTTTATTGTAACCAGTAACCTTTCCTCACGGGCTATTTTAGGGGTAAGAACAGGAATAGCTGGAAAGCCGATGCCACAAGACGAAAAGCTTCGCGATCAAGCCAAAAACTTTTCACAAAAGTTTCCTGTGGGTTCACCCACACAGCGATTCTACCTTTCACTATCTGAACGTGCTGAATTATCAATACGTAATAGCTTGGCGAGAGATGAAGAATTATTTGAGGAATGATGATACTTATGACTGAAACAGCAGATAGTACCGCATATACGCTACGAGCTGACGCCCTTGCCCTTCGGAATAAAATATTAAGGCAATAGAATAATTCTACAAGAACGTAAAATGAACAGAATATTTATTTTAACCACAATATTTGTGTTCCTGACCATTTTTGTTGAATCTACAAATTTAATTCTTCAATTAAAGGGTAGAAGGTTAACTAAATGGTTCGGCAAAAATGCTTTCAACTTTCACATGCTCTCTACCGTAATTTTTTGGGTGATTACCTTCTGCCTTGTGGTTATACTACAATTTGAGGAACATCCCCTATTTCATAATAACGTTGTTTTAAGGTACATAGGACTGATTTTGTTATTTTTTGGCATGATTTTAGCTTTCTGGGCGTTCAGGTTGTTGGGCTTAAAAAGATCGTTGTGTCTAAATTTCTTTGAGGAAAATGTCCCTGTTGTAAAAGAGTCTTTATACAATTACATAAAAAATCCGTTGGATTACGGGCTCTGGACAGCGCTTATTGGCTTTGCAATTTTTACTGGCTCCATTTATAACTTTACTATCGCGGTAGAATTTATAATCGTTATGATTCCCCATATAATGCTGGAGAATAAACCTTTAAAGTAAACGTAACTTATTTTAAGGCGAGATAGCTTTAGCTTTGATGAAAAGGAGAATAAGAATAGAGACAAAAGCAGAAAAAGAATTATATAAAAAGAAAGTGAGAATAAAATCAATGGGTGATTTTGAGAAGTTGCCGGAGGGAGAGTGGGTAGAGGTTGAGGGAGGTGATTTAGAGGTTGAATTAGTGGAAGAGGTGGATGCAAAGCTGCTGATTTCAGAAGAAGAGGTAAAAATACCGGTTGATAAGATTGTTTTTGGGGAAATAAAGGGTAAAAAAATTTCAATCGTACCTGAAACAAACTGAGGGTAATTTTGGTTGGCGATGGCACGGTCTAAAAATATAGTGATTTATCACCGCGGAGAGCGCAGAGCACGCAGAGTTTTAAGACTGTTCTAATCATTGTTTATGCTTTCTGGTGCCTCTGCGTCCTCCGTGTGCTCTGCGGTGAAATTTAAGAATTTGGCAATTTCACTGGAAAATTCGACTGTGCCTATCAAGGCATTCTTTTATAAATTCGTAATTCCTTTCGACATTGCTTCTTCCTTCTATTATCGCACCATGCCCTGGCAGCAAAAGTTCCGTATCCAGCGCAGATATCATGTTGATGCTTTTTTCCAGCACCTCTTTGTTACCAAACGGCAAATCTGTTCTTCCTATGCTTTTATCAAACACCAAATCACCGCATATCAGAATCTTTTCAGCCGAAACGTAAAAACAAACGCTTCCCGGGGAATGCCCCGGCGTATGCACTATTCTCAACTCGGTGTCCCCTATACTCAGATTCTCGTCAAGCACCAAATCCACCACGAATTTAGGTCCTGTGCCAACGCCAAGAACCCTCGAAACTTCTTCGAGCATAATATCAAGATATTCCATCTGTGATGGATGTAGTGCAACTTTTGCGCCTGATATGTCCTTAAGCGCTGCGGTTGCGTTACAGTGGTCAGGATGAAGATGCGTGAGCGTTATCAAATCAATATCCTCTGCACTAATCCCATCTTCCTCCATCTCTTCGAGTCGCCGCCCGAGATAAATCTCGAATCCCGGGTCTATGAGAACCGTGAGTTCATCCCGTATCACATACGTATTTGCATCAAACAATCCCTTCTCCTTATACCCGTACACGCCGTCTCGAATGCGCATTTTAAAGTTTCTTTCTTTTAGCACAGGTTTTTTTTTTCTAAAAAGAAAAAGTGTTTTAGAAAAAAAGTGTTATAACAATCAAAGCTGATTCAATAAGAGCGGCAATGAGGAGAAGAGGCAATATCAGAATGAGGAACACCCTCAAGCCATTCCTCAATTCCTTTTTTAAGTCCCTATCTCCTTTACGTTTCAAAACCTCGCGCCCCAGTCTCAAGCCAATCGCTGCTGAGAGCAAAAAAGCGGGTATCTCAAACATCCCATGCGGCACTATCGCAAGAAAGATAACCAGCCCCTGCTCTTTTGCAAACCAGCCGAGTAAACCACCATTGATAAACGCGGAAAATAGCGGAAAAATACCTATCAGCGGTCCCAATATGATGTCAAGGAAACAGGTGAACGAGTTATTCAAAAATAGCACGGCAAAGAAAGCCAAAAAAATTATCCATGTGGGGTATACCTGTGTAGACTCTTTTAGATTCTCACTAAGCTGCTGAATCCACTCTAGAGGTACATTAAATATTTCGCTCAGGAAACCGATATACCCAATGATAATGGCGCCAACGAAAACAACGGAAACGAGCAGTACGTAAAATCTAATAGAATAAAGATATTCACGCACCGATAAATTTTCTTCTTTCATTTTCTTCTCGTAAATAAACTTACAAATAATAACTGTTTATTATTTATAACTAATCCCTTTTCTTTTAAAAAAGAAAAGCGTTTGCGGAAAAGAAAAACAAGGTTCTTTTGGTAAAGCTTTTCTATAAGCCCTTACAGGGCTTGCGGGGTCGTGGGGCTGAGCCCCACATAAGAAAAGGTTTAAAATGAGAACGTCGAAAATACCGGGATTTTACAAGCTGAGTGCCGAGGAGAGATTGAAGATTGTAAGAGATTTTGCAGGGTTATCGGAAGAGGAGCTAAACGTGCTTGGCAACACGGGTTCGCTGGGTGAAACAGCAAATAGAATGATAGAAAACGTTGTTGGTACAATGCCTCTGCCGATGGGCATTGCTGCTAATTTCATGATTAATGGTAATGATTACCTGATACCAATGGCGATAGAAGAGCCTTCTGTTGTCGCAGCGGCAAGCAATGCAGCAAAGATGGCAAGGGCTAAAGGCGGTTTCCTGACCAGTTCCACGGAACCCATAATGATCGGACAAATCCAATTGACCGATGTTTCCGACCCGTTCGCTGCGAAATTCGCCATTCTCGAAACTAAGCGTAGAATTTTAGCACTCGCAAACGAAAAAGACCCTGTGCTTGTGAACCTTGGCGGCGGTGCGAAAGACATCGAGGTAAGGGTCATTGACATAGCCGAAGGCATCGGTCCAATGGTGATTGTTCATCTACTGGTCAACGTTAAGGACGTAATGGGTGCGAATGCGGTAAACACGATGGCTGAAGCGGTTGCACCATTTATTGAGCAGCTCACAGGCGGAAAAGTGAATTTGAGAATCGTTTCTAATCTTGCAACGTACCGGTTAGCGCGTGCAAGGGCGGTTTTCGCTAAGGATGCAATAGGCGGCGAGGAAGTTGTGGCTCGTGTCATCAGTGCATACTTATTTGCCAACTATGACCCCTACCGATGCGCAACGCATAACAAGGGTATAATGAACGGTATAGATGCAGTTGTAATCGCTACGGGGAACGATTTCAGAGCGATTGAGGCGGGTGCACATACGTATGCAAGCATCACCGGGAAATGCCAGCCATTGACGAGATGGGAAAAGAACCGCGACCGTGACCTGGTGGGAACGATTGAACTGCCAATTGCAGTCGGTATCGTTGGTGGTGCAACGTCCGTTCATCCTACTGCAAAAACAAATCTTAAGATACTTGGCGTGAAAACGGCAAACGAGCTTGCCGAGATTATCGCTGCGGTGGGTCTGGCACAGAATTTCGCTGCGCTGCGTGCATTGGCAACCGAAGGTATCCAGAGAGGGCACATGTCGCTACATGCACGGAACGTTGCAATATCGGCAGGTGCAAAAGGAGAGCAGATAGACCGCGTTGTGGAAATACTGGTGCGCGAGAAGAAGGTGCGAGTTGATAGGGCAAAGGAAGTGCTGGAAGAGATGACCTGAGAGATGAGTTTCAAGTCTAAGGAGACGGAAGTGGCAAGTCAGTTAAGAGAGGATTTTAAGGAGTTCGAAGAGCGTTGCATAGGGATATTGCTATTCGGGTCTTATGCTGGCGAAGAAAGAATCGGAGTTGATAAGAAGGTTCAACGGTCTGAGGAACGCCGTTGTTCATAAATATAACCAGCTGGATTTGGATGCCGTTCGGCGAGGATTGAATAAAATAGAAGTGCTGTATGAAGTATTAGATAAATTAGTGGGAGCTATTGAGAGAAAAGGTGCTTTGGAAGGAAAGTAAGACGATTTGATGTGATGGCTTGGGTACTATCTAAAAATATAGTAATTTATCACCGCGGAGAGCGCCGAGTACGCAGAGTTTTAAGACGGTTTCAACCATTAATCGGGTTTTCTGGTGCCTTTGCGTTCTCCGTGTGCTCTGCGGTGAAATTTTCCAATTTTCCATTCTGCCTTACGCAATATCCCTCGCAGCGTTTGCACTTCTCTCTCGGTAAGCTCTGCTCTACCAAGAATCCTTCTAAGCATGAGCAACGTCTTCTCTCTTTTATGGTCCTTGTAACCAATCTCATCAAAAAACGTTTCCAAATGCACGAACAACCGCCCCTTATCCTCTACACGTGCTAATCTTAACCGCATACCTCTGGCTCTTGGCGTTGAACCCGACTCCGTCCTCCCGTCCACTCCGCTTAATTCGTACAGAACGACCGCAACGGCATGCGAGAGGTTCATCACAGGATACTCGGGGCTCGTGGGAATGCACACGACAATGTCGCAATGCTTGAGTTCTTCATTCCTCAGTCCCGTGTCCTCTCTGCCAAACAGGATGGATACGACTTTGCTTGAATTGTCTTTACCTTTATCCGCTCCTATTCGTTTAACTTTTTCTTTTAATTGCTGGGGCGAGAAAAAAGGTATTCTGAGATGTTTGTTGACTGAAATGCCGTGCTTGGAGGTCGTGCCCACAACAATTACAGAGTTTTCTATCGCTTCCTCTATTGAACCTACAATCTCACTTGTTCTTAGCACGTCGTAAGCGTGAGAGGCGACAGAAACCGCTTTATCGCCTATATCCGCTGGATTTACTAGATATAACGCAGACCCTCCAAAATTTTTTAGTGCTCTTGCCACCGCCCCTATGTTCTCTTCGTTCTTTGGTTCCACGAGGATTGTTCTTATTTCCATAAACCTTTCTTTAGAAAAGAAAGCTTTACCAAAGAAAGAAGTTTTTCTTTTTCACAAAAAAGAAAAAGTGTTGTGTCTATCTCGTGGAATCACGTGGTTTTTTATTGTTTTTATTTTTATCTTTATTTTTATTGCTGCTCGTGCTCTGATTTGAAGTAGAGGTGGAAAACCGTCTCGTTACTTTTTCCAGCCGCTCACGATAGTCCGAATCATCACGCTCTCGTTCCAGTGCCAGCTCGTGAACTATCTCTTCTCTTGGTTTCGATTTTGAATGAGAGAACCATAAAATTCGGTCTTCTTTCTGGTCTTCTATCGTTCTTCGCTTGCTGGTGAGCTTAGCATCAGGATAAACGGTAATCCATGTTTCTTGTGCAGGTGGTGTGGGATATTCGCGATAACAGCTCCTGCTTATTATAGCATTAGAAAGGTGCTTGGAAGCGAGTTCGTAAGCATATTCCATCTCTTCGATGGTAGGACGTCTCGTAACCTGCTCAAATGCAAATGTTGGTGCAAACGGGTTAATCCGGTATTTTATGTCACGATTCAACGAGGAGAGGAAAATTGCTATTTGCTCTATCTCCTTCTCGTCCACAATACCAGGCATGTAAACCGTTTGGATTAACAGTTCTATCCCGGTGTCATTTAACGCTGCCACAGCTTTTAATACCGGTTTGTTCGATTTCCCGGTGTACCATTTATGAATATCCTCAGAAAAAGCTTTGATGTCTATATGGGCTTCGGTTACTCCTGCACCCTGCAACTCACCCGCATAATTACCGTTTTCTTCACGCCCTATCTCATAACCATTGCTCATCAAAACAATTTCTTCAAATCCTTTTCCTTTCAATCCTTTCACGAGTGCCAGGAGATAGTCCTTGTCAAGGGTGGGTTCTCCGCCGGTAATCATTGCCTTGGTGGGTAGCTTCCCATAATGTTTGAGGCATGCCTGTTCTGCTTTTTCCAACGTCTCCTCTGCACTGAGTAAAGCCCCTACGCCATCATCACGTGCAGGTCTGAAACAACCCTTACACCGGAAATTGCAGCCGGTGAGCATGAACCAGATGCGGGGTTCTATTTCCGAAAGCGTGAAGTATTGAATGCCTCGTTTGCTCATTTCGACAACTACGTAATTTGTCCTCTTCCAGGGATATATGTACTATAACTTCTTGACCGATAAAAAGCTATGCAAACTGCGCTCTCAAATCCCTCACTAATTCCTCCTTCACCCCGTCTTCTCGGTTACCACCGCACACCATCCCCCTAACGCCTATTATGTCCGGGTTTATTCGCTTTATCGCAGGAATATCCTCAAATTTGAGCGCCCCTGCAAGCGCAGTCATCAGCCCAAGCGCTTTCGATTCGGAAACAAACGTTTTAAGCTCCTCTTCAGTCATAAACTCCAGCGTCGTCTTCCCGTCCTTTATTCCCGTGTCCACCATTGCCACGTCTATATCCACGGCTTCTCCTATTGCTGATATTTCAAGAGGTGAAATCGAATTTATTCGCTTGTAATCGGAATAAAAAGCAGAAACGACCTTCTTAGTCGGGTCGAAGTCCTTTACCGCTTTAACAATCCCGCTAAGCAAATCTATTGCCTCTTCCTTCGTTTTTATCTTTAGCAATCCGACTTTTATGTATTCTGCACCCGCAGTGGCAGCACCTAACGCAGCTAAAGAGCCAGTCCCGGGCTTGTAATCGAAATCCCCAATCGCGGCGCTTAGCTTCATCCCATCTCCTCCCTCTTGTTCCACCAGCTCCTTTATTGACCTTATAACCCACGGGAAATTAGCACCCAGCGAACCCTCTTTCGGATTCTTCACGTCTACGATATCCGCATTTCCTCGAATCACTGCCTTCGCTTCCTCCACATCCTTTGGACTTACCAACACGATCATTTTTCTTTATGTGGATTGTATTTTTATGAGCATATAAAGCTATACCCTTTTTCTTTTCAACACGTTGACTGCCTTTTCACTTCCCACATGCACCTCTGTAGCATTCGTGAATATCCCGTGTTCTACGGAGCCGACAACAGAAGAAAGAGCAGCACTCATCTCCTCGGGATTACGTATAACGCCAAAATCGGCATCTATTACCAGGTTCTCGTGCTCCGTTATAAAATATCCCCCTTTGTTTCTGTCTGCTCTTAAAACACACGTTCCACCCAGTTTTTTTTACCTGTATCTCCACCATTTCCACAGCGTAAGATAAAACCTCTAAAGGAACAGGCATATTTAGCTGCTTCACTATTTTCTCCTCTTCAACGCAGATAACAAGCTTTTTTGTAGCGTAAGACACTATTTTCTCCCTCGTATGCGACCCCCATCCGCCTTTGATTAAATTCAGGCGGGCATCCACCTGGTCTGCTCCATCTATGCACATATCCAGAGCAGGGTGTTCAGAGAGCGTAGTAAGAGGAACGCCGCATTCTATTGCGAGCTTTTCCGTTCTAATAGAAGTGGGAACGCCCAAAATCTCAAGCTCCTCCTCCTTTATTCTATCCCCTATTTTCCGTACCGCAATTTCTGCCGTAGAGCCCGAGCCAAGACCTATTACCATACCGTCTTTTATCAAAGAAACGGCGGATTCGGCGGCATTTGCCTTTTTCCTCCTTCTTTTATCCTCGTTCGCTCGGTCGTTCATCTTAATAATAATCTGTATTTTTAACTCTTCTTAAATAAAAATTTTTCTATTATTTTATTTTATTTTATTTTATATTACAGCGGATAATGCAAGGGAATAGCGAGGAATGGACAGAGAAATACAGACCAAAGACGTTACGAGCAGTTGTAGGCAATGAAGAAGCGATAGAAGAGCTAAAAAAATGGGCGGAAGGAGTTCATAACCGCAACCCAAAATCGAAGAAAGCGGTTATTCTTCACGGACCTCCTGGCTGTGGTAAGACATCAGCAGCACATGCTCTTGCTTCGGAACGCGGCTGGGAAGTCATAGAACTTAACGCATCAGACAAAAGAAGTGCAGGAATAATAAAAAAAATCGTGGGGCAGGCTTCTACGAGCAATACGTTTGGCAAGACGCTGACATCGAGATCGATGCTGAGATTAATCATTCTGGATGAGGCGGACAACCTGCACGGTAACGAAGACCGCGGGGGTAAAAGGGCGATAACGGATATCGTGAAACGAACGCAGCAGCCAATAATCCTCATCGCCAACGATAAACGTAAGATGGGGCAGGCGTTGCAGCGGAATTGTAAGGTAATCGCGTTCAAACGAATAGAGGAGCAGACGATTATTCGAAAAGTGCTCAAAAGGATATGCCATGCGGAAGGCATAGAAGTGGAAGACAAAGCACTGCACACGTTGATAGAGAACGCAAATGGTGATTTGAGGTCCGCAATAAACGACCTGCATGCGATTTCCATATCTAAATTTGGTAAAATAACGGTGGAGGATATAGCAACAGGGAGAAGAGACATTGAGGAAGATATTTTTGAGGTATTGAAGAAGATTTTCGGTGTAGAGGGATACGACATGCAAGAAGCTCTTTCTTCGCTCTATTCGCTTGACAGCACACCTGATATGAGCATACAATGGATATACAAGAATTTCGCGTATGAACATGATAAAGAAAGCTTTTTGCACGGGTTGCATTATCTGAGCCGAGCGGATACGTTTTTAGGCAGGGTAAAACAGCGCGAGAATTACAAGTTCTGGCGCTATGCATCCAGTTTAATGGCTTGTGGCGTGCTTTCTGCAAAAGAGATGCAGTATGCGGGAAAAGGCGGATGGCAACGAAAAAAAATTCTGTCATATTTTAAGAACCCATGGCAACGGGAACGAGTGCGTGGACAAGGACAATGGCAAAGCGGCGAATACATGAAGTCTGCACCGATAAGAGAAGAGATAGCGAAGAAAATAGCGGAATATTGCAAGGTGTCAAGGAGCTATGCCCGATTTTATGTCGTTCCTTTTTTGTCCTTTTTTTTCCGTGACACAAGGAAGGCGGCGGAGATTACGGCATCACTGCGGCTGGACGTTCCTCAAATCGCGTTTTTAGTCAGTGATGCAGATGACGATAGGGGAGAGAAAGCGAAGAGGATATACCAGGATGCGTATGCGATACCCGAACCCGAAGTGGTGGGAGAAAGGAAAGAGAGGGTGAAGAGGGGTAAGAAAGCGGTCGAAGCTAAAGCTGAAGCTATAGTTGAAGTTGAAAAGGGAGGGATAATAGAATTACCAGAGGAAAGAAAAACGGCGGTGGTGGAAGGCAAAGGTGAAGGCGAAGAGGAAGGCGAGGAGGAAAAAGAAATAAAAAATCAGAAGGCACTGACTGATTTTTTTTAGTTGTACAAAAAGAAAACAGAAAATAAATTATGGACAATCAAAAAACATATCCTTTTTTATATCAAGGAAATAATTTAGTAAATAGAGAAAAGGATGAAAGAGGATATGTCCGCTGTAACTTTGTCACAAATTTCTAGACCAATAGAGTTTCGAGACATGGATGAAGAAATAATAGACAAAGTGCTCTTGCTCCACTTAATCCATGAAGTTAACAAAAGAGGAGAATTAAGAGGAATCACTAAACTAATGAAACTTGTATTCTTTACTGAAAGTGAAATGAAAGAGGATAAAGTGAAAGGATTTAATTATAGCTTCTACAAATGGAATTTAGGACCGTTCACACCCGAAATTTATAAGGACTTAGAGTATTTGATGGAAAATGAATTGGTTACTGAGCAAGAATCTATTGAATTAACAGATCACGGTAAGGAGTTTCTAAATGGAATCAGGCATTTGTTAGAAGAGAACCAGGATGTCCTGAGATACATGGAAAGGATTGCAGAAAAATATGCAAATGAATGGGCAAGCACACTTATGAGTTTAGCTTACGAAACTGAGGTTGAAATTATACCTTTTAAAACAAAAGCAAAGATCAAAGATATTCCTATTGGTTATTACCTTGTGACAAAGTTAAATGAAATTGAGGCAAATAAAGTATTTGAAATTGATGAAGAGTGGTTAGAAACTTTTGATACTCTTCTTGATAGAGAGGAACACATCTCCCTAATGGAAGGAATGGAATCTGCCAGAACAAAACCATCAGAGAGAGTTGAAATAGAACAATTATGAGTTATGACCTATATGAAACTGATAAGGCTAAAAAAAAGTCGCAAAAAACTTAAAAGAGGAGGAACTCACATAAAGAAAAGTATTAGAATGGCTTATGAACACCTTTCTCATGATCCTACTTTTAACACCATGTTTCTTGAGGGGACACTTAGAGGGAAAAGGAAATATAAATTTATGGGGGCTAAATTACGGATAGAATTTGCAATTTGTGAGGAATGTAGAAGGTTTGGTCATACCACTTTGAATAACTGCATAGACTGCAAAGATATACCTGATAATGCAGTTAAGATTTTTGATGTGTTCTTTAAAGAAAGAGGTTATTAAAACATCAAGGCTATAATTAAAAATGAATATTGCCCGCTTCAGCCACAATCCGCATTTAATCTTGCTCCATGCGCCTGCAGTGTACGATTTCAGAAAGTATCCCATAATGTACGGCCCAATTGCCGATGGCGTCCCATCAACGCCCATATTCGAGATGTACCCTATTGGATTCGTTTCTATTCTCGAGCATCTGGGACGAAACGGGATAAAGGTAAGAATAATCAACTTAGCGGCGAGGATGCTCGATAGTGATAGTTTTGATGCAGAAAAGTTAATACGCAGGCTTAAACCACATGCTTTTGGCATTGACCTGCATTGGTTGCCGCATACGCAGGGCAGCCTCGAAGTAGCGAAGATATGCAAGCGATACCATCCCGACATTCCCGTCATTTTCGGTGGATTCTCCGCCACGTATTTCTACGAAGAGTTGATTCGTTACCCCACCGTGGATTTTATCATACGAGGCGATTCCACAGAAGAATCGTTGTTACAGCTCATGAAAACGATTGTTCAGAGAGAGCACGGCTCTTCATTTTGCGACATCCCTAACCTTGTATGGAAAGATAATAGCAATGACTATAGCAATAACGGCGAGATGCGGGTGAATCCGTTCACCTACGTTCCCGCAGAGATAAACAAATTTTCAAATAACTACCTGCCGATTTTTAAATCCGCATTGAAATACCGTGACCTCAAAAGTCTCATTCCGTTCCACGGCTGGTCTTCCCATGAGTGGCTGGACTATCCGATCACGCCAGTGATAACTTGCCGTGGCTGCATCCACAATTGCATATTCTGCGGTGGTTCTCGGAATGCGCTCGCAACGTACTGCAACCGTAAAAAACCCGCTTTTCGCGACCCGGAATTGATAGTAAAGGACATTATAAAAATCACACGATACACAAAAGCGCCAATATTCGTCATTGGCGACATCCTGCAACCCGGTGAAGAATACGCATATACCGTTCTGCAAGAACTGAAAAAGGAGACATTTGATAATCATCTGGTGTTTGAGTTATTCGATACGGTGCGCAATCCCGAGGATTATTTCGCGTGCGTGGCGGATTCGGTTGAAAACTTCAACTTTGAAATATCCCCGGATACCCATGACGAGTCAATAAGAGCGGCAGAAGGTAAGCGGTATAAAAATCCCGCGATAGAAGAGAACCTAAAATGGGCTCTGGATTCGGGCTGCAACAAGTTCGACCTGTTCTTTATGATTGGTCTTCCTCTTCAGACCTGCGAGTCCGCTATGGCAACGGTAGATTGGTGCGGGTCGCTGATAGACAAATTCGGCAAACGCGTAGTTCCTTATATTCTCGCATATTCGCCTTTTATCGACCCCGGCTGCATCGCGTATGAGCATCCGGAAAAGTTCGGCTATAAAATCCTGTTCAAAACTCTCGAAGAATACCGCAACGCAATGCTATCGCCGAGCTGGAAATACGCGCTGAATTACGAGACCAAATGGATGACCCGGGACGAAATCGTGAACTGCACGTATCAAGCAGGGCTCAAGCTGAATGAGTTGAAGGCAGAATACGGTTTGATTGACCAAGCTTCATTTAAGTCAACGGAAGAGCGAATACAGCTTGCAATTGTGCTTACTGCTGCGATAGACAAAATAAACGAGATGCCCGATTTATCCATGCGGCAGAAAAGATTGATGCAGTTGAAACCGAAGCTCGATACGATGCTTAGTTCCGTTATTAACGAGAAGAGGTACATGGAGTGGCCTGCTGCGAAGGGGAATTTTAGGATTTTCCGTTTTATTAAAACGACGATAGCGGAATATTTACGAGGTGGGTGGTAACACCGAAAAGGGCGCTATCTAAAAATCCCGTGATTTATCACCGCGGAGAGCGCAGAGCACGCAGAGTTTAAAGACAGTTTCAATCATTGTTTAGGTTTTTTGGTTCCTTTGCGTTCTCCGTGTGCTCTGCGGTGAAATTTAAGGATTTAGCAATTTCACTAAAAAATTCGGCAGTGCCTATAGATGGTATAAGTATAAATAGTATGAAAGAATACAATATGAAAGGAGGTGATAAAAAGTGGCTGAGAAAGCGATTAATCCCGCATTTCGACACAGGCAGTACTTGTTTCGCAGGAAGGTACTTAAGTTATTTGGAGGGGCGTTTCACGTCTATGATGAGAATGAAAATGTTCTTTTCTATTCAAAACAGAAAGCATTTAAACTAAAGGAAGATTTTCGAATATACTCGGACGAAAGTCAGACTCAAGAGCTTTTGACAATAAAAACTCCTCAAATTCTTGATATTGGCGCAACATACAATGTACAAGATGTAACTACCGGCGAGGCTGTGGGTGCTTTAAGGCGAAAAGGGCTGAAATCTATTTTTAAGGACGAATGGATTATCCTCTCCAAAGAAGGCAAAGAGATAGGAACGTTGGCAGAAACCAGTCTAATCACAGCTCTTTTAAGCAGGGTTATCAACTTAATCCCACAAACATACGTTGTCTTAGCAAACAATAGAGAAGTTGCTAAAATCAAACAACATTTTAATCCGTTCGTACTCAAGTACACCATGACAATAATAGACGAGAGACCCCCAGTTGACCCTAGACTTTTGATTGCCGCAGGAATCCTTTTGGCAGGTATTGAACGCAGACAACAATAGACTGAAAACCGTAAGCAAAGGGCACGCGAAGATGTAGATGTCCCCAAATTTCATTCGGGGGTGGCGTGGCTGGGGTTCAAGTAAAAGATAGTAAAATTAATCATAGCACTGAATCCCCGCATCAAAACAATTCCGGATGTTCCGTATGAATAGGAATCAGCTCTTCTGGATTTATCTCTTTAATCATTGCTCGGATTTCATCTCCCGATGCGTGGCCTGAAGCATGAGCAAAATATTCTTTTATCTTGAAATGATCTAACCAATTCCGCTTCCTCTCTTCGTCTAATTCCATCTCATCGCAGAACGGCTCGCAAGACGATTTTATCCATATCGCATCACTGCTGGGTTTTATATCCGTAAGTTGATTCAATTCCCACAAACTCATTGAAACGACATATTTCGCAGGATTTCTCTGCAATTCGCGGTATGTGATGCAATTCGCTCGGTTGATAAACGCCCTTTCCCAAACCGAA
Organism: Candidatus Methanophagaceae archaeon GoMg1; assembly: GCA_013180605.1. Lineage (GTDB taxonomy): Archaea > Halobacteriota > Syntropharchaeia > Alkanophagales > Methanospirareceae > QEXZ01. The sequence continues at coordinate 6,452 of QBUL01000174.1, read as the reverse complement.
TAGTCCTGTTCGACTAACTTACTGTCTATTCCTTCTTTATCAATCAAACCCCAGCTCTTCCTGGGTACGAGAATTTTAACCTCGTCCAGAGAGAAGGGGCATAAATCACCCAACTCGTTTATTAGATACGCAAGTTTGAGATTAACTACAAAGTGCCTGTTGTTCTCTTTTACCGCCTCAAAAATACTCGTTACCCGGTCTAAATCCCTGATCGGATGTTCGACAAAAACCAGATGAAATTTTGATTCGGCAATAAATCCAGCAATCTTCCTTTTAACTCCTTCTTCACTATCTCTTTCCTTGCTGTCTATTCTCGTCCCTTCTGACAGCAGCCATCGAGGTCTGGCTGCTTTGGCTCTCTTTACAAATTCCTTACTTAATTCCTGATTTGAGCCATGAAACCGAATATCGCCGGTATAAACTAAATTCCCTGCGTCTGAATAGATAATATAACCACAAGCACCGGGCAAAGAATGATCTACCGGCACCAGTTCCACTTCTAAAGAGCCAACCTTAACTTTTTGGTATGCGTCCATTACCTCAATATCTCGCATGTGAACAAAATCAGTATTCTTTCGGGTAACTCTGCTCAGTGTTCCTTTCCTGTTCGTGTAAAACGTGAACGCCTCACAGGCAGTAATAAATTCAGATAGCGGATTGCTTCCTGTTTCTTCTAAAACACGCAAAATAACTTCGGTTGCTCTGGTACAATAAACCGGGATTTCAAATCGTAAGAAATGGATGTATTGTGCATGGTCCGCATGGGCGTGTGAGATAAAAACCCCGTCCACTTCCCGCTCCTCTTTCGCCATATTCATGTGGCGGAGGTAATCTTCACGGTAAATCCCTTTAATCCGCGGCAGCAAGCCAAACTCGAAAAAATCGGTTAATGAAGCACATTTACGTGGCTGTAAAAATTCCGAGAAATATTTTCCCGCCTGACTAAAACTCATACCAAAATCCAATAAAATTTTCGTTCCTTTGTGCTCCACTAATATCTTGTTCCCACCGATTTCTTTGTGTCCTCCTAAGACGGTTATCTTCATTTTTTGTATTCGCCTGAGTTCCGCACGCCATTATACGTAATAGCAAATATAGCCTAAAAGCACGTCTTGTTGAATTTGTATCTATATTCGAATAAATATATATTATGCCGTATATATCTAAAAATAGAATTAAACAAAATCTTTCCTTTCCTAATAAGTAGGAAAGAACAGATTCATGCAAAAGGTAATAAAAGACCCCATACACGGATACATAGAAATAGGCGACCTTGCAATCGCGATAATAGATACCGTGGAGATGCAGCGATTAAGAAGAATAAGACAGCTTGGCTTTTCTTATCTGGTTTATCCCGGTGCAAACCACACGAGATTTGAGCATTCACTCGGCGTATATCATTTGATATGCCTTCTGCTCGACCGGCTGGAAGTAGCGAAAGAAGAAGAGCAGGAACTTATCGTTGCTTCCTTAATCCACGATATCGGTCACGGTCCCTATTCGCACGTGACAGAACCCGTAATAAAAAAAATCACCGGAAAAAGCCATGAGGACATAGAAGACATAATATTCAAACAAGAAGTTGAGGTTGAGCGCGAACTCGAAGTTGAAGTTGGATCCGCTAAAACTATTGCAGAAGTCCTGGATGAGCTTTCTTTAGACAAGCAAAAGATAGCGGGATACATAAAAGGCGAAAGGAGGGCGGAATACATGGAGGGTGAAAGGGACCTATCAAAGGTTTTAAACGGTGAAATAGACGTGGATAAGATGGATTATTTAGTCCGCGATTCGTATTATACCGGCGTGGCATACGGCGTTGTTGACAATATACGGATCATTCAAGGGCTGGATTTTGTCAATGGTAAAGTCGTTATAACAGAAAAGGGAATACTACCTGCGGAATATTTGCTCTTTTCTCGTTTCTTGATGTATCCCACGGTTTATAAACATCACACGAGCCGAATAGCACAGTTGATGTTTTCGGAAGCACTGGAGTATTTCGTCAAATCAAAATCTGAATCTGAGGACCACATCCGGCAATACGCATTGGCATTAAGAAGGATGGACGATTCGGAAATAAACATTGCGCTGCGGAATGCGAAAGGCTACCCGGAGGAGATGGTGGAACTGATAAACAAGCGGCAACTGTTCAAACGTGCGATATATAAAGGCATAAATGAGCTAAATGAGGATGTAGCAGCACAACTGAGTGAAGAAAAGCGAAGAAAAGAAATAGAAGAGGAAATAAGCAAGCGAGCGGGTGTGGACGAGAAATATGTTATACTTGACTTTCAAGGAGAAAACGGAGAGGAATTAAAAGAAAGCGTGGCGAAGGTTGTCGTTGATAAGCCCATACAGGGTTTACAGGGTCGAGAGCAGAGCGCACGAGAAATCAAGAGTTTACGTGAGGTTTCATCGCTCGTGTCAATGCTCAGTCAGGCGTTCCGAGAAAATTATAAAGTGGGCGTTTATACACCTGCGAGATACCGCGAAGAAGTGAAAAAAGCTGCGGAGATGATTCTATGGCCTTAAAAGAAGCAATGGGGGGTACTATCTAAAAATATAGTGATTTATCACCGCGGAGAGCGCCGAGTACGCAGAGTTTTAAGACTGTTTCCATCATTGCTTGGGTTTTCTGTTTGTATATAAAGTATAACTTCCTTCTATTCTTCACATGCTCTGCGGTGAATTTTAAGGATATGTATGGCAATTTCATTAGAAAATTCGACTGTGCCGTTATAGGTTACATAATGCCCTCATCCACAGCTTTATAAACTACCTCAAACTGAGGTAACCTTCCAATCACCAGCGGCTTTAATTCGGATTCCCTGTAATCCTCTTTCCAGCTTCTTCCTCTGCACCCAACAATTCTTCTATCGTTTTCGTCCCGTACTCATGTATCTTCACATTTATCTGTGATATCTCCGTTGATATTTCGTTGCCTCTGACCAACTTCCTTCTCCTCTTTCCCTTCTCTTTTGGTCGGTAGCCAGGTGGCGAAGTAATCAGTATTCTCTTTCTTACAGCACCCGAAACGTCTTTTCGCATCGGTGTGCCATCCGTATCCGAACCACCGCGTATTTCCAATCCATAACCACCTAAGCCTAAAATATCCGCATCCACAATGTCCCCTATTCGTTTACCGATAAATAAAGCACTCGCTTCCGTATCCTTACCTTCTACCTTATACGCCTTCCCTGTTTTCGGGTCACTTATCACTACTTGCATTTTGTTCTCCTTTCTCTTTTCATTTTATATTTATCCTTATTAAACTAACAATACTTTTTTTTTCTTTTAGCACATGTTTTCTTTTTTTTCATAAAAAAAAGAAAAAGTGTTGTTATGCCACAATCAACTTAACATAGTCCATTTTCCCGCTTGCACGGAACAAAGAGACTAGCTGTTTTATCCGAGCAGCGTCACCCTCTAAAATGAACACCTCGAGACATTTATCTTCTCGTAGGTGGTTATGAATCTGAGTGCTTATGATGTCTTCGTATTTGTGCTTTATCTCGGTTACCGTGCCCTCCACTTTCTGCGTATGAATAAGCAAAAGCACAGAGTTCAGTCTGCCTTCCAAATTCTCTTTCTCTTTGTTGTCCGCGAGCAACATTCTCGCCCCGGCTCGCATTACTTCTGACCTTCCGGAGAACCCGAGTTCTTGTTGAAGTTTGTCTATTTCATTCAATATCTCGTCGGTTAACGAGATGCTGATTATTGCCATTTTTCAAGCTTGTAAAATTATTAATAACTTCCTTATAAATATTTCAGTGAATATTATTAATATTTATAGGTAAGTTTTCCTTTACAGCTGCATTTGATTTTTTAAATCAAGTCCAAATTCATCTGCTATTTATTGCCTGTAAACATCTCTGCATATTTCCGATAATCTCCTGTGCCCTTAGGCACGGTGTAATACATCCCTTCATCACCACACATCATTGAAAGAGGTTTTGCCCTTTCAAAGTCCATATCGCCAGTTTTGAAATATTGGTCAACGACTTCAAGATGCACGACCTTTCCAATAATAATTGAATACTTCCCCTCCTCGATTATCTCTTTATCTAAAATGCATTCCATCCATGCGATGCATCCATCGATAGATGGCACTTTGACCTTTTTCGATGCTTTCTCTTTCAGTTTCGCCTCCTCAAATTCATCCACCTCTTTCGCATAGTTCTTTGAGCAAATCATCACCTCCTCTACGAATTCAGCAGAAGGAACATTTATCACGAATTCCTTTGTCTCTCGAATGTTATCCAGTGTGTCCCTTTTGATCCAGGATGCAATAGCTATCAGGTCCCAAGGTCTCAATATCGGCATTACGTTTGCGTATGGTGCTATGTTTCTGATTCCTTCCTTGCTAACCGTAGAGATTAATACCACCGGCATTGAAATTACCTGTTCTCTCTTATTTGGTTCTAATATCATTTTTTACATCTCCTAAAAACTCAGCAAGTTTCTCAATCTCTGCTGACCGTAAATCAAGCTCCTTTCCAGCCAAACAAGCCTTAAACACCGCATTATCCGCTGGAACAATTCCCACAATTTTATTTTTATCCACAGATGCGAGCATAACTTGCTTGCTTTCGTTGTCAACTTTATTGAGAACGAAATAAACGGGTTTTTTGATACTGTCTGCCAATTCATTTATTTTCTTTGAGAGCATAATCGATTCAAAGGATGGATCCAGAATCACGAGAATAACCTCGCACCCTTCTTCCACACCTCTGCCAAAATGCTCGATTCCTGCATCGCTATCTACGATTACAACCTCTTTATCACTCAATGTCAGGTTTTTAAGCATTTCTGTTGAGATAGCGCCCATTGGACAAGCGCAACCCTCTCCGAATTCATGTATCTTTCCAATGGCGAGCAGTTTTATTCCATTCTTTTTCGTTAAGTATTCCTTTGGAATACCACCGAACGTCCACCTTTTATCAAAGATTTTCACTGTACCTCCTTTTCCCTTCTGTATCGATGCAAGCATTCTCTCAATCATCGCCTTCTTCCCGCCAAAGTAGTTCATGAAGTCATCCGGCAGCTTAATGCCTAACTGGCGATGCAATCCAAAGTTCGACTCATCATTGTCTATTACGAGGATCTGGTATCCTCTGTTTGCCATTGATTTTGCGAGCAATGCAGCTATTGTGCTTTTTCCACTTCCTCCTTTACCGCATATTAATATTTTCATTTTTTGTTACCTCACAGCGTGAGCCTTTTCAAACCATTCGATTCTTGCATCTTGAACTGCATCGAGCCCTGAGGAATAAGGCTTTATGTCAAGCAAAAGAGTTCCATCAAGCGCATCCATCCCTTTAACACTCATGATATTCCCTCTTCTTTCGACTAATTCAGCAATAGAGAATCCAGTTGGATTTGGTCTGTTTTGAGTCCTTGTTACAAATATTCCATGAATCTCTGCGTCATGCGAATTGTGCTCTTGCAATATACCCCTATCTAACCATCCCTTTTCCATCTCTCCTTCCTCATCTTCCCTTTTGTAGGGTATCTTAATATCTCATTATTCATACTACTTACAACATAAATATATTTAGTATATAAAAGATATATGCTATGAATAAAATATATTTGTGGAAAATATAAGACAAACCAACAAGAAAGGCGAAAGAATAAAGAAATCGTGTGGGGGCTGAGTTTTCTCTTTATAGACCAAAGAGCCCCTGATTTGCATTATCAATGTTCATTAGCGTTGCATTACTAATTACCACTTCAATTTCCAAGGAGTTGGATGCAATGTTTTTTCATCAACTAAAGGTTTCCACCACCACTCGTTACTTAAGTACCCTTCAACCGTCTCTTTTAAGCCCTCCTTAAACCTATGTTTTGGCACTCTACCTAATTCTCTGATCTTAGAGGAATCCAGACTATACCTGATGTCATGTCCCGGTCTATCCTCCACAAATTCTATCAAATCGCCCTCATTCTTATCCATAATTCCTAAAATCTCCCTGACAACTTCAAAATTCGTTTTCTCTTCTCCGCTGGATATATTGTAAATCTCTCCTTTCTCTCCTTTACCCAGAACTAAACTTATAGCCTTACAGTGGTCTTTAACATAAATCCAGTCCCTTACGTTCTTTCCAGTTCCGTAAACAGGTATTTTCATATTCATTGAAGCCCTAATTATCGCCTTTGGAATCAACTTCTCTGGAAATTGATAAGGACCATAATTATTCGTGCATCTTGTAATCATGGCTTTTAGTCCGTAAGTTCTAACATAAGCTAAAACGAGCATATCAGCAGAAGCTTTGCTTGCAGAATATGGTGAAGAAGGTTTCAATCTATCCTTTTCTTTAAAAGAACCTTTCTCTCTATCACCATATACCTCATCTGTGCTTATATGAACAAGCTTTGCTTCGGGATTGACTTTACGCATTGCCTCTAGTATTGTATATGCACCAATCACATTACTTTCAATAAACGTGTAA
>QBUL01000031.1 GCA_013180605.1 Candidatus Methanophagaceae archaeon GoMg1 | reverse complement strand
CAAACCAGTTAGATAATACATGTTTCTCCATCTATTTCCTCCCATTTTTTTTCTTATCACATCCTAAGAAGCCCTGCTCCACCCGACGCAGCAATGGCTTCGTTTAGCATCGCTTCGACCGCCATCGTATCGGAATCAACGAACACGAAGTATTGGGATTTAACCTCTTTTTTATTACTTCAACTGTTCCATCAACTTCTTCCTCCTCTCCTTCTCGGAAATCCCTGCTTCTTTCTTCTTTTTCATTAACCTGTGTATCAAATCCACACCAGACTTGTCCATTGGCTTTGCTTCTATATATCCTCGCTCTATAGCACCTTCAAAAACATCCTTCCCGAAATCAGTGCGAATTATAACTGATGACTTACCCGCTGGTGAGCTGACATTTCCAACACTTATGTCAGAAAACAACCCGGCGAAATCTTCACATACCTTGCAGCCATCTCGCTTATAACCCTCTATCTCGTCGATTCCCACACTTAGCAGCTCTTTCTCTCCTGCATACACGTGTAAAACATCCTCGCTAATCTGTAATTTTGTTACCTCGCTTATGTCAATACTATGCTTGCCTTCAAGATATCCCTTCATTAGCTTTTCATACGAATAAGTGCCCAGGCAAAACAGACCTATTCTCAACCTTACATGAGACGAGAAGTTATGCGCATTATGCGTATCCCGCCCTACAACGAACATCTTTTCATACGATGACATTCCGCATGGTGTCCCTACCAGAGCGACACTCCACAGGTCATACTTCAAAATAGCATCGGCTATACCGGTTAGCGTTGCCGCAGGCGTATATTTGCTACCTGCACCCTTTATCAACCCCGCTTTATCCATCGCCACTTGCACCTCTGGTTTCCATTCTCCTTTATCTGCAACCGTTATACAACCTTCCACCATCGCATCGTCAAGGGCATAAGCTAATAGCGAAGTAACCACACCTCCGTCCTGACAAGCCTTTCTTATCCCCTCGTCTGTGCTGACAACTTCGTACATCTCCTCAATTCCCTCCCTCAACTCAGGTTTCTCTACCCTCGGGCATTGATAATAACAGTATCCACAATCCGGTGGACACTGCTGCCCTTCTCTTATCACCGGTCTTTCTTCAGAAAAGTCTACGCTGAGATAGCCGTAATCGAGCAATCTACACGTAGCGACACAGCCACCACAAAGCGCACATTTTCCCGTTTCTATCACTTCTCTCTCCAAATCCCCAAAATCTCTCTTCTCTTCCATTTTTCATTTCCCCCTTCTTCTCGGCTCTATATTCGCTATTTTCATTTTATTCAAATAATGTAATTTTAGTTATTTGGATTTATTTAGCATTTAGATTTCCACTCACACGAGATTTCGCCCATTATGTCATCATCCTCTTCACCCTGTCTCGCTTATGAATCGCCTCTTCAACTGCCTTATCCACCTTCCTTTTCATCTCTTCAAAATCCGTTCCCGCACTTACGATTTCTCCCACCGCCTTCTTCACGGGCGTGTAAGCGGACTCGCGGAATTTAGGCACAAACGCCTTCTTTTCGCCATTCACAACGATTTCTGCACCGCTGCCCTCCTTCTTAATCCCAACCATGCCAATTTGTTCTATTTCCACGCCCGCACTATTTACAACCTTTTTAACTTCTTTTGCACTCTCTTCAGGGCAGATAACCAGCAGCGCATCCAGGGATACGCCTAGATAGTCTATCCCGTGCCGTTCGAGCATTCCAAGCACGTGGTCATTCACCAAATGCCGTATTCGGTCTTCATAAAAGAGAAGGTTTACGCCCGCGACTTTTGCAATCTCGCTTGCATCGCCTCGGATGCCTCCGTTCGTAACGTCGGTCATAACGTGAACATGACTCACCAAATCCGCTTCGATAATCGCATTACAAGCGTTCAGAAATTTTATGTTTAACGTTTCTTTTACGATTTCGGGTTCGCCAAAATACAAAGCGGCAGTGGATATTGTGCCGCCGCCTGCGCCTTCACTCATTAGTATCACGTCTCCTGCTTTCGCTCCTTCTCGTGACACGACTGCTTCTGCCACGCCAACCGCGCCAACACAGCCTGTCATTCGTTCCCCTATTACCACGTCACCGCCGATTCTCAATGTCGAGCCCGTCACGAGGGGAACGCCAGTCGCATCAGATACCGTTGAAATCCCGGCAATATGGTCGAATATCTTCGCAACGTCGCCGTCATCGGCAACGTGGATGTCGGACAGCAGTGCAATCGGTACGGCACCCATCACGTACACGTCACGCAGTGCTGCACGTGCAACGTGAAACCCAGCGAGAAACGGGAAATCACTCAGTCGCGAATGCATTCCGTCCACCGTTACGACAACAAATTTGGCTTTACTGGTTCCGCTATCCGTAAAACGAACTACGCCGGAATCACTTAAGCTTGACGAGTCAACTACCGCACCCGTCGCACCTATAATCTCTCCTATCTTCTCGTGAGCGTAAAAATCACCCAAACCCCGTGACCCAACGCCGAACTCACCCATGCTCACGCCGGATTTCAGTTCCGTGAAAATGTCTTTGTTTTCCGCTTTCAAATCAATTGTTCTCTTCGCTTCTTCCAGAATCGCTCTTGAAATAGCTTCTGCATCTTCATTGCTTATGCGGTTACGTTTTATTTCCGTAATGCGGCGGCGCATTTCGGCGATTATCCGTTCTTCCTTTTCGCCTTCTTTTATGTTTCGGTTTGCAAATCCTTCGAGGTCCATTTCTATCGTTTATTGTTACTATACTCTGTATAACGTATAACTTCCTTCTATTTGAGTTAAGACATGGATTTACACTGATTTTTTGGTCGTGTTTCAATATCGGTTAAAGTTATAAGAAAATATAAATCATTGACACAGATTAACGCAGATTAACACAGATGATAAGAATCAACAAACACGGTTA
>QBUL01000032.1 GCA_013180605.1 Candidatus Methanophagaceae archaeon GoMg1 | reverse complement strand
TAGAAGAACTATCAAAAATGCTCTCCTCCTTCTACTCCAAAATAAATTCCAACCCGCTGCCTTAATGCCCTCTAAGCCTCTATATCGCTATACCGCTATACCGCTAAACTGCTAAAAGTTCAGGTATTTCTAACTGCTCTGACAATTCTTTATACCTGTTCCGTATTGTAACCTCGGTCACACCCGTAACGTTGGATACTTCCTTCTGTGTGCGATGCTCACCGCTTAAAATCGCAGCGATATAAATAGCGGCAGCCGCTATTCCTATTGGCCCCCGACCATTTGTCAGTTCCGCTTCTGTTGCCTTCTTTATTATCTCTACTGCTTTTGACCTTATATCGCCACCCAGATTAAGTAAGGAACAGAAACGCGGCACGAAATCAACGGGAGAGGCAGGTGAAACTTTCAAGTCCAGCTCACGTAAAAGGAAGCGATATGCACGGCTTATCTCCTTCTGCCCGACTCTTGATACATCACTCAGCTCTTCCAGTGTTCGTGGCACACCATACTGCCTGCAGCCGATGTATAGGAGAGCTGAAGTTATACCCTCTATGCTACGCCCACGGATTAGCCGCTTCTTCATCGCTTTGCGGTATAGCATAGACGCTGCCTCCCGGATATTCACCGGAAGTCTAAGCGCAGATGCCATCCGATCGATCTCAGAGAGAGCGAAGATGAAGCTCCTTTCGGTTGTATTCGCAACGTGAGTCCGCTGTTGCCATTTCTTTAACTTATATTCTCCCGGACTCAGACCCGAACCCGATGAGACAACTGTGCTCAGACCTTTATCGTGTATTCGATACGTCATCGGTGCGCCCGTCCTCGCTCGTTTGGACTTCTGTTCTGAATCGAAGGCACGCCACTCAGGGCCAAGATCAACAATGTTCTCAGTTATTATCAGCCCGCAATCCTGGCAAAAAATCTCCGCTTTACCATAATCACATATCAGACATTTAGAACCGCACTCGGGGCATTCGTTTAGCTCTTCTTTAGCAGCAGTAACAGCGGCAACAACAGCATCAGCATCGACAGTACCTCCTCGCTTCTTCTTCGCACCATCCCTCGTCGCTTCCTTATCGCTCTTAGGGGCTGCCATAGTTATATGGTTGTTCTGTTTAAGGTTAAGTGTATATAAAGGAAACAATAGTCATTCCGAAATTATTGGGACCCGTATAGATTTGGTGCACTAAAAATCGAACCGACAATTTCTGTAACACTGCGGAATATCCAACATCACCTCAGGTACATTTACAGGGCTAAATGATTCGTGCATTGCTGGATTTTGTAGCCATATTTTTCAAGACGCCGTTGCAGCGTTGATAAATCCTTTCCGCGATGAAAGTTACGGGGAAATCATAATTGCAATTGTAGGTGCAATCAAGAACAAAGTGATGTTTATAATACCGTGAGAAATGCTTATTCCGTATATTGACCCCGTTTTCTCTCGCACTACTGAGAACACAAAACCAACAGAAAAAGCAAGCACGCAATCCAAATGCCACGGGGATAGGTTTCCAACGTGAAGCACACCGAAAATCGTGGATACAAAAAGAATCCCCCACCATTTGTTCATCAATTTTATTGCGTTATATTGGAGCAAGCCCCTGAATGCAAGCTCCTCTAAGAAACCGGTGCATGCAATGAAAATTAGCGATGCCGCGATAAAATCCGCTGCTCCTAGCCCTAATCCCGGTAAAAGAGCGGGCTTCAAAATTTGATATTCTACTATTCCAATGGGTATGGCGAGGAGAATCACACCCGCTTCAATCGGTGTGCGTTTCAACTTGGGTAAGTAAAGCCCAATATCTTTTGCTCGGAGCCCTTGCACCCACATGCAGGTAAAGATTGCAACGAATATAGGGATGGAAATGAGCAGAAACCCGGAAATCTTGCTGAACTGAATAAACGGCATTGATAAGCTCAGTATTCGGATAAGCGGGGCGAGAACAAGAGCCATAAGAAATGTAGATACATTTTTGTCCTTATCTGATTCCATTCCGGAATGCAAAAGCAGTGCGAACAGGATGACTGCATGTAATGCAATACCTGCTTTTGGATTGTAAATCGTCAGCAGCTCTGCGCATGCTACCAGAAGCAAATAAGCAGCACAGATGACGGATAGTTTTCTTCGTGGCATTTGTGTTTTTACTGTACATTACGTGTAAATTCCTTCTATTTAAGACGCTGATTTACACGGATTTATTTAACTTTGACAGTGTTGATTTTCATCATCTGTGTTAATTAAGCCCTTTCATGGCTTGCGAGGACGTGGGCAGAGCCCACAAGCGTTAATCTGTGTCCTTAATTTATTTTCTGTTTCCTTGTTTTCTCAACATGTTTCTTATTTGTGGATAAAATATAATTGATAGAGGAGCAAGAAAAAGAAATACGATTGCCACTTTCCCAATGCCAGAACCAGAAACGAGGGTGATAAAAAGAATAGGGTCTTCCTCTTGTATCTCAAACATGCTGGGTATAGTACCACCCATGAACTCCTTTGTTATGTTAAGAATACCCCCGTAAGAGCCTTCGGTAGGTACGAGTGCTGAGACACGGGCCATGGTAACGGTATTTGAAGCTACGCAAAAGGGGTTCTCCTTTACGTAGAAATACCGCACTACCCTCCGCTCTGTGATATTTCCATCTTCCTTTGATTCTTTTACGACAATGAGCTTCTTTGCTGATATTGTGCCATTAAAAAGTAAACCATGTTCTCTTTCAAACTTTTCAGACCTCCAATAATTATACTAACGAGTATCAAAAATGCTTCGCTATTCATAAATACCCTTATCCAATAACCTTCCTGTTTTAATAAACGACCAACGGTATCTTCAGATATTTTATGCCCTCTCAAACGCAATTCGTTTGCAATAGAATATGTGGATTTATTTGACCATTTTAAATTACTCATTGGG
>QBUL01000033.1 GCA_013180605.1 Candidatus Methanophagaceae archaeon GoMg1 | reverse complement strand
TGGCATCGCAGGTCGAGCGCAGCGGAGAAGAGGAGATAATAGACATGTTCGCAGGTGTCGGTCCCTTCTCCATACAAATCGCTAAACGTGCACCTCAAAGCCACGTTACCGCAATTGACGCCAATCCCGATGCGATACGCTATCTCCGGGAAAATATCGAACTGAATGGCGTGAGAAACATAGAAGCGATAGAGGGCGACATAAAAGAAATTCACGAGCGGTTCAGCAACAAGGCGGACAGGATAATCATGAACCTACCGAAAAGTGCTTATTTGTTCCTTCGAGAAGCTCTGTGTATGCTCAACCCTCGAGGCGGGATAATTCATTTCTATGATTTAGAATCCTCTTACCCTGAAGAAGGAGAGGAGAAGCATGATGCGCTTGAACGAGCAATCACGCAAGCGAAAGACAAATTCATGGCAAAAGTACAAGAATTGGAAGAAGAGTTTCGATCAGTAGAGATACTGGACGCGAGGAAAGTGAAGCCATATGCCCCTTATGCATACATTATTGGTATAGACGCAAGGATTATAGGTACTCAATTCCAAAGTACCTTGTAGTTGCTCCTTTGAAGGATTAAGCAAATGAAATCCTCCGACAATATCAATTATCCTATTGTCCCCACAAATCTTTTTCGCATATTCTACGATGTTACAAATTCCCGCATGAGAACAACTCGTAATAATCACCAGCCCTCTTGGTGATTTGTAAGCTAAAGCAGAATCGTCCATTAAATAGTCGTCTTCTTCAAAGTCAGGTTTTACAATTTTACCAATTGGGCTTTTAGCTTCAAAATCTTTCTTTCTCTCTATCTCTCCAAGAAAAACTAGATTCTCTGTTAACCATACAGGGTCTTTACTCAGTTTGAGCTTGAAATGTTCGGATAACTTCTTTTCTGAAATTATTGAACCTATTTCCCCTAAACCTTTAACCGTCTTGGTTAGAAATGTTAAAGGATGGGCTGCAAGCGTGGGTTTCTTATAATCTATTTTCTCTATTATTGCTTCCGTGTAAAGTCTAATTAGGGGCTCTAAACCCCAGGTATGATCGAGGTGTCCATGAGAAAGAACCAAAAAATCTATATTTTGCAAATCAATATTCATCTTTTGTGCATTTATAATAAACGCATCTGAATACCCTACGTCAAATAAAATTCTTTTGCCTTCATCCGCAATAAAATAAGATATTCCTTGTTCGCCGTAGAAATACCGATCTATCAACGTGTTATTATCTACAAGAACTGTTAATTTCATTTTTCTACAAAAACCTGAACACCTCAGGCAACTCACCTACAATAGTTCTGAACTTTTCAGGCCATTTATGCGATTCAAAACCATTCTGTGCGAGAAAAACAGCAGCCCACCGCTCCAGCCCAACACCTGAGCATCCAGACCACAATTCCTCGCCACTTTGCAGTTTCACGCTGAACCCTTTTGGATATTTATTGCCATTCACACTCACATTTTGAAACTCCAGCCATTTCCCACTATAAGGCAGGACCGCTTCGTAATCGGTAGTTCCTACTTCCTTTGACTCTGCCAGACCTGCTTTTCCCTCCTGCGCCATGAACCAAGGTGTTACCCATGCTTCGCGCCACTCGATGTCCATAAACTCCTCGAATATGCGGCGGTATCCTTCCTGTAGCTGCTTCGCATGTTTTATTACCTGCTCCTTCTTCCCTATCCATACTATCTCCACCCTGTGAAACTCATCAAGCCGCTCTATGCCATGAAGCCCGCCACTTTCATAGCGATGAGAAGTTCCTGACCTGTCAAAAACCGTTATCGGTAGAATTTCATCGGGTATTGTCTTCCCCTGCAGGAAAATCCAAAACGGCGGGCATTGCGCATAGCACATCCCTCCCACGAGCTCTATCCTATCCATTATCATGTCCAGAGGAATCTCATTCGTAACTTTGTAATAGTCCATCACTTCCTCCCAGTATTCGGGGTCTCTCGTCTTTGGCGTACATACGTAATACGCCTCAGGATAAATTCCTTTTGCATGCCCCGAACGCTTCCACACGTCCCATGGCACGAACTTAGGAAAAATCATCTCCTCATATCCCAGGGGCTTGCACACTTCCTCCAGCAAGGCACGCTCAAAAGCTCTGAATATCTTCGTTAATTGCGGTCCGTATATCCACTGTCCCCTTCCCGCTGCATGCCGTATCCAACCTCGCTTTATCAGTTCTTCCGTAGGATCTTTATCGAAATAAAAATCCCTCTTGCCACGTTCAAACAGCAATTCCCAGTGCTCACTTTTGCCTTTCCACCTTGCCGCCTCGCATTTATCCTCCAATAACTTTAATATTCTATCGGGAATCCTTTTTTCTAACGCAGACTCGTCCACATCCAGAAAAAGACGCAATATCCCTTCTTCCTGTTTTATTTCCTTTACAAACGGTAATTTCTTTATTCTCAATCCTTCTTCCCATTCTATTCCTATCTCATAATCCTCTATTTCTATACCCCTTATCCCTATTCGGTGCTTACCTAAAAATTTACCAAACTCGTTCTTCAATCTGAAAAGTGCATCATGCGCCCTCACAAACCTATCCGAGACTATTTTCAACCCGATTTTTTCCCCTGCAACGTCCCACCAAGTAATTTCAGCACCGCAACCTGGAGGTGCACCTTTTTTTAATACGCTCTCATTACAATACTTCACAAACTCCGTTAGGTCCGGCGAACTTACAGCGTCACTTAAACTCCCGCTGCATTTGAGCTCGGCTTTTAGCTGGAATTCTATGTTCATTGGTTCGCTCTCCTATCGTAATTACTTAATATCTCGTGGACGTATAAATATAAATATAAATCCTAAACCGCTTTCTTGGTCAGGGGGTTAATCTTGTGAATTCTCGTGGTTTATTAATTGCAATTTGTTACTGGAAATACTATGGGGGATTTTGATTAACTTCTCTTTTAAGAATTCTATATGTTTTCTTGCTCATTTT
>QBUL01000034.1 GCA_013180605.1 Candidatus Methanophagaceae archaeon GoMg1 | reverse complement strand
ATCCATTTGCTCGCTAAAATTGAAGAAGGGCGCCATTTCAGGCGTTAATTGGATAGGTATGCCGTTCAACACCACGATAGACGATGCAGATGGACTAATAAAAGATATACAGAATTGTACCAAAGTGGCGTGGTGGAATTCAACGAGTCAAAAAGCAGAAAGTTATTCAGAAGTGCCGTTCCCACCATATTATGTGGGTACAAACTTCGAGGTAAAACCATCCAGTGGATATGAGGTTGCGGTTACAGACAATACCATGTGGAAGCCTCGGTAAAAAAGAGTAAGGGATTTTTATACAAAAAATTAATATGTGGTGGTGAAAAATATATGAGAGAAAATAAAAGAGGTGATAGATAGGATATGAAAAAAAGATATATATTCCCAATCTTGCTGTTAGTGTTAGCAGTATTTTGTACACCAGCGTCAGCACTAATATTGGAAGAGCTACACACAGTTAAGAATGGCACTGTTGAAGGCGGAGTGTATGTTGGAGGAGGGCATGGTTTAGGTTCTAGTCCCTATACCCAGAACTTTAGTGTGCCCGGTGGAGATATACTGTGGTCAAGGCTCTATGTGCATGTATGGGCAAGTGGAAAAAGTAATGGCTGGTTGAATATCTCGTTCTACAATGGAACTGGCTATACTGAAAACAATCAGTATTTCGATTACGACTATGATGGGAGTGCCAATGATGAAACAGAGGGCTACTATGTCAGTTGCGGCTGGGGTACCTATTGGAAATACTGGAATGTGACCGATATAACTAGGAGTGGCGCTAATGGTGCAACCGCAACTACCACTGGTTTTGATGTTGGAGATATAGGAGGCATAGTTTTAATTACGGTGTACGATGACGGAGGTGAGAGTGTAACCTACTGGGTCAATCAAGGGTATACCCATATTGGAGACACCACGAAGTATCCATGTGCTGTTTCAAGCACTACAACATGGTTCAATGGCACGATGAATACTGATATAAACGCAACTCTATGGACGATATATTTAACAGGTAACGAAGGAGAACCAGATTATCTGTATTTTAATGACAATAACTTTTCCACCAGTGATGCAGCAGATGGCGGTGGAAGCACTCCAGACAGCATTTGGTCCAGTAACCGTGGTTTTGACATCGATAGCTGGGTTGTGCACAAGACATGGCTAAACCCTTCAAGCAGCAATGTAACATTTAAGAATGGTGAACCGCCTGATCGTACAAATGGCGAATCTTCTCTTCGACCAGTTGGTGCAATCTTGATTAGTAAAGAACTAAAGCCAGATCTTACGGTTAAAGAAATCGATACGCTTGTTGAAAGAGATGGTCAGATTCCGATTGCACTGGTGGCAAATCACACCTACACCATCAATGCAACGATTAAAAACATAGGAGGGACCGATGCCACGGGCTTTAATGTCACACTGCATGAGAATGGAACGCTAAAAAATGATTCCTACATTTCAGGCTTGGGCAAGGACAACGAAACTGTTGTACAGTTCAACTGGACGAGCTTGGGTGGAGTTTATGAATTAAAGGTCCCTGTCGATGCTTATGGTGTTGTAAATGAGTCGGATGAGACAAACAATGTAAGTACAAAGATCGTTACTGTGCTTGATGATACAGGTCCCGCGGATTTAGCAATATCCGAGGAGGATATAACATTTCTGCCGACATACGGTTGGCATACTGCAAATAACAACACGCTAATTCAGGTAAAAGTCACAAATAATGGCACGGCAGATGCAGGAAATACGAGCAGTAAGTTCAAGGTGCAGTTGATAGTGGATGGAGTTTCAGCGAACGGGACAACATGGTTGAATGCAAAATCCCGCAGGTATGTCACATTTGAACGTAATCTCGCAGTTGGAACTCACACTGTGGAAATTAGACTGGACCCGGACAATAATGTTACTGAATCGGATCCAAATAACAACGATGCCACAAAATCGCTTAACGTAATATCCTGCAGGATCCTGGATTCCCATCACTATGGAGATGCATCAGCATACAATGGAACTCTTTCGAACTATACGGCTGTGAACATGTTCGACATCACGAGATTGGCACCAGAGAATACTACACCTGTTGGACTCTTAAATAGCGTTGCAACTGCTACCGAAGGAGCAAGCACTCCAGTGGAATCACTCGATAGCCTGGAAGACGGTATGGAGGGTGGTAGAAACTTCTATTGGTATCCATTTGTGAATGGCATTCCCGTATACTGGGGTAATTGGACTACGTATCCACTGCATGATGGAGAGGTTGTGCACTGGGGTTTCTTTGCATTTATAAATGATGAATTCAAACCCCGCCCAGTAAGGGACTATCCAGAACCATTCTTACATGGACACAACACCACAGTCTGGAACACCACAATCATATATCCAGATGAACTCTGCTATCCAGATAAAGCCAATGCCATTAGAAATAAAATAAATGCATCTGGTGTGCCGGGTGAGCGTGTAAGTGTGAAATCCGTTGAAAATGTCACTGAAGCTGAGAAGACGAATAACAACTTGATACTGCTCGGAACACCATCGAATAACCCACTCATAGCAGATGTTAATTCCCAGCGTTCAGATGTTGGCTTACCGGTTTATTTCAGTGAAAAACAGATGATTGACGACTCAGATGACACTCCCTACGATGTTGGTGGCGTGGTTGAGGCATGCGACAACCCGTATGATGGCGCTAACTGGAAAGACACTGGACCCTGTGTCTGGCTTGCCGCAGCAGTCGAGGACTACTGGGCATACAAGGCTGCTGATTTGCTTGCAAGTGATATTGGCATCGGTGAGCTCAGCAGATTTTGGGTAATTAGAAAGCCATATTTGATCCCAACAGGGGATGGCACAAATGTTACGCTGGACTGGCGCAACTGGACTGGTGGTGGCACCTACGACATTTACATCTCGAACGACCTGACAGCAGGATTCCCGGCGACACCGAATGCGACCACAACCGAGAAGTCGTGGACTGATGTGAACGCAGCA
>QBUL01000035.1 GCA_013180605.1 Candidatus Methanophagaceae archaeon GoMg1 | reverse complement strand
GGGCAGGCTAATAAATGATGTCCATGACATCTTTGATTGAATCAACATATTCTACGTTAATTCCTATATTCCTCTCGATGTATTCTCAAAGAAAAGATTAGATTTCGGATAAGCCGGAGAAGTGAGCATGGTAAAAATATATTTCGCAGATGAGAGCATAGTAGTGGGGATAGTGGCGAGACTTGCAATTACTTTTTTATTATAAATTTGAATTTATATTTAATAAATCAAGTAGTGGGCTGAAAATGTACCGAATAGAAAACATGCTCAATCCAAAGAGTGTAGCATTGATTGGTGCAACCGATCGAGAAGGTTCCATTGGGCTCCAATTAACGAAGAATCTTCTTTTGGGCAAGGATATGAGAAGCGTGTACGCAGTTAACCCAAACAGAGAAAACGTTTTGGGGCTAAAGTGTTTTCCAAGCATAACAGAAGTACCAGAACATATTGATTTAGCTGTTATAGCGACTCATGCTAAAACCGTACCAGAGATAGTTGATGAATGTGGTCAAAGTGGTGTGGATGGCGCTGTTATAATTTCAGCGGGGTTTAGAGAAGTGGGCAAAGAAGGCAAAAGGTTAGAAGATGAAATAAACCAATTTCAGGAGAAACATGGTCTCCGAATACTTGGCCCTAATTGTCTTGGATTCGTCAGACCTCACGTTGGTCTTAACGCAACCTTTTTGAGAAATAACCCTGAACCCGGAGAAATCGCTTTTATTTCACAGAGCGGTGCTTTAGGCACTGCGATATTAGATTGGGCTGTAAGCACACATGTAGGCTTTAGCATGTTCGCTTCTTTGGGTTCCATGTTGAACATCGATTTTGGAGATTTAATAGATTATCTTGGAGGAGACCCTCACACTAGGAGCATAATCATCTATATGGAAGGAGTAGGTTCCGCGAGGAAATTCATTAGCGCAACCAGGGGATTCGCAAGAACTAAACCGATAATCATCCTTAAACCTGGGAAATACGTGGCAAGCGCCAGGGCCGCGCGTTCCCATACTGGTGCATTGGCGGGAAATTATGAGGTTTACGATGCCACGTTTAAGAGGGTAGGAGCAGTACACGTAGATGAAATTGAAGATCTCTTTAATTGCGCGAGTGTTTTGGATTCGAGGTATCTTCCAGCCGGGCCACGCTTAGCCATCATCTCTAATGCCGGCGGCCCTGGCGTTATGGCCACGGATTCCGTTATTGATAACGGAGGGAAAATGGCTGAACTTTCTGAAGAATTGAAGATAGCCCTGGAGAAATTCCTTCCCTCATGCTGGAGCAGGGGGAACCCAATAGATATACTGGGAGATGCTGATGTCGAAAGGTACGATAAAACTATAAGGGCATGCATATCCGATCCGAACGTTGATGGCATTATAGTGATTTATACTCCACAGGGAGCTGCACAATCAACAGATCTAGCTAAAAAGGTTATAAAAATAGCAGAAAAGAAACTTATACCAATCCTAACGGTATGGATGGGCGAAAAAGAAGTCGAGGAGGCGAGAGGACTTTTCTACACACACGATATACCTACGTTTTCAACTCCAGAAAAAGCCGTCAGAACTTATATGTACATGTATAAGTATAAGCGAAACCTTGAACTTCTGTACGAAACTCCAGAAGAACTTCCCGTAAATCTTTCCCCTCCTAAGAGTCACCTGAAGCTTATGATACGAAAAGTTGTTGGAGAAGGAAGGACTGTTTTAACCCCTGAAGAGGTAGATAAATTCCTGGATACTTACAGAATCCCTAGAGCAGAAGGTTACCTTGCCAGGAATGTGAACGAAGCTGTTATGGCTGCTTATCGGGTGGGGTATCCTGTCGTGCTCAAGGTAGTGTCTCCGGATATAGTTCATAAAATGGATATTGGAGGAGTAATCATAGGTGTTAACTCCGGGGATACGCTTAGAAACGAATACCAAAGTCTCATAGAATCCGTTCGGAAAGCTGCGCCTCACGCCAAGATACATGGCGTTTACGTTCAAAATATGAAAAAATTTGATTACGAGTTAATTCTTGGAGCAAGAAAAGATAGAGATTTTGGGGCGGTAATATTGTTCGGTCAAGGAGGAACAGGCGTAGAGTTCTTCAGAGATTTTTCGATAGGGCTCCCACCTTTAAATCAAACCCTGGCTCGAAGAATGATGGAAGAGACGAAGATATATCGAGCGCTCTCTAAGGGTTTAAGGAACATGCCCCCTTTAGATCTAAGGGTTTTAGAGGAGGTTGTGGTAAAATTCTCAAATCTGATCGTAGATTTCCCTGAAATTGCTGAAATGGAGATAAATCCGCTTGTTGCCTCAAAAGATGTGATTTGTGCTCTGGACACCAGGATGGTGTTAGACCTTGAAGCTCTTAAAATTACGGATCGCTATACGCACTTAGCCATCCTACCTTACCCCCTAAAGTATGTTGTTCCATGGAAGCTTAAAGATGGAACTGAAGTGATACTTAGGCCCATTAGGCCTGAAGATGAGCAGATAGAGCATGAATTAATTAAAAGGTTATCTAACGAGACAAGCAGGTTTAGATTTTTCCACATAATTAAGGAGTTGTCTCATGGGGCTTTGGTTCGTTTTTGCAACATAGATTACGATAGGGAAATGGCAATCATAGCGGAGGTTCGCGAAGGCGAAAAAAAGAAAGAGATTGGAGTCGGCCGACTAATTTTGGAACCCGGCAGAAAGCGTGGAGAATTCGCAGTTGTTGTAGCTGATGAATATCAAGGGGAGGGCTTAGGAACCAAACTAATAGATCTGCTTATCGAGTGGACTAAGGAAAAAGATCTTGAGAGTATATATGGAATAATTCTTCCCGAAAATGAAGTGATGATCCAATTATGCGAAAAAATGGGCTTCACTATTAAACGCTCCAAGGAAGAAGTTATAGCGAATTTAAACCTACGCTTTTGATTAAACCTTTATGATATAAAAGCAAACGGATTTTGTCCACGATTTGGTGAAAGATAAGGTTGGAGAGGAAAAAGCGAGGAGCATTG
>QBUL01000036.1 GCA_013180605.1 Candidatus Methanophagaceae archaeon GoMg1 | reverse complement strand
CCATAAGAATAAATCGGCGGTTAATATAAAAGAGTTTTGAGTGAAACTATGGGTTTGCAGTCCTGTGTGGGATCACAAACAGGTCCAATCTCTTCTTCATGCGTAAAAACGTTTTTCATCGCCATTACTCCTTAGTTTAGTGATGTACACGCCGTCATACATATACTCGTCAACCACAGCACCTCCTTTGACCATGCTATATATGTCAGCCAATTTTGACATGTGAGGGGTCAGATTAGTCCTGTGCCGATCATATTCCAGCATACACAGGAGTGGATTTCTCTTCCGAACTGGTTTTTCGAGTGCCTCTCTTAGCATCCATGCAAGTTCAATCGAGGACTCAAAACCGATTCTCTGATGAAAAAGCATAAAATCCCGGGAATCAAATGTCTTTATCCCTTCTTTATTGTATTTATGGGCATTTACACCTGATGAAATGACCAGGTCAGTTCCAGTTCTTTTGATGGTTTTTATTTCCTCTTCGAGGGTTGGATTCACAAGGATTTCAGGGTCTGATCCATACGCTCTTACTAAATCAATACTCATGTCTATCATTTCATCCACAGCCGCATGGGTTAGGCGATGCTCAAAACCATGTGTATTAAAGGTGAAGACACTTGCTTTCATCCCAATGTCCTGTAACAACATCTGTCCGAGAGCACCACGAATAACATCCACACCAACAACTTTTTTGCCTTCAAGACCGACTTTTGCTTTTGAAAGCCGTTCAATCGCATCTTTTTTCCGTCTTTCAATAACTTCCTCTGCTTCTCCCTCTTTATTCACTCGTTGAGCAATTTCCATGAAAACCTTTGCACTCCCCTCGATTCCAGACCGATTGAGCAACTCAAGATTCCTTGTTTTCATAAATTCGTCCCAAGCTGAAATCGTATACTGAGCGACACCTATTCTTTCTTCCATTAACGTGGTCCAAACCATTGGATGGTCAGTTATATTGAGCTCGGCATTTGGCAATTCACGCATGTCCCCTATCGTCGTGTGATTAAAACAAACTTTGTTTATCATAATCCCAATTTCTTCCAGAATGGATGCCATCTCAGCCACCTTTATCCCTGCACCATGAATGGGATATGTTATAAGGTTCACAGCCCCATCAATCTTCTCTGTTCCTTCTACATTATTGCACAGTAGTTGGTCTGTAATTGAATAAAGCGTATCCTGGTGACCAACTGCCATTCTCTTACCAACTGAATCACCTGTCGTGTAAACCACAGCACAACCAACATCTTCTCTTATCTTTTCTATAACCGACCGAAAATCGCATCCGATTAAATCGCTTGCACATGTGCTTATTACTACGATCAAGTTGGGGTGATACTTTTTATAGGTTTCTTTAATTCCCGTTTCTAACTTATCCTCTCCACCATAGACGACATCTATATCTTTCATATTTGTGCAGGGAGTTTCATAGAACGGGAGATAAGGTCTAAAAGGATTGATCTTCCTCTGAAAGGCACATCCAATCGGACCGTGAATCAATGGCACGGCATCCACAATAGAGTTTACTGCCATCAGTGCTCCGGCAATCTTCCCGTTGACTCCGGTCAGTCCATGTCCAGGCACCGCACTATACGCACTGATAAGCGACCTTAAAAAACCCATAGGACGTCCATTTTCTTGATTTTTTTGTTCTTCGTATATCATTTTGACTATTTTTTGTTTCCCAATTTTGCTTCTAAAAAATAAAGGGTTGGCAAAAGCCAACCGATTACGCTTCTTCCTTTAATTCCACCATTCTCTGCTCTACTCTGGTAAGTTCACTCTGCATCCTTTTCTTCCCCTCTTCTAAAATCTTAAGTTCTTCTTCCTTTGTTAGTGGTTCCCTGTATCCGTGGTATTCATGCATATGATGGGGATGATGGGATATATGTTCATGTCCTATATGCTCCTGTTCATATCCATGTTCACACATTTCTCATATCACCTCCTAAATTTCCTTTTTTCGATAAACCTTTTTGCTTGCAAAAAGATTTTGCCGGGATATCCGCCCGGCCCGGTATCCATCTATTCTGTCCATCTTTCATCTTTTTCTCATCTCTCAGTCGGTCCACCTTCTCTTCAACAACATATATGCAATTGCCAACATCATCGCCATTGTGAAAACAACCTCGAATCCGGGCGGTTTGGGCGTTGGTGTAGTAGTAGGCACAGGCGTTGGTTTTCCCTTTGCTGTTGGTTTTTTTTCTTGTGGCGCTGGTGTTACTTCAGCTTCGGGTGCTGGTGTTACTCCAGGTGCCAATGTAGGCGTTGGCGTTGGCGTTGCAGTAAGTGTTACGCTCCATATCCATGTGTGCACATCAGATAATCCAGTGGTTGTGTTAGTCGCGATTGCAGAGACATTCCAGGTTCCAATAACTGCACTTGTGTTCGTAAAAACTGTTTCTCGTGTACTTTCATTTGTTTGCACTTCTGTACCATTTATTTGCCAGCTAATATCCGCTATTTGGTCTACAGTGACATTGAAAGTTCTTGGGTCGCCTACTGCATTGCTTACAACCGCTTCAGCAGGGTTCCAAACCGTTATGTTCGGAGACCCGGGTGTAACTTCTTCGCCTGTGCTTTCTTCTTCTTCTTCTTCCTCTTCGGCACCTATTATAATCTTGTCATCAACCCAGTTCGCAAGTATTTCTTCCGCTGCCCAATCTGCCCCCACTATATTGCTAAGAAGAAGACCCTTATCTACATCCAATACGCTCTCATCTCCTTCTTCCCCATTCACGTCGAAACGTATTTTCGCCAGGTACCCTGAACCGTTTACGGTTCCCACAGTTACACCAGTAATGGGACAAGAAGCAGAAGTTACGGTTACGGTTAATGCCCCTGAGTCAGTAGAAGAAGGAGAAACTTTTAACGTAACCATAGATGTAGACGATGTAATCAACTTCAACTCAGCACAGTTTGATCTTTCCTTCGATTCCAGTGTGGTGAATGTGAAAGATGTTACAGAAGGGAGCATAGATGGAGAAGAAATACCGGTGGAGAATTTGTGGGACTACGTTGATTCAGATACAATTAGAGTGATGCCCATGCTTCTTGAGGTTAACTTT
>QBUL01000037.1 GCA_013180605.1 Candidatus Methanophagaceae archaeon GoMg1 | reverse complement strand
TTCCGGCGTAAACTCCGCAAGCCAACTTGCTGCGGCAACTCCGCTGAAAGCAATCATCAGAGCCATTGCTATTGCGACCACACTTATCAGTCCAATTGTTCTTTTCATTTCTTTTTCTTATCACTTCCTATTTTTTATTTTTTTAAAATTTCTTATTTTCTATTTCCTCCTTATGGTCTAATCCTCGACTCATAATCCATCCCCGCATGGAACTGCCACAAGCCGATCGCAGTGCTCCTCTTATAATACGTCAATCTGGAACCGAGCGTACTCTCACTTACATTGCCGTTTTCCGCAGAACCTTCTAAGGCAGATACACTAAACTCCGCAGCGATCCTACCGTGAGCAAGAGGAGTTCCATCGCTGTCTATTTCCGGGAGTACTCCTGAACCTGTCGCAGTAACTTCGTAGTGCAAGCCTACGGGAGCCTCAGTAATCCCTACTTTAGCTCTGGTCGTAGCCAATACATCAGTCACTAGCAGACTACTTCCAGCACTCACATCCTCAGAACTTGCAGGAAGTTTATTGCCTGTTGCACGAGTTGCGAATTGGCAAGGTATCACAGCGCTTGTATTTGCCCAATTAGAGACGATGCCCATGCCTGCGTCCTCATCGAAGCTTAACGCACCTATTGACATACCCTGTGTATATCCCATGCTTGTCATCACATCGAGATTCGGATCACTTCCAGTATCTACCCCCGTATCTTTCACGAACCTGGTCTCTCCATCCGTTACTTTCACGCTCGCCGTGTAATCTATCCTCCCAATTACTTCTCTATCCTGGAGTGGGGGGCTGTTTAAAAGGTCTTCGTTGCTGCTTTCCCAATTAACGCTCTCCTTTTCTGTCACCATACCCCGGCATGATACCTGAATTACAGTATTAATAGTCTGGGTTTCCGGCGTAGTGCACGCAGGACGACTTGCTACGACAGCTCCGCTGAAAACAATCATCAGAGCCATTGCTATTGCGACTACACCCATCAGTTTTGTAGTTTTCATTCTTTTCCTTATCCCCTCCTAAATTTTTAGTTTATGGCCTAACTCTCGACTCATAATCCATCTCCTTGCTGAACTCCCACTCACCGTTCGCACTGCTCCTCTCGTAATACGTCAATCTGGAGCCAAGCTCAGTTCCCGCAGAACCTGCCTCGGCAAACACACTAAACTCCGCAGCGATGCTACCATGAGCCTGAGTTCCAGCACCACCTGAGCCCGTTGCAGTAATCCCGTAATGCAAGCTTACCGGCGACTCGGTAATCCCTACTTTCGTTCTCGTCGTTGCCAATACGTCAGTTACCATCATACTACTTCCGGCACTCACTTCCTCACAGCTTGCAGGAAGTTCTCCTATTACAGCTCTTGCGAATGGGCACAGTATCACATCCCCTGTTGCGGTAGGATTGGCAATGATCGTCATGCCAACACGCTCATCGTAGCTCAACGCACCTATTTCGCCTGCTTTATATCCCATGCTTGTCATCACATCAAGATTGGGTGCATCGCCTGTGTCTATACCAAAATCTTTCACAAATACCGTATCTCCATCCAATGCCTTCAAGTCCTCATTATACGTGATCTTTCCATATACTTCATTAGCTTGGAGTGGAGGACTATTTAGAAGGTCCTCATTGCTGCTTTCCCATTTGGTGTTCACCTGGTGTGTCACCATGCCTTCGCATTTTATCATCGTTACGGTCCTTATGCTCTGAGTTTCCGGCGTACTGCACGCAGGACGACCCGCTGAAGCAACTCCGCCGAATGCAATCAGCGTCATAATAATTATAATAATAATAATTATGGTTATTGCAGTTTCAGCTAATCCAAAATTCTTCTTTTTCATCTCTTCCGTCATCCTGAATTTGATCTTAGATTTTTTATTTTGCATTCATTTTCTTCTCTAATTTAAAAAAGCTTACTGTTCACCATCACCGCTCGAACATAAGCGACCTTGACTATCTATCCTCATCCTATTCACCACCATCATGCATTCGGATTAAATGTTCTTTCCTGGTTCAGGGTAGCAGCCATGACCAATCGTGTGGCTCGTGTTCACCTTCGAACGCGGACCAATCATGTTGCTCGTGTTCACCTTCTAACGCGGACCAATTATGCTGCTCTGGTTTATGCAGCACACCGGACCAATCATATGGCTCGTATTCATATTCTAACGCAGACCAATTATGCTGCTCGTATACATATTCTAACGCGGACCATTTATGTTGCTCGTGTTCATATTCTAACGCTGTCCAGTTGTGTGGTTCTGGTGTATATTCCATCCAGGACCAGTTATGGTCATAAGCTGCTGCTACCTGCATCGGTCCAAAGATTGCTACACTCAAACCCAAAACCAAAATCCCTACCATTCCCAAAGTCATTAGGGCTGACTTTTCTTTCATCTTTCTTTTCTCATCTCCTTTATTTTACTTTTGCTACATACCCCATACTTAAGAAAAAATAAAAATAGGGAAGGAAAAAAAAACCCCCTTATTTTTTTCACTATCGCCTATGTAGGCGGTTTTGACTTATACCCTACCTCCTTGGTGAACTCGAATTCACCGTATGCAATCGACTTCTCCCTATACAACATTCTGGAACCGAGAGTAGAGTCCTTACCACCTATTCCATCCTCGACATACAAACCCACGCCTGCAACCACGAGACCTGTACCTTTCGCATTGATTCGGTAGTTCAAGTTTACAGGAGCCTCGGTAATCCCTACTTCGGTCGTGGTCGTAGCCTGCACACTCGTTACGAACATATCACTATATGCATGCACTTCCTCGCAGCTTCCAGGTACTTTTGTAGTTTTTGTATCTGGCTTATCGAAGGGACATATATGTTCGGTGGCCTTGGTCGTGGTTTTTCCCGCGGCGATTGCTTTCATTCCTACCTGCTCATGGTGGCTTAACGAACCCAAGAAACCTGCTGTATATCCAATCTGTTTATGCACATCGAGATTCGGCGCAGTTTTTGAGGTGTCCACTTCGAAACACTTATCAAACTCAGTAGCCCCGCTTAAGCCAATCCTCTTTTCATCGTATTTGATATCGCCATATATTTCCCCATCGGCGAG
>QBUL01000038.1 GCA_013180605.1 Candidatus Methanophagaceae archaeon GoMg1 | reverse complement strand
TCTTTCGGATTCGTCCAAGGTTGTTGTAAAGTTTGGGTATAAATTCGTTTGTCGCGGTTTCTGTAGTATTTAATAATGCTGAAAGTAGTGTTTCCGAGGATGCCGCTAGCTCTCCCCGAACTTCCTGACAGAGTGCATCCACTATTGCTCGTTGTAAGGCCAAATCGCCCTCAACGTTTTTAAGTCCTGAAGTTAAGGTAGCAGCTCCCTTATAATTTCCCAACTGTGCGAGTACGCCAGCTTTTTTAACAGTTAGCAAATCCTTTTCTTTTTCAAACAGAAGTTGCTCACTAAAATCACGGAGAATTTCATAAGCTTTTCTGAAATCCTCTCTGATGGAATATGCTTTTGCATTAAGCAGGTTCCAATCGTATCTCATCAGTGGATCCACACAAAGCCAACGACAGCGAGATAGTGCTTTTTCTGCGGCTACATCTTCACCAGCATTTATTTGCAGCTTAATTTTGCGGAAAAGTGAAGAGCATGGCCATAAAACCTTTTTTGATGAACGGTACATCAAAAAGGTAAATCCCGCCAAGAGAAGAAGGAAAGCAATACCCTCCGTATTTGAAAGCCAGCCCCTCATCCAGAACGATATGACCACTATAAATAATCCTGTGCATACTATCACTCTGTATCGATAACGTGGGTGCCATAAAATGCGGTATTGTTTAAACAACACAACGAGAGAAACTACAAGACTGATAAATCCGATGACATCTTTGTATTCAAAAGCAAAAGCAAAAACAAAATTGGTTAAATTAGAGGGCATGTTTCACCACCTCCTCCGTCAGCCCATACAAATCATAAACCAGCCTGTCAATCTGCGTATCAACGACCTTTATCTGCCGTTCATAAAGCTCTTTATCTCGCTCCATTCTCGCATCGTGGTATTTCTTCTGCAGTTCGAGCATGTTGTCCTTTATCTCCTCCTCAAATAATCTTCAACCGGCAGTTCCACATCCTTTAAAATCTTCTTGATCAATCCTCTTGGCAACTTTTTCCCGGAATGTCGTGGAATAGTAGTTGTTCTACCATCTTCATGTTTCCAGACAGTATAACTGCCTTTTTGGCGAACCATCTCAAATCCCAATTTAGAGACGATTTTGCACATATCCTCTCCAGAAATCAGCGGTAGTTTCATATATACTTCTGTTCAAGGTAGAGTATATAAAAAGGACGTTTACATTTTATCCAGAAACAAGAGTAACTACATCTACACTTCTACTTCTATCTCTTGAACACCCGCGAGTCGGGTAACAGGCAGCGCCTTTTCTTCTCCTGCAAAAGCCTCAAGATGTGCTTCAATTGCCTCCCTCAGATTCGCCATGAGTTCGTCAAGTGTCTTTCCATAGGAATAGCAACCCTTTAGCGATGGAGCGGTGCCAATAAAAACACCATCCTCATCCTTTTCGATTAATACGATGAAGCTTTGTTTTGTCATTTTGCTTATACCTCAAATAAAATATATTATTGGTTTATTAAAACTTTTACATTCCTTCAATTATTTTAATTTCTTCTTCGCAAAGTGGATTTTTGGCTTTTGGATTTGGGAATACTTTTCTCTTAAAATTATGGTCTTCGTCATAACCAACAAAAAGCACTGCCGATACTCTTGTGCTAGATTGAAATATCCCTGAGTTATCTCTATTTGGATATTCTTCAATAATTTCACCTGTTATTCTATTATATACTGTAGTTATCTGAAGTTTTCCGTAAAGGGCGCCTACAATATCAAATATCCAAGTATTATGCAATATAATGACATTTGGTTCGTTTTTAGGCAATTGCCTAGTCTGTTTTTTATGTAGTTTGCTCTTTATCCTATCTATATCGCCAAAATCGAGTCTGGCAGGACCACTACTGCTCACATATGTATAATCGAGATTATCTCTTGGGTGAAACATAATCTTTGCTTTGGCTGTACGCATTACATCGAAAAGTGGATACTTTTTGGGGTTGGTATAAAGGTCTTTAGGCTCGTTTATTCCATCGAAATCATACCAATCTTTAGAATTGTTCAGAGAGATATAATAAGTGGTAACAGGTTTTAAAGTCCTTTTCTTCTCAAAATCACCAATTCTCTTTTTTATTGTTTTTATTAATGGAAACAGGTCTTCTTTTGAAAAACTCGCCCTAAACGCAACTGCTATTGAGAAATGGGACTTTATTTTTTCAATCCCACTATTGATGTCTTTAGAATACCTATCTAACTCTTGCATTTCTTTTGATAACCTTCTATTTGTTATTTCGATGTTTATCCATCGATCTTTAACCTTAACCTTCAAATCAGGCCCTGGAAAACAAGGTTCGATGATGACTGGGAGGTGCTTATTACCGAAATAAGCTGCCCATTCTATTTCAGGCAATGTATCGTAAAATTTACTCTTTAATTTCTTTTTCAAACTTTTCTGTTTTTCTTCTCTTTTTGGGTCATTTCCAATGATTTGCAAGACTAATTTGAGTTCATCATTGAGTTTGCTAAGCCTTTTTGGTTCCACGTTATTTATTACATCTTCAAAACGCTTAACTCCTAAAAATTCTTTCAGCGTGAAGTAATCTTCCGCGTGACTTGGCATTTTATCTTTCACCTTCCACCACCTTCATCTCCTCCTCCGTCAACCCATACAACTCATAAACCAGCCTATCAATCTGGGCATCAACAATATTTATCTGCCGTTTATAAAGCTATTTATCGCGGTCCATTCTCGCCTCGTGGTATTTCTTCTGCAGTTCGAGCATGGTATCCACGAAGGAAACGAGTTTATCGTGCTTTGCTCTATTTTGATTTTTTGAGGTTCGCGATTTCGATTTCTGATGCTTTGTTTTGTGATAAAGCCTATCAAAATCAATCTAAAATTTGCCTAACCAAATCTCCGATTTTGACCGGTGTTGTTCTTGAGCGCTTTGGCAATCTTCCTTTCGTTTCTTCATCCAAGGGTAGCTCGTTGCGCATCGTCTGCCCCTGTACCATGGTTATGGCTTGTATGGCAAGCGTTGTCACTCTGTGTGTCTCGTAGGTCTTTGCCGTAGAGAACTTTGGCTCTTTGGTAATTTACGTGGAACCTATCTCCCTGATAAATCAAGCAAATAGAG
>QBUL01000039.1 GCA_013180605.1 Candidatus Methanophagaceae archaeon GoMg1 | reverse complement strand
TAGAGATTTTAGGGAACGTGTACGAGCAGTTTTTAGGTAAGGTCATCCGGCTGACGGCAGGGCATCAGGCAAAGGTGGAAACGAAGCCGGAGGTTAAAAAGGCAGGTGGCGTGTATTACACGCCGCAGTATATCGTGGATTACATTGTGAAGAACACGGTGGGTAAATTGGTTGAGGGGAAGGGGAAGACGCCAGAAGAGATTGCGGAGATTAAAATTCTGGATCCGGCGTGTGGCTCAGGCAGTTTTCTTATTGGTGCGTACACGTATTTGCTGCGGTATCATCTGGATTGGTACACGGGCAACGAGCCAAAGAAGCACAAGGAGGCGGTGTTTCAGGTTCGCGAGAACGAATGGTATTTGACGACAGCAGAGAAGAAGCGGATTCTTTTGAATAATATTTTTGGCGTGGATATTGACCCGCAGGCGGTAGAAGTAACGAAATTGAGTTTGCTGTTGAAGGTGCTGGAGCACGAAAGCAGGGAGAGCGTTGATCAGCAGGTGAAGTTGGGGCTGGAGGGTGTGCTGCCGAATCTTGAGGGGAATGTCAAGTGCGGGAATTCGTTGATTGGACCGGATTTTTACGATATGGGGCAGCAGGAAACGCTGTTTGACGAAGCGGAGATGAGGCGGGTTAATGTTTTCGATTGGGAGGACAAGGAGAAGGGGTTTGGAGAGATTATGAGAAAGGGAGGGTTTGATTGTGTGGTGGGAAATCCGCCGTATGGTGCTGAGTTTTCCCATGATGTTCGTCACTTTCTCTCGCATAAATACCGAGTGCCTGTTCCAATTACAGACTCCTTTGTGCTTTTCCTTATCAAGGCGTTAAACCTTGTTCGGATAGGTGGCCGGCAAGCTTTTATTTTACCTTCAACATGGCTCTATATGCCGTCATATGTTAATCTGAGAAAATTACTTCTCTCAAACATTACCGTTGACCAAATAGTGCTATTCCGAAGTCCTGTTTTTGAAAAAGTTACCGTCGAAACTTGCATAGAAACAGTTGTGAATAAAAAACCCACAAATGCGCGAATCCAATTCAAAGAAGTATCCGACAAATCCAGCTCATTCGAAGGTTGTGTGGAAATTCTTTCGCAGGACCAAGTACTCGCTCAGAAGGAATCAAATCTGAGCCAATCTAAGTACGGCTCTGCACAAGCCCTGTTTAAAAGGACATCTGATAAACACCTGCGTCTCGGAGATTTAGCTACTATAATCTGCGGTCTTACGCCCTACCGAAAAGGTAAGGGTAAGCCGCCACAGAGTCAACACACAGTGAAGAACCGGGTATTTGATGCTGACCTCAAGAAGGATATAACTTATCGTCAATACATTATGGGACGTGATTTTCACCGATACACTTGGCAATTGCAAAAGGAGCGTTGGATAAGCTACGGCGATTGGCTTGCAGAACCTCGATACAAAGCACCTTTTGATGACTCAGTCAAAGTTGTTATCCGGCAGACTGCTGATTCGATTATTGCCAATATGGATACCAACCAATATTTGTCCCTTAAAAATGTACATAACCTACGCATAAATGATAATAGACTATCGTACCCATATCTCCTGGGCTTACTGAACTCAAAACTCATTTCTTGGTGGTATCAGGGTCTAATCCCAGAGAAAGGCCGCGTTTTTGCGGAAGTAAAAGTAGTGAATCTTAAAAAGCTTCCAATCCGCACTATCAACTTTGACGACCCTGTCGAAAAAGCCCAGCACGATAAACTTGTAGCTTTGGTGGATAGCATGCTCGAACTGCAAAAGAAATACCACGAGGCGAGAATGGACAGGGATAAAGAACTTTACGAACGGCAGATAAAGATTGTTGATGCGCAGATTGACAGGCTGGTTTATGAGTTGTATGGGCTGACGGAGGAGGAGGTGAAGGTGGTGGTGGAAGGGAGTGGGATTGGGTGAATGAGAAGAGACAGAAAAAGTGTATAAAGCAAATAACGCTTAACAAGAGTTGGAGGTTATGTAGGGTAATCAATAAACGATAAATTAATAACTTAAAATGTTATTTTTGTATAAATGATGGAAGGAATAAAAAATTATTGCCCAAAGGTTGGTATATGTCCACATGAACCTGTGGATATAAAACCTGACTCGTACTTCCTAGTTCAGCCCTTTGATAGCGAAAAAGAAGAACGTGAAAAGGCGATAGAAGATGCACTCAAGAAATTTTATGGTAGCAATAAAAAATATGAACTTAAAAAGGCGGATTCCAAAATATCCAATCTTGGCATTTATTGTGATATTTGTCGTAAAATAAAGTCATCTCAATTCTGCATTGTTGACATTTCAGGTGAAATTTACGAGACTACTGATAAGGAGTCGGGTAAAAAGGAAACAAAAGTATTCTTACGTCCCAATGTTGCCTTAGAGTTAGGTATGGCATACGGGTTCAATAAACATGCATTGATACTGTCCCGTAAGTTGAATGGCAAACGTTTAATACCTTCTGACATAGAGTTTGTTAGATACATTGATATTTCGTTTCAAGGGTGGTCTGGTGCATCTCAAAAGTTATTAAATCGGTTAAGAGAAAGTGTACCTTTTAGACATATAAAAGAGTCCTTAGATTTGGACTATAGAAAATTAAAGGAAGATACTAAAAGATATTTAAAGCCATTACTCCATTTAAAAGAAAGATTACCCTCTCTACGGAATAGAAATTTCAGGATAATTAAAATACTTTATCGCGGCGATAGGCTGGTTGGGATAATAAAAGATGCAGAAGATTTAATAGAAGGCATTTGTTTTAACTTTTATGTATCAGATCATGGGATTGAGCAGTTGGTAGGACAACTTGAAGTTTACCATGTGCAACCAGACGGATTGGCTCAAGTAGATTTTTATAAGATAAAAGGAGGTGGAGATTATTTGCATGAAGTTGCTCAACATTGTTTTGGAAATGATATTTTCGTTCCTGATGAACACAGACTTGAGTTGGTTGTTCCCGAAAAAGTTAAAAAGATAAAGTTAAAAGAAATAAAAGACATAATAGATATGTTAAGTTAATTGTATAGGTGGTGTGATAAAATGATAGGGATTGAAGGTAAGGTCGCAGAAATAGTAGATGAATATACCGTTGTTATTAATCGAGGACAGGAGCACGGTGTCGAAGAGGATATGCGCTTTGTAATCTATGAGCCGGGCGAAGAGATCAAGGATCCTGAGACTGATGAATCTCTGGGTAAGTTTGAATATGTAAAAGCGAAAGTAGAAGTTGTCAATGTTCAAGAAAAGTTCTGGCTCTTTGGTATCTCGCGTGGTACTTAAATATAATTAAAACAAGCGGTTATAA
>QBUL01000040.1 GCA_013180605.1 Candidatus Methanophagaceae archaeon GoMg1 | reverse complement strand
CCGCTCCGTGAATGGTATCTAAAACTAATATCCTGGTGGCTTCTTTTAGGTTCATATTTTTAAAAAAGAAAAGAAAGAAGTTATACCTTGCGTAATATACAACGAGAGAAGAAAAATGTTATCAAAACTAAAAGGGATAGAGAGCTATAAAAAATATCTGGAAACGCTTGCTCTGTCAACCGCACTTGCAGGGCTCATGCTTTTCATAGCCTTTGGCTTGATGTCGTTTTCTGAGGGTGAGAAAACAATTCCCAAACACTTTATTTTGTTGCTTCTCGCGGTCTTCTTCGTTATTTTCACCGTGTTTTATGACTCGGAAGCGAGAGAGAAGGAGCGGGTGAAGAAGAAGCGGAAATGGGAAGAGAGCTATCAATCGCTTCTTAAAGGCTTGTTCCTCGCAGTATGCGCAACTTTTGCTTTCGTTACAACGTTGGCAGGTATAAAATTTATACAACAAGGCGGCATTCACGCAGTTGGAGGAATGGATGTGTTCATTTCTACGTTAGCGATATGCATAATTGTCAGCATGACCTTACTCAGCCTGCTAAAACCTCTTGAAACGAGGTAAATGAAACGCTCACACCAAAAAACCTTTAAGCGCACGTTCGATTTTTTTCCTTACCGCTTCGCTGGGCATTAGCTCCTCATTTTCTATCTTCCGTAGCAACGAGTGCCTTTCATTTATCTTCTGTGCAAGTTCTGCTTGTTTCAGCCCTGCCTTTTCTCGCGCTTCTTTTATCTTCCGCCCATAATCCTCTTCCACCGCATCAATTTCCATCTCCGCTTCTATCTCGTGGTCAATTTGCGTATATAATTCCGATATTGGTTTTCTTTTGGGCTTGGCATTGACATTAGCGTGCTGCGGCTCCAGTACTCCTTTTCCTTTCTTGGCTCCCTCTATAACTGTTCCAAGCCGTGCGCATGATTTACAAACGCTCAACTCTGACGCATCTATTCTTATGTGGTACACCTCACCTTTTATTTCCGTGCCACATATCTCGCACTGTGCCTTGGATTTTATTTCCATTTGTTTTTTAAGATGGGCGATTTCATTTATATAGGTGTGAAGAAGAGAAGTAAATATTAACTGTGATTGTGGTCAAAATGAAAGCGAGCGTTAGCAGTGGTAATAGCAACAGTAGCAGTGTGGGTGCAGGTGCAAGTGCAGCCTACGGCGGCGGGGATTATCCCAGATACCTGGCGGATATGGTGCGACGGTTAGAGGAAGTAAACAACCAGTTGGCGGATAGGGTGCAGAAGTTAGAGCGAGAAGAAAGGTATCGCGAGGAGCTGAGAAATCGGTATGAGCGCGAGATAAAGAAGTTGAGGGTAGAGATAGAAAAGCTGCGTACTCCTCCTCTGGTAATAGGAACTGTTGTGGATGTAATAGATGACAAAAGGATAGTGGTAAGGAGCAGCGCAGGGCCAAAATTTGTCGTAAATTACTCGCAGTCTATAGACCCCAAAGAAGCTGCGCCCGGCACGCAGGTGGGGCTGAATCCGCAGTCGTTGGCTGTGGTTAGCGTACTTCCTTCGGCAAAAGACCCTTCTGTGTATGGTATGGAACTGATAGAATCACCTGAGGTGGATTACAATATGATAGGCGGGTTAAATGAGCAGATAGAGGAAATAAAAGAAGTAGCCGAACTGCCACTTACAGCTCCAGAGCAATTTGAACGCATAGGTGTGGAGCCACCAAAAGGCGTTCTTCTGACTGGTTTGCCCGGCACGGGGAAAACGCTGCTTGCAAAAGCAGTTGCAAATCGTACATCTGCTACTTTTATACGCGTCGTTGGTTCTGAACTGGTGCAGAAATATATCGGTGAAGGTGCGAGATTGGTACGGGAGCTTTTTGCACTGGCAAAGGAAAAGGCTCCTTCTATACTGTTTATTGACGAGTTAGATGCAGTAGCGGCTCGCAGAGTAGAGGACGGCTCGTCAGGTGAGCGTGAAGTGCAGCGTACGATGATGCAGCTTTTAGCCGAGATTGATGGGTTCAATCCGAGAGGTGATGTGAGAATAATAGCTGCGACAAACCGACCCGATATTCTTGATCCCGCTTTACTTCGCCCCGGCCGATTTGACCGTATCATCGAAATACCGGTGCCTGATAGGGAAGCGAGGGAGAAAATATTCCGCATACACACGTCTAAGATGAAATTAGGAAAGGATGTGGAATTAGATCATCTGGCGGCACTTACTGAAAATGCCACGGGTGCTGATATAAAGGCAATATCCACCGAAGCGGGCATGTACGCCGTGAAAAGGAATAAGAAATCAATAGAAATGGAAGAATTCGAGCAAGCAATAACGAAGATAAGGGGGAACGAGCAGAACCCTCATCTATATGCTAAGGAGACGGGCGCGATGTTCGGCTAACAATGTTTCTTTAGAAAAGAAAGGTTGACCAAAGAAATGAAGCAGGCTTTTTTTTTGCGGGAGTATTCATAATCAGGGTGTCAGTAAGCAATGAATCCATCTAAATTAACCATTCTAAGAGAAGAAACGAAGCGAAAAACAATACATATCTGCGGAGTTACAATTCCCGTGCTTTACTTCTTTTTACCAAAGCATTTGGTCGTTCTTGGGTTCGTCTTTTCTTTTTTCGTTATTTTTGTGCTCGAATGGTTACGATTTCGTGGCGTGATTTCACTGCCTTTTCTCAGGCAGAGTGAGAAAGAGAAGAAGAAAATCGGTGCTTATGTGTTTTTTGTTATCGGTGCATTTATAAGCATTTTAATCTTCGAGAAGAGCATTGCCATCGCATCAATCCTCATACTGGCGATAGGTGATTCCGCTTCCGCTCTGGCGGGTGCAGTTAAGAGCGAGGACAACTCAGAGATGTATGAAAAAAGGATAAAGCCACCCGAAGTGATGCTGGTTATGTTCGCGGTTTCATTTATAATCGGGTATCTCGTTCTCCACTCGTTACCAGTGGCGGCTTTTGGCGCGATTGGCGCGGTAATAGCAGATGGCGTGCCTTTAAGAGTTTACGGAGTAACAATAGACGATAATCTAACGATACCATTGTTTTCAGGCATTTTCATGATGTGTTTTTGGTGGGCTTTTAGCGGGTTTTGAGTTTATAGTTGGAAAGGGTCATTACATCGTGAACCATTTCATTTAACAAATAAAGGCTCAATACATCGTGAACTCTTTTTGATAGAGACACCATAAAAGCATCCTTAGTGATGTGTTATGGCTGTTGAGGAACAAGAGCGGATTGATTCCGTAAATAGATATATTAGGGGGGGATAAGCCGGTGAATATTTGTAGAGACGTGGCTAGGTCAAAAACATGGCTCTTTACATGGGTGAGTAGGTTCGAAAACGGC
>QBUL01000175.1 GCA_013180605.1 Candidatus Methanophagaceae archaeon GoMg1 | reverse complement strand
AAGAGAATTAATTACCCTTTCTCTATTTTTTTCTAAACCTTTAGGAAATCTCCATCTTACTATCTTTATCAAATCTTCTTTTGTTAGAAAAATCTTTCGGCTTATTATATTCTCTATTTCTTTTTCTAAATCAAAGGATTCATTCTTACCGTTATACTTCTGTAGCCATTCTGATACTTCTTGGAGTTGCATTAAATTAGTTATTGTAAAATGGAGATTATAAAATTTTATATTTATCTAAACCTTGTTCCATACTTTAATCAAACAATTTGACATATCAATTCAATTACATTCTCTTCTTTAGTCCCTTTCTGAAGAATTACTGCAAGTAATTCCGCATCACTTAAACTGGATGCTCCAGTCTTTAATATACCGTGTAACCTCTTTCTATTTGAGACACAGATTTACACTGATTTACGCAGATTTATTTTAGTTTAACCGTGTTTGTTGATTCTTATCATCTGTGTTAATCTGCGTTAATCTGTGTCAACGATTTTTTTTTTCTTGTTACTCTTTTTCCTCGCCCTCCTCCTTCACATCATAATCCACATCCACGTAATCCGCTTCGCCTTCACCCGCTTTCTTCGCCTCACCTGCTCCAGCCCCAGCCGGTGCACCCTGTTTAGCCGCTTCTTCCGCAGCCTTCTTCTGCGCTTCCTGATACACCACGGCAGAAACCTCATGCAGCGCCTTTGTCAGTTCATCCGTATCCACCTTTATCTTTGCCATATCCTTCGTCTTCAATGACTCCTTCAGCTTGTCCTTCGCCTTCTCCACCTTCTCTTTCTGCTCTTTACTTATCTTGTCCCCCAGCTCGGTCATCGTCTTCTCCGAGGCATACACGAGTGAATCCGCTTGATTCACGAGTTCTATCTCCTCACGCCGCTTCTTGTCCTCTTCACTGTACTTCTCCGCTTCGTGTACCATCCGATCTATATCGTCCTTTGCCAGTTTCGTAGATGCGGTAATTCTAATCGAAGCTTCCTTGCCCGTACCTAAATCCTTTGCAGTTACGTTTAAAATCCCGTTTGTGTCTATGTCAAACCTAACCTCAATTTGCGGTACGCCACGTGGCGCGGGTGGAATACCATCCAGATGAAACCTGCCAAGCGAAGTGTTATCCACAGCCATCGGGCGTTCGCCCTGTGCAACATGTATCTCCACACTTGTTTGACTGTCTGCCGCTGTCGTGAACACCTGTGATTTCTTCGTTGGTATCGTCGTGTTCTTCTCGACCAGCGTAGTTGCAACACCACCCAGCGTCTCAATACTGAGCGTAAGCGGCGTAACGTCAAGCAGAACTATCTCTTCCTTTACCTGACCGCTGAGAATACCTGCCTGTATTGCCGCACCCATTGCCACCGATTGCATCGGGTCAACTCCACCCACCGTTTTCTTACCTAAGATGGATTCAAATCGTTCACGTACCATCGGCATCCTCGTGGGACCGCCAATAAGCAGTATCTTGTCTATGTCGTCAGGCGACAGCTTTGAATCTTTCAGCGCAGTTCGTATCGGCGACTCTAACCGTTTCAACGTGTGTGCCGCGAGCTGCTCTAATTTCGCTCGCGTTAACGTCACCTCTAAATGCTTTGGCTCGCCGCCAGAAACGATAATAAACGGCAGATTTATCGTTGTGGATACCGAAGAGGTGAGTTCTATTTTCGCTTTCTCTGCCTCGTCCCGTATCCGTTGCATCGCCGTCAGGTCGTCCCTCAAGTCTATCCCTTCTTTTTCTTTGAATCCCGCTACAAGCCAGTCTATCACTGCTGCATCTATGTCCGTTCCACCAAGATGCGTGTCCCCGCTTGTAGAAAGCACCTCAAATACGCCTTCTCCTACGTCCATAACGGTAACGTCAAAAGTACCACCACCAAAGTCGAGAACCGCGACTTTATATTCCCCTTCTTTGCCCAGTCCATACGCCATTGCCGCTGCTGTCGGCTCGTTTATTATCCGTTTTACATCGAATCCCGCTATCTCTCCCGCATCTTTCGTCGCCTGTCGCTGATTGTCATCGAAATACGCAGGTGCCGTGATAACCGCTGCATCTACCTTCTCACCTAAATACGCTTCTGCATCCGTCTTTATCTTCTGCAATACCATCGAAGCGATTTCCTGCGGTGTGAATTCCTTGTCCACGGTCTTCACGTATATCTTCTCAGAACTCCCCATCTTCCTCTTCGTTTCGCGTACCGTTCCTTCAGGATTAACTACCGCCTGCCGTTTCGCCGCTACACCGACTAACCTATGACCGTCCTTTGTAAATGCAACTACCGATGGAAACATCTTCCCCCCGTATGCACTTCCTTCTGCACTCGGTATTATCTTCGCATCGCCACTTTCATCCACGAAAGCAGCTTCTGAGTTCGTTGTTCCCAGGTCAATGCCTATTATCCTTCCCATTTTTATCTGCCCCTACGTTTCATTTCATTTCAATGACTTCTTGAATTTTATAAAAAAAAATAAAAAAGAAGGAAGAAAAAAAATTAGTATTCTCCCATTCCTTCCATTCCGCCCATACCACCTGGAGGCATACCGCCGCCTGGAGGCATACCGCCGCCTGGAGGCATACCGCCGCCTGGCTGTGCACTCGACGCTATTACATCGTCTATCCGCAGTATCATCGTTGCTGATTCTGTTGCCGAGCTTATCGCCTGTGTCTTTATTCTCAATGGTTCTATGACACTTGCCTTTATCATGTCCGCTGGTTCGCCCTTGGTCATATCCAGACCCGCATATTTGTTCCCTGATTCGTGTTCAGACCGAAGTGCAACGAGCACATCTATGGGGTCTAAACCCGCATTCTCGGCAAGCGCTCTCGGAATGACTTCTACTGCATCTGCGAATGCCTGTATTGCCAGTTGTTCTCTTCCGCCTACGGTTGCGGCGTATTCACGCAGTCTCAGCGCCAGTTCTATCTCCGTGGCTCCGCCCCCTGCGACATATTTGCCGTCTTCTACTGCACATGCCGTTACTCTTAATGCGTCATACATTCCACGTTCTAACTCGTCCACCACGTGCTCTGTGCCACCACGCAGCAATATAGATACGGATTTAGGGTTCTGGCAATTTTCTACAAATATCATCTCATCGCCGCCTATTTTCTTCTCTTCTACTGTTCCTGCATATCCAAGGTCATCCGCTCTGATCTCTTCCAGTGTCGTTAATACTTTACCGCCTGTTGCGCTCGCCAACTTCTTCATGTCGCTCTCTTTTACGCGTCGTACAGCCATCACACCTGCCTTTGCAAGATAATGCTGCGCCAGATCATCAATACCCTTCTGGCAGAAAAGCACGTTCGCTCCGCTTTCTGTTACTTTGTCTACCATACTCTTCAGCATGTTCTCCTCTTCGTCCAGGAACGCTTTCATCTGGTCGGGCGATGTAATCTCTATCTTCGCATCTACTTCCGTCTTCTCTATCTCCATCGCAGTGTTTATCAGCACTATCTTCGCATCCTCCACGAGCTTCGGCATTCCTGAGTGCACGCGCTCCTTGTCTATTAGCATTCCCTTTATCAACACGGTGTCATCCTTGCTTCCTCCCGTTTTCTTCTCTAACTTTATGTGGTCCGTGTCTACTCGTCCTCCTGGCTCCGCTATCGCCCTTACTGACTCCACTGCAAGGTTGGTCAGTAGTTCTCTTGCAACCTCTGCACCCTTTCCAGTCATAGAAGTCGTTGCTATTTTCTTCAGCGTTTTGGTATCGTCGGGCTTGACTGTCTTTGCCATTTTCTTTAACACCTCATACGCTTTCTCCGCCGCCAATCGGTACCCTGTTACAATCAACGTTGGGTGTACCTCCTGTTCCAGCAAGTCCTCCGCGCGCTTCAGTAACTCGCCCCCTATAACAACTGCACTTGTCGTGCCATCCCCAACCTCATTGTCCTGCGTCTTCGCTATCTCTACCATCATCTTCGCCGCGGGATGCTCTATGTCCATCTCCTTCAGTATCGTCGCTCCGTCGTTTGTTATTACAACGTCGCCCATAGAGTCCACCAGCATCTTGTCCATTCCCTTTGGTCCCAGCGTAGACTTAACTGAGTTAGCAATGGTCTTCGCTGCGAGAATGTTCCTGCTCTGTGCGTCTTTTCCTCTTGTCCTTTCACTACCTTCCTTCAATATCAAAATAGGCGTTCCGCCTAATTGTCCTGCCATGTGTTTTATTCACCTCTATTTTTTATATCTGTGGTTCTATATAAAGGTTAGTATATAAATAAATACAAATGCACATTATTACTCTATGTATGAAATATAATAAAATTACTACTAAGTGATAGCTAACTAACTAAACATCTGCCTTGGTAGCATAGTGGTAATGCGCCACCTTGGTAAGGTGGAGAGCGCGGGTCCGAGTCCCGCCCAGGGCTTATTCTCAATTGTTCAAAACCTCTCCAAAATCGCGAAGAAAGAAGATGGGAATTTCTGCCCGTTACATCAAGTCTTCTCAGCAGCGTCTCAACAGCTACTTTATGCTTCTCCTTATAATTGCCGTAGAACGTTACAACAATCCAATCCGCTTCAGCCTTTACTACCGCCGGAAATTCGATGACTTCTTCAAAAACTGATTGCACAGTGATATTTCCGAACTCCGCCACTATATCTTTTTTCATGCATGCCAACAGATTGAATGCAAACAGCTTCATCGCCATCATCGCTGCAATCTGGTTCAATTTAATACTGGACCACGCATCCAATTATAAGAAGTCGTAATCCTTAAAGAAATTCTCGATTCGCCATCTCCAGCTTTTCTCATTGAGAATTCGCCCTTCACTGCTCTCGTAATCGTTTGTCAGATAACCATGATATTTTTCCTTGCCATCCTCAAGAAAACATACAACCCCGAGCTTCGTGCTGCCAGAAAAGTTGCGAAGGGTCGTATCCTTGAACGCGATTAATCGATCAGTTCCAACAAGAGGTCCGAACTCATCCTTTGGTATGCTCTTCATTTCTTCTATGCGGTTGTTATAGAGCTTTATCAGCGTAACATACTTGAGATTCATCTTCTTATCCAGATATTCCATAAGCGAGCCTACCAAGAACCATTTATCGAAGATCACTTTCTCCAGATTCGGCAGTATATTTCTGGCTATTTCCAGCAGGGGCACCGCAACAGTTTCTGACTTTAGCCCCTTCCTTGGATATTCCACTCTGCCAAAGATCGGATTGCCCGTATCCTGATCCTGTATAATGAATGCCTTGATTCCCTGCATGATGGTGTTTCTCGTAGGATGTTTATCCTTGACAATCTTTAAATCGCCAAAGTAGCTTATGAGGTGGCAATCCAGGTTGACTGTTTTTCCATTGAAGATGCCTTGCGTTTTAAACGCCTTTGCGCAAGCGATCCCAAATTTTTCTGCTCGGGCAACCGAGATTTTATCGAGGAAGCCATAAAGATTGCTCTTAGAAAGCAATTTTGAGAATCCCGCAAGCACAGCTATACCGTGGTCTTTAACCTTTTCTACTTTAATAAAGATGTTTCTTGGGCATTGCGATAACATGATTATAATCCAGAAAACATTTTTTTTTTTTTACCAATCTGAGATCGTCACTGAAAAGAATCTTGGCATCCATTCATTATGCAAAGAACTTGAGAACAGACAATGTATGACAGAACTCCATAGGTCGCCTAAGCTACCCGCCCTTGGACGAATTCATCATAAACCTTCGTTAGTTCGCTTGCTTTATGCTTCCGGTGCCCACTCAATGACCTTTGTGTCTGCCTTTCATTCTGCTTTTACGCGACCGAGTTCGATTGACCAGACTTTTGACTACATGTGCTCGGGCTTCGGCAGGCGTTAGCTGCAGCCGCGGCATGACAGCACGCAACAGAGTTATATTTTCGTCTC
Source organism: Candidatus Methanophagaceae archaeon GoMg1 (assembly GCA_013180605.1). GTDB lineage: Archaea > Halobacteriota > Syntropharchaeia > Alkanophagales > Methanospirareceae > QEXZ01. Next base: position 22,930 of record QBUL01000175.1, on the reverse strand, counting down.
AAACTCACGTTCAGTAGGGATTCCGACTTTTTTTTTTTACGTAAATCCGCCATCTCTGGCGCAAACCCGTGTCTGGGCAGATACAATTCTCCATCCACCCCTGTCCTCACCGACCCGTTGGCATAAGCCATAAAGGTGCCTACCTGACTCATATCCACCTTTCCCAACCGTCCGTTATACTGTCGTCCTGCCCCCGCGCTCTTCTACCCCGCCTTGGCGTCTGCGCTCTCGTCCAGGATAAGCACTCATGTAGTTATACACGTATTCGCTGGTATCACAAGTTTTAGTCTTAAATCTCTCTTGGAATTGATGCCAAAATCCGAACAAACGCTGAGCGAGATTCCGTGTAACTCCGTTTGGTAGCCCCCATCGTTGGGGCTCGAATACAGATACATATTTTTTTTAGTGCACATGCTTTGCCATAGAAGTAGGGGTTATATAAAGTTTATTAAATCATTGTGACATTGTCAAATTAATTATAAAGATTAACGGAAATTATTATATATAATACAACGAAAAAGATAATGCGATGCCAGACAGAAATAGCATAATAGAAAAGAGGGAAGCAGAGAAGGAAAAAGACAAAGTAGTAGTGCTCGATTTTGGAGGGCAATATAGCCATCTCATCGTGAGAAGGTGTAGAGAATTAGGCGTTTATACGGAACTTCTCCCGTATGATATGCCCTTAGAGGAGCTTAAGAAAGGAATAGAAGCAGAGGAAGGAACAGGTAAGATCAAAGGGATTATCCTTTCCGGCAGTCCTTTTAGCGTCCACGAACCTAACAGTCCAAAATGCAGTTCCGAGATACTTGATTTGAACGTACCCATTCTCGGAATTTGCTATGGTGCACAGTTGATTGCATATGTAAAAGGGGGAGTAGTAGGAGAAGGAAGGAAGAGCGAATTTGGAAGAACAGAGTTGCTCTTTGACGATTCTGACCTGTTTGACGGGTTAACTGAGCGTGGAAGCGAGGGAGGGAGGATAAACGTGTGGATGTCGCACGGTGACGTGATAGAGCGGTTGGCTAGTGCGGATATAATAGGCTATACGATGAATTCACCTGTTGCGGCATTTCGTATTTCCAATATCTATGGCGTTCAATTCCACCCAGAGGTTCACCATACGGATAAGGGCGAAAAAATTCTGTGGAATTTTCTATATAAAATATGCGGCTGTGAGAGGAATTGGACGATTGAATCTTTCGTTAGAGACAAGATAAAAGAGATAAAGAGTGCAGTGGGCAGCGATGGGCGCGTGATATGTGGACTCAGCGGTGGAATAGATTCCTCAACTACTGCGTTACTCATCAATAAAGCCATCGGTGATAGACTCACGTGCATCTTCGTTGACAATGGACTACTGCGAAAAGGCGAAAAAGAGGAGGTTATAAACACGTTCAGGAATAACTTCAAGATGAGATTGGTGTTCGTAGATGCGAAAGAGCGTTTCTTGAAGGGATTGCAGGGTGTTAAGGACGCCGAAGCGAAGCGAATGGTAATAGGCGAGCTGTTCATAAATATCTTTGAGGAAGAGGCGAAGAAACTCGGTAACGTGGATTTCCTCGCTCAGGGCACCATATATCCGGATAGAATAGAGAGTGCGAGGGCGAGAAGTGGTGATGTTGCATCAAGGATAAAATCGCATCACAACGTGGGTGCGCTTCCTGAAAAGCTGGGACTCAAGCTGATAGAGCCAATCAATGATTTGTATAAGGATGAAGTGCGGGAAGTGGCGAAGGAACTCGATATGCCATCGCAGATACTGAACCAGCATCCTTTTCCCGGTCCCGGTCTCGCAGCTCGTGTGATAGGTGAAGTTACGGAAGATAAACTGAGGATATGCCGTGAAGCCTCGTACATAGTAGAGGAGGAATTAAAACGAAGCGGATGGTATAATAAGGTGTGGCAGGCATTTGCAATCGTGGGCGATGATGTCACTACGGGTGTACTCGGTGATGCGAGAAGCCTGGGCAGAATCGTTACGATACGCGTGGTTGAGTCCCGTGAGGCAATGACTGCGGATTTCGTAAAACTCCCGTATGAACTGCTGGAGAGCATGAGCAAACGAATAACAAATGAAGTTAAAGGCGTGACCTGGGTGACCTATGCGATTTCTTCTAAGCCACCGGCGACGATAGAGCCGTGTTAAATTTTGTGAAATATTCAAAGAGAATTATTTCGGTATCTCGTAGAACAGATATCCCTGCGTTTTACGGGAACTGGTTTATGAACAGATTGAAAGAAGGCTATGTAGGGTATATTAACCCTTATGGAGGGCAAAAATGTGCGGTGTCTCTAAAACCAGAGGACGTTATATGCTTTGTCTTCTGGTCAAAAAATTACGAACCGTTCATCGAAAAATTGAAAATTATAGAAAATATGGGCTACCGGTTCTATTTCAATTATACGATTACCGGATTACCTGCTATTTTTGAATGCAATGGGGTAAATAAAGAGCGTGCAATAGATACCTTAAAAGTATTAAGCTGTATGTATTCTCCAAAGCACATAAATTGGAGATATGATCCCATTATTATTTCCGATTATACGGATTATGATTTCCACATTAAAATATTTGAGAATATCGCTTCTAAACTAGAAGGATACGTTGAGAGATGTTATTTTAGCTATGCAGTTCAATATGGAAAAGTGAAGAGAAACTTTGATAAATTTCAGAGAGAAAAGGATATAAGACTTATGGATCCCGACACAGATTTTAAAATTAAACTTGCGAATAAATTGGCAGATATTGCAGATAGATACAGAATTAAGATGTTTTCGTGTTGTGGCGATTATCTAACCGGACCAAAAATCGGAAAAGCACACTGTATTAGTGGAAAGATAGTCGAAGAACTATTCTACAAAAATGGATTTGAACATCGTGAAAAAGCGACAAGAAAAGAGTGTGGTTGTACAGATAGTACAGATATAGGGACTTATGACACATGTCCAAACGGATGTATTTACTGCTATGCTAACGTGGACAAGATAAAGGCATACAAACGATTTGAAAAACATGATGAAAATGCAGCGTTTTTGGGTTACAGCAAAACGGAATCCAACAAGTGGATAGAAGTGATGAAAAGTAGAGGTAATAAGAGTGGGGGCATTCAAAAGCGCAGGGTAGATAAATTCCAACGCAAACTTTTTTAAATATCAAAGATAAATTTACTATTTATTACTGAAATGACTATAAGTAGATTGAAGAGTAATGCACCTCACTTTAATGCCGCAGGAAGAAGCTGGTGCTGGCAACCAGAAGCAGGTATTTATTATCGGGCACAAAAACCCCGATTGCGACTCCGTATGCTCTGCTATTGCATACGCATACTTCAAAAATATTGTTGACAAGGGATACCTGTATATCCCCGCAAGGGCGGGAGAATTAAATAGCGAAACACAATTTGTCCTTGAAAAATTCGATTTTGAGCCTCCGATAGAAATAGAAAATCTCGCACCTACAGCCAGTGATATGGAATTGAAAAAACCCATTGTCGCTTCACCCTACGATTCCCTGAAGGATGTAGCTTCTTTGATGAAAGAAAGCAATATCCACACTGTCCCCATCGTAGACTCCACCAGAAAGCTATCAGGAATTATTGGTCTGAAAGACATCGCTGAACACTATATTGATACCATGGGCTTTAGTGACTTATCAACCACTCCAATTGACCTGAATATACTGGTTGATACATTGGACGCAAAAGTGATTACCAATCCCAAAAACATCGAGAAACTAACGGGTAAGATATTTATTGCTGCAATGCAGAAAGCAAGGATTTTAAACAGAATACGGGCGGGTGACGTCGTCATTCTTGGCGACAGGACGGATGTCCAAATAGGTTTGATCAATACTGGATGTTCTGCTCTTATAATCACCGGCAATTCCACAGTTAGTCAGGAAGTCATCTCTTTAGCAACCGAAAAAGGGACGGCAATCGTTTCTTCTCCGCACCACACGTTTGCTACCGCCAAGTTGTTTGATTTGTCCACACCTCTTCATTCTATAATGTCTAAAGACGTCCCCGCGGCAGGACTTCATACCCGGATTTCTGAGATAAAACGTAAAGTCGTAGAATCCAAATATCGCTGTGTGCTATTGGTAGACGGCAACAATCGCTTGATAGGTATAGTCACAAGGACGGATTTGCTTCAACCAATAAGAAAAAAGGTCATTTTGGTTGACCATAATGAAATTTCGCAGGCTGTTGACGGAATACAGGAAGCAGAGATACTGGAGATTATTGACCATCACCGTGTTGGAGACATATCTACACTGATGCCTATCCACGTTCACAATGAGCCTATCGGCAGTACGTGCACCATCATTGCTGGATTTATGCGTCTCCATCGAATTGATATCCCACCAGAAATAGCGGGATTGCTTCTCTCTGGCATCCTGTCTGATACTTTAATCTTGACGTTGTCCACAACCACGGAACGAGATAAAGAAATTGCTCATAAATTGGCTGATATTCTCGATGTTGAGATTGAAGAATACGGCAAAGAACTTTTAACCGCGAGTATAGGCATAAAGGGAAAATCCGCCAGAGATATCCTGCTTCACGATTTTAAAGAATATCTGCTGGGCACGAAAAAAGTTGGTGTGGGTCAAATAATGGTTTTGGATGAGGAAGAGATAAGGGCAAAAGAAGAGGATATTAAATCGGAAATGGAACAGTTGCGTAAGGAGAAGCAATACGATTTGGTCGCTTTCCTCATTACCAATCCATTACGAAAGGGAGAAGAGATTTTAGTCAAAGGGGATAAGAGGATAATTGAAAAGGCTTTCGCGGTCAAAATACAGGATGATAAATGTGCTATTCCAGAAACTTTATCGCGAAAGAAAGATTTTATCCCTGCGATAGGATACTTTTGCGGCACTGTTGAATTTTCCAGTGAAACTGCTAAATCCTTACATTTCACCGCAGAGCACACAGAGAACGCAGAGACACAAGAAAACAGAAAATAAATTATTGACACAGATTAACGCAGATTAACACAAACCTTTCTTTCAAAAAGAAAGCTTTACCAAAGAAATTTGTTTTTCTTTTAGCACAGGTTTTCTTTTTTTGAAAAAGAAAAAGTGTTGCGTAAATCAGTGTAAATCTGTGTCTTAAATAGAAGGAAACTATACTTTATACACACCTAAAAAAATCTTACAACCTCACGTGAACCCCATTCTCATTTAAATACTGTTTGACCTCACGAACGGTGTATTCCTTATAGTGGAAGATAGAAGCAGCGAGTGCCGCAGAAGCGTCGGTGAACTTGAATACGTCCTTTATGTGTGAAGGCAACCCACAGCCGCCCGAGGCGATAATCGGGATATTTACCCGGTCGCAAACCGCCGCGGTTAACTCTAGGTCGAAACCGTCTTTTGTCCCATCTCGGTCCATGCTCGTGAGCATTATTTCACCTGCGCCTCGTTTCTCTACTTCCATTGCCCATTTTATCGCATCCACGCCCGTGAACTTCCTGCCGCCGTAGAAGGAGCATTCAAACCAACATTTGCCTTCTCGCGTGTCTATTATCTCCCTACCTTCTTCTATTGCCTTTCCTGCGTCCTCTTCACTGCGCACATATCTCCTCTTCGCATCTATTGCAACCATACAAGCCTGACTGCCAAACCGTTTTGCAAGCTCGTTCACCAGTTCAGGATTCTTTAATGCTGCCGTGTTCACAGAGACTTTGTCCGCACCGGCATTGAATGCTCTTCTCGCATCCTCAAGGCTGTGAATACCGCCACCTACGGTAAGCGGCATGAACACGTTACTCGCCGTTTTTTCTATTACGTGCGCCATCGTTTCTCTGCGTTCGTGTGATGCGGTGATGTCCAGGAAAACAAGCTCATCTGCGCCTTGCTCATCGTATTCCGCTGCGAGTTCCCAAGGGATACCTGCGTATCTTATCTGCTTGAACTCTATTCCTTTTACTACTCGCCCTCCAGGCACACCAAAATCACAGTCCAAACAGGGGATAATCCGTTTTGCTAACATTTGTGTTCATCACCAACTTTACTATTACAAATGAACGCCTTTTAAATATTTTTATTCTTTCAAGGTGAAATCGAGTGGCTCACTTAACGTCCCGAACGTATCTGAAGTTGGCCGAAGGCGAGGAATTTGGGCGGAGTGCCGAAGGCACGAAGCCAGATACGCTCTGTTAGGCGAAGCCGCTCAAATCTCATTTATCCTATTTACATCCATCCCAAATTTGGCTTTGGCGTAAGCCATGGTGGAATCGGTAAGGCAGTAGCCTCACATAATTCTCGAATTAACTGCTCAAGCCGATTAGGCAAAGCACAAACAAATCCTCTCGGCAAATCGAGTTCGGTATGGGTAATTACCCCATTAGTCATTTTGCGCACTTTCTTATAATCACCTTTAAAATGCATCATTTTATCACGGCTCTTTTTAAGTTGAACAAGCGATTGATATGGTTCCCGACTAGGACCAAATAAATCATCTTTACCTTTCAATACCAGATAAAGTTGCCATTTAGCGGTTAACGACAAACTCTCAACGTTCTTCCAAAGTTTTGGAAAATGTTCAAATCCAAGATCATTAATGAAAGCTTCAAGACATGCTGCGCCTAAAATTATTGCATTAGCCCTCTCTTGATAGATATCATCTAGTTTTGCGGCACTTCCTTGTTTGTCTCCAGAGGAAACGAGTTTTTCGGCTTCAATGGCGTGTTGGCGACAGCTGCGAAAGAATACAGGTGCTGCAAAGAATTTAGTATAAATCTCGCCATTTCGGATAGTGAAGGACTCGAAGCGTGATAATTGTGGAGGTATACACTTAGTTACCTTTGGAAAACTCGATTGAGCACGACGTTTCCTAACATGAATATCCCACAAAGCGTCCAGTATTGGGCGTCTAAGATCATTTAACCACTGATAAAACTTTTCAACCTCCACTTTGAAATCAGTATGTCCGGGTTCTCCGGGTTTAATCGCAGGATTGCGGAGCAAAGCTGACTTTTCACGAATTTGATCAAGAGGTTCTAAATCAACTTCAGAAGAAGTCCATTTTCCATAGTGTCTCCCTTTAACTTGAACAAAATCTGCAATATGCCATTGCCAAAATTGGCCATTATCAAGGACCTGGAAATGGCTTGAAAAACTGAGTTTCGGATCCCACACATCAATAGGGTTGCCTATGAATGGAAAATGATAATCCGATACCAGACCTTCAGCGATTACATCATCAGGTTGTTCACAAAGGCCAACTGGGATGTTACTAACTAGCCGTTCGATGGCTCGAGATGACCACACATCAGCAGAAACGTTATGCATCAAGGTACCATGTACTACTACGTGACGGGATCGAACAGCTTCTTCTAGATCATACTCGGAGAGTTTGTCAAAATTAAACGTCCAAATCTCATCGCGCGTAGCATATTCTCGACATTCTGTGTATTCAATGGCAATTGCCTCAACCCACCAGCAAGGTAATTTCATCTTTTGTGCCACTGTCTCGATAATTTTATGCATGTGTCCTCCTTACATGATTTAGTTTGCGGTTTCGCCTAACTGTGAATAACCGAACTTAACTTCGGTTATCCTTCCGGTACAGGAATTAATACGAAGTACTTCGTTTATCCACGACTCTTGACGAACCATCCCACTTACCATTTTACCTTCTTATTTACACATACCTACAAAATTACTCAAAACCTGCAACCCCTTCTGCGATGACTTCTCAGGATGAAACTGCACGCCATATACATTGTCCTTGCTCACCACCGCAGCTAATTCCACCCCGTATTCTACCGACGCTACCGTAGCGTCTTCATCTCTCGGCACGCAATAATAAGAATGCACGAAATAGAAATAATCTGCATCCGTAATCCCATCCAGCAGCTCTGAATGCCTTTGCAGATGTAAATTGTTCCAGCCCATGTGTGGCACTCGCACGTTTGAAGGTAAACGAACTACTTTTCCTGGTATCAACCCCAACCCTTTTTCCTTGCCCTCCTCGCTCGCTTCAAACAGAATCTGCATCCCAATGCAGATCCAGAGTACAGGCACGCCGGATTCTACAACCTCGATTAACACCTCAGAAAAAGGTTCTAAGTTCCGTATGCAGTCATCAAACGCACCCACGCCTGGAACAATAACGCCTTCTGCGGTTCTTATACTTGGAATATTATCCGCAGTAATCAGCATCGGATTATCATACACCTTTTTCATCCCGTTGTATATGCTGAACAGATTCCCCATCCCATAGTCTATTATTGCGATCATAAACCTTTCTTTAAAAAAGAAAGCTTTACCAAAGAAATATGTTTTTCTTTTTTTTAAAAGAAAAAATGTCTAAAGCGTGTTTCTTTTTATTGCATATAAAGTATAACTTCTACCTATTTAGGACGCAGATTTACGCAGAAAACTATTTCCTCAAATTATCAAATAAAAACCTTACGTTTAACTTCCGGTTTAGTGCCAAAATTATATTTAAAATCCTGATTATCTGCGTTCATCTGCGTCCGATCATCAAAAATTATTCTTTCTTGATTTCTCCTTCCTATCTTATTGTTTCAAGTTCGTCAAAGAAGATCTGCTCCGTATCCCACGGGCCGGGACTTGCCTCGGGGTGATATTGCACGCATTTTATGCCCAGATAAGCATTCTCGAAGCCTTCTACTGTATCATCATTCGCATTTATCTGCGTTAGTTCCGCTATACCATCCATCGAGTCTTTATCAACTGCAAAACCATGGTTCTGTGCCGTTATGTACACACGCCCGCTTTTAAGGTCCTTCACGGGCTGGTTCGCACCCCGATGCCCGAATTTCAGTTTATACGTGTCGCAACCAAGCGCAAGCGCTATTATCTGTAAGCCAAGACAAATACCGAAAATAGGTATCTCACCTGCGAAATTTTTTACCACTCTTAGCGCGTTTTTACCACGCTTCGGGTCACCGGGTCCGTTTGAAAGCAGCAAAGCATCCGGTTTCGAACCTCGTATCTTGGATTCCTCGGCGTTTGCCGGGAACACAAAAATGTCCAAATCCCGTTCTGCTAAGTTCTTTAGTATGTTCCTCTTCACACCCAGATCAAGTACCGCTATCCTTTTTCCCTTCCCTTTTATCCTGTAAGGCTTCTTGCACGTAACCTGCTCTATCAAATCAAGCTCTGAGATATCGGGTTGAGTCCTTGCGAGTTCTAAAGCATTCGCTTTTTCATCTTCACTGTAATCCTCTACCACTTTCAAACATGCTTTCATCGTGCCGTATTGCCTCGTTTTTATCGTCAGCATCCTCGTATCTATTTCGCATATTCCCGGCACTCCTTCTTCTCTCAAAAATTGCTCTATACTGCGCTTAATTTTATAATGCGAAGGAAAATCGCATTTCTCCCTTACTACAAAGCCTTCTGCTTTTATCCCTTCCGATTGGAATTTAGCACCGCTCACACCGTAGTTCCCGATGAGCGGATAAGTGGGCATTAATATCTGTCCCTTATACGAAGGGTCGGTCAGAGCTTCTTCGTAACCCGTAAACGGGGTTGCAAACACGAGTTCGCCTAATGCGGTCCCCTCCGCGCCCCAACCTTCTCCTTCTACTACGGTTCCATCTTCAAGTGCGAGAATTGCTTTCATTTTCTGACTCCTGTTATCATATCCACTTCTTTACAATTACAAAGATTTTATCAAAAAGATACCCCGTAAACAATAAAAAACCACGAGATTTTTTTCTTGTGGTATATAAAGTATAAACTTCCACCTACCTATTTAGGACGCAGATTTACGCAGAAAACTATTTCCTCAAATTATCAAATGCCTTATGTTTAACTTCCGGTTTAGTGCCAAAATTAAGTTCTATCATCACTGTATTCTCCTAATCTCCTCCGTCAATTCCTTATATTTAAAATCCTGATTATCCGCGTTCATCTGCGTCCGATTATCAAAAATTATTCTTTCTTGTGGAAATCTGTGTAATCTGTGGTTCCAAAGGCATTTATAATGTATAAATTAGGTTATTATAATCATGATTACAAAATTTATTCCAGAGGATATGGGATCTCTACCTGAAAGAATCAAATATATTCTTGATTCTTATGGGCTCGTCTATCGGGATGATGGAAAATGAGGTCTTGGGCTATAAATCACCATTATATGGCCGGAGAACGGGGCAATGGAAGGTCGAGGCATTGAGCTTTAAAGACCTCCGCTCTTTCTTTCCTAAATATTCGGTAGAAGAGCGAATACGAACATATTCCATTCTTGGTGGCATTCCTTTTTACCTGCAGCAATTTGATGATAGCAAAGATGTATCAACAAATATAAAGGAAAAAGTTCTTACAAAGGGTGAAATCCTGTATGAGGAGCCCGAATTTCTACTGCGCGAGGAATTGAGAGAACCAAGGGTCTATTTCACCATCCTGAAGGCAATCAGTTATGGCAATTCCAAGTTTGGAAATATAATGAAATAGACATCGTGGCTTTGAATGAAACTACGAAAGAGATTTTATTCGCGGAGTGTAAGTGGCAAAATAAGAAGGTTGGCATTAAGGTCTATGATGAATTAAAAGAGAAATCAGGACACGTTAATTGGAGCAATGAAGAAAGAAAAGAGTACTTCGCTCTGTTTTCTAAGGCAGGGTTCACATCGGGATTTAAGAATGAGGAAATCCTTCTTTACGAGCTGAAGGATATTAACAGACAATGAAAAATGCAAAGTGTAAAAGTTAAAATAAACCTTTCCTTTCAAACTTTAGGAAAGTTTAATCAACAAACTTTTAGTAAAAGTTTGACCAAAAATGCTTCGCAGCTTCGCAGAAAGAAAGCTTTACCAACAACTTTTTTACATTAAAAACTATTTCCATAGTTTTTCTTTTAGCACAGGTTTTCTTTTTTCTAAAAAGAAAAAGTGTCATTTGAAATACTCATTTATTGACTTCACTTCTATTTCGCTACCTTTCATCCCCAATATAGCAGATGCCGCAGCCTTCGCCGCCTGCATCGTTGTTATATACGGAATACCGAGTTCAATACAAGCCCTCCGTATCTGGTATCCATCCTTATAGGACTGTTTATCAGTAGGTGTATTTATCACCAATTTTATCTCTTGCGAGTGCATCATTTCTATCACATTCGGAGACCCCTCTTGCAGCTTCCTTAACTTCTTAGCGTCAATCCCTTGCTGCCTTAGATACTCCACAGTGCCTGCTGTGCCGACGATTGACAGCTCCGCTTTTTTTAATTTATGTGCAACATCTCCTATCACCTCTCTGTCCTCTTTACATACCGAAATAAAGACCGTACTGCCCACCTCTAATGGCAAGGGATTATCCGCCGCGAGTTCGGACTTGAAAAACGCCTTATCGAACTCGTCATCTATCCCCATCACCTCGCCCGTGCTCTTCATCTCAGGTCCTAAAATAGTGTCCACACCCGTAAACTTCAAAAAAGGCAATACGACTTCCTTCACTGCTACATGTCCTGGTTCTACCTCTTTAACTCCCAAATCACGTAATTTATGCCCCAACATCACCTTAGCCGCGAGTTTTGCAAGTGGTATCCCTGTTGCTTTCGCAACGTACGGTATCGTTCTACTTGACCTCGGATTCACCTCCAGCACGTAAACAACATCATCCTTAGCCGCCATCTGAATATTAAGCAAACCCTTTATCCGCAACCCGAGCGCTATTCTCTTCACGTAGTCCTTTACCGTCTCTATAACATCCACAGACAATGATTGCGGTGGAATAACGCAAGCAGAATCGCCGGAATGAATGCCCGCTTCCTCTATGTGCTCCATTATCGCACCAATCAGCACTTCCTCACCATCGCACACGGCATCTACGTCTATCTCAGTAGCTTTTTCCAGGAATTTGTCTATTAGCACTGGCTTATCCTTCGATACACGAACCGCCTCATGCATGTATCTTACCAGTTCTTCTTCGTCATACACTATCTCCATTGCTCTTCCGCCCAACACATAGGAGGGGCGAACAAGCACGGGAAATCCTATCCTCGATACTACTTCCTTCGCGCCTTCAAATGAGGTCGCATATCCGCTATCAGCCTGTGGAATTCCCAGACGTAGGAGAAACTTGCTGAATCTTTCTCTGTCTTCTGCCATATCCATGTTCTCCGGGTCTGTCCCCATGATTGTCGTCTTCGACCCTAACCGTTCCAGTTCTTTCTTCAGTGGTACCGCTAAGTTGACCGAGGTCTGACCGCCAAACTGCACCATCACACCGTCGTAGTTCTCCTTCTCTATCACGTTCATCACGTCTTCAAGCGTCAAAGGCTCGAAGAAGAGTTTGTCCGAGGTATCGTAGTCTGTGGATACGGTCTCAGGGTTATTATTTATTATATGCGCTTCTATTCCCTCTTCCTTCAGTGCCTTGACTGCATGCACGGTGCAATAATCGAACTCGATTCCCTGCCCTATTCTGATAGGACCCGCACCAATAATCAACACCTTCTTTCGTGCCGAAGGCTTTAATTCACATTCTTGCTCATAAGAGGAATAGAAATAAGGCGTTTTCGCCTCGAATTCCGCTGCACACGTGTCCACCATCTTGTAAGTGGGCAAAAAACCTTCTTTTCTTCTGAGGTCGCTTATCTCTTCACTGCTTCGCCCGGTTAGCGATGCAATCCGCTCATCGGTGAACCCCATTCTCTTCGCTTTTCTTAGATTTTCACGGAGGTTCGCCTTCAATTTCGTCTCCATCTGCACTATCTTCGCTATCTTATTTATGAAGAACAGGTCTATGCAGCTAAGCTCAGCAATCTCCTTTATGCTAACATCCCTTTTCAAAGCCTCGTAAATCGCGAAAATACGGTCATCAGTTGGAATTTCTAAAAGTCGCTTTAACTCCACTTCTGACCAGTTCTCATACCCTGTGCCAAAGTCCTTGTCTATGTCCAGTGACCGGAGCGCTTTTTGTAACGCCTCTTCAAAAGTCCGCCCTATCGCCATTACCTCGCCTGTGCTCTTCATTGACGTCGTTAAAGTTCTATCCGCATTTGAGAACTTATCAAAGGGCCATCTCGGTATCTTCACCACTACGTAATCTATTGCGGGCTCGAAGGAAGCGGGCGTCTCCGCAGTCACGTCATTCCTTATCTCATCCAGATGCAGCCCTATTGCTATCTTCGCCGCTACGCGTGCAATTGGATACCCGGTAGCCTTTGATGCGAGTGCAGAAGACCTTGACACACGAGGATTTACTTCTATTACTCTGTACAAGCCTTCTTTTAATGCTAACTGGATATTACAGCCACCTTCTACTCTTAACGCACGTATTATTTTTATCGCCGCGGACCTCAACATCTGATGTTCCTCATCGGATAATGTCTGTGTAGGCGTGACCACTATTGATTCGCCGGTGTGAATGCCCATTGCATCGAGGTTTTCCATGTTGCATATCGTAATGCACGTGTCCTTTGCATCACGCATCACCTCATACTCTATCTCCTTCCAGCCAAGCACGCTCTCTTCTACTAAAACCTGATGAATCCTCGAAACTTGTAGCCCGTAAGATACTATCCCCTTCAGTTCCTCCAGCGTCCTCGCTATTCCACCTCCCGTACCTCCCAGGGTGTAAGAAGGTCTAATTATGAGCGGTAGACCTAGCTCAGTCACAACTTCTTCCGCTTCCGCCACGGAATTAACCGTAACACCCCTCGGTATCGGCTCGTTTATGCGTTCCATCGTTTGTTTGAATCTTTCTCGATCTTCAGCGTCATATATAGCTTCCAAAGGTGTGCCAAGAACTTTTACATCGTATTTTGATAATACGCCGAGTTCTGCTAATTCCACAGTCATGTTCAATGCCGTCTGCCCACCCAAACCAGCCAATATACCATCAGGACGTTCCTTTTCCACTATCTTCGCTACTACATCCGCCACCAGCGGTTCTATGTATATAACATCTGCCATCTCAAAATCGGTCATTATCGTTGCGGGGTTGGAATTCACGAGCACAACTTCCACGCCCTCTTCTCGCAACGCACGGCAAGCTTGTGAACCGGAGAAATCGAACTCGGCTGCCTGCCCTATTTGTATCGGACCAGAACCTATTACCAGTACTTTTTTGACGTCTTCTGCTTTTGGCACTTTCTTGTTTTCCTAAATATTTTTCGTTCTAAAAAATGTTTTCTTTATATCAGCGTTGTGAAACTTTCCCTCGTATCCTAACGGTTACTGGTGTGATTACCGACGATGCTTGTAGGAGTTCCCCTGCATGGTCTTTGATAGCATCTGCAACGACTTCTGCTTTTACTATTAAATAATCATTGTTCTTTGCACAGATAAAAATCTACTTATCGGCACTATCTCTATTCTAACTCCATCTGCCTCTATGCTTCTTTCATCACCACCACCACGGCTAACAACAAACTCCTCCTTTATTTCCGCGATTGAGCAGAACGAACTTAAGTAAGCCCTTCAAATCCCTTTTATTTATTCTCTCCTTATTTTTTAATAAATCGCGCTTCTAAGCTTTCCTTAAGCGTTGGAAAAAGGTCGCGCCTCTTCATTGACGCGGTATCCCTCTCTATTGCTCCAGTTTCCCACCACGGGTTAAACTCTATGATTTCCATAGTTATATATATAATAGTGTCCTAATATTTAGCTTTTTAGGATACTACTATGCTCTAAAATCATAGTTATTTCAGTAACAATTTGCAATTAATAAACCACGAGATTCCACAAGATTAACCCCTAGAAATGACGGTTAACAGGGGATAAAATTACGGATGAACTACGGAGAAACGTTCTTTACTGTACCTAAAGTATAACTTCCCCCTATTTAAGACACAGATTTACACGGATTTACGCAGACTTATTTTAGTTTACACTACAACAGCAAATTAAGTCGCTTGTTCCTGCAGCTTCTCTTGAACCCACAAATTTAGAAGTGTATCCGCAGATACACCATGTTGTTTGGCAATAGCACGGATCTTTGCCGACAATTCTTTGTCAACAGCATAGTACGTTACTTCTGATTGGATATCAATTTCGATTTCAACCGATTTAGTTTTATCCCAATAATCGGCAAGGTCATGTATGTCCCAAAAGTCGCCAATTTCTTCATAGCTCCGTGCTTTTGATATGGAACTTCTATTTTTGCTCATATCTTCTCCGTTCTCCATGTGTCATATCCCGTGCTGAGATGATAAGTGCAAGCTTGTCTTTTTTGTAAACAAAGAAAATGATAAGATATTATTATTCTTATGAACAACTTAAAAACTTTTTGTTTTCTCCTTCAGTCGCCATGATCTTATCCTAATATAGCCGTTTCTATTCCACTTTCCTTCTCTGATACATTTCTTCTCTGCCATGAACCGCGGTATCTTGGAGGATACAATCATCCACCTCTTCACCTGCTGCAAGGATAGCGGTCTTCAACGGCTTAACCTTCCTATACACCTCCTGCGGTGTTTTCTTCTCGCCATTAACTACCAGAAGGGCACTCTCAATAGATATACCAAAAAGCCTCTCATTTTCCTTCAAATAAGGTGAAATAAGCGCCCAATCTTCTGCCGTAAGGATTGAGAATTCTCCACCGTTTAATTGCTCATCCACCAGCTTACGATGCGGGTCTCTTATATAAATCGCACCGCCAGATGCAAGTGAAAACAGATTTGAACCCGGGTATGGCGTATCCTGTTCTATAAAATTACCTTTCTCATCGGGTTCCAGTCCATTCACCACTACAAAGCCACCGCCATTTAGAGGGTCACCCGCCATGAACGACTCCGCTAAATAATCAAGACATGTCCCATTTATCACTACACGCGGCTTTCCCACTGCGTTTATTAGCGGTCTGCCAGCCGCATTTCCCAACACGTATGCTTCTCCTCCTTTTGCTCCATACATGAATGTCTGCCCGATATCACCGAAGATAACGAGCTTACCTTTCTTCAATATCTGCCCGAGCTGGTCCTGCCCGTTCCCGTGAATGTAAAGTTCAGCACCGTCCATAGACGAGCCAAGATAATCACCGGAACTATCATAAACGTCAATCCTCACACCTGTTGTATGAGGTCCTAATCCCGAGCCGCAAAAACGCTGCCCCTGTGCGTTATAGACAATAAAATTCTTCCAGCCCCTCTCATAAGCCTTTACGACAAGCCTCGCATCACTTTCTTCTCCTTCGGGTGGAAAATCCGCCGCATCTATAATCAAAACGTCTCCTTCTCCCTCTGGCGGTCTTAAACGGTCCTTATTCGACCACCGAATCAAGTGATATCTCTCCGCGCTTTTGGCTTCTACCGCTGGTGTCGCATCACATATCCTGTGAAGTGCTTCTTTTACCATCTGGACTATCGAACTCCTCTTTTTAGTGCCCGTGTCATACCTGCGGTCGTTAAGGAGCGTTAAACCCTCTATCACAATCGCCTTACGGGAGGTGTGAGGTGTGAGGTGTGAGATATGAGGCTCATTCCCCTCTCCTTTTTCTCTTCTCTCTTCCCCCTTCTCCTTTCTCCCTTCTCCCTCTTTTGCATACTTTGTAAGCTCGGATACAGTCCATCGCAGCTTATTACAGTCCCATCCCGTAACGCCTCTTTTCAAGAACTCGAATAAGTTTAACGGGTTTTTCAATTCAGCATCTATCAGTTCTTTTTGTTTATCGCCATCTGGTGGAGGCGTAATGGGTTTTGTGAAATCGCAGTGCGTCTGATATTCCGGTGTTTTCACAGCTTCACCGAACTTATTGGTGCATACGAGAGTTTTCTTCTCAGCACCTCTTATCGTGAATATGAACGCACCACCATCGGTATAGCTTCCACCACGTGCATTCCAGTACTTATCGGCGACGGAAGGGAATCTCTTATCCTCCTCTGATAAACTCTTAAGCGTTGCATCTATCGCTTGCTTTTCTGACCCGATGAGTCCTATCTGAACTTCTTCTCCCTCTACAAGCGCAAATACCTGCGGTCTCAACATCGCGGTGTCCGTTATTCCAATCAACTGGAAATAGTTCTCGTAAGGTTCGTTTCGCGCGATTATAAAGAACCAGGGTCCGTCAGGCGACCCATGAATGTGCATGGTCTGTATAGCGTGGTATATCTCCTGCTTTTCCCGCGGTAGGTTATCAAAGTCAAATTCGGTCGTGGGCGCCATCGCCTCGATAATATATTCCAGCGGATAGTTATATTTAGGGTTCCTGTTTAACAGGTCGAATAACAGAACGGAAACCTCGGTATCGGTCAAGAATAGAGGATGTCTGCCGCGCTGTTCAAGATATTCCACTACGGAATGGTAGTTAGCGAAATCACCATTGTGAACAAGCGCTTCATGCATTCCCATAAACGGATGAGCCCCACCAGGATGCCATACCCTGCCCCTTGTGGGATAACGCTGATGCGCTATCCAGACATGAGCTCTGAAATCCTCAAGTTTATAGTATCTTACTATGTCCTCGGCATAACCAACGATCTTCAATATCATCATATTCCTGCCGTGAGAGAGCACAAACGCCCTCTTTTCGCCGAGCGAAGCGTAAAACTTCGTATTGATTTTGAAGCTATTCTGATAGACGAACTCGTCTTCTGCACTTCTTCGGTCTATATCTTCCCGTTTAGTTTCGTTTATGAACCTGTCAAGCACATCCACCTTAACACGGACAAAATACCGCCATACCTCTGGTGGTTTCGTCTCTAATCCCTTTATCTCTCGATAATCTGAAACGGTCAGTATCCTTTCTGACTTGTCAACGTCCATTAAAGGCGTTATGAACTCCTCTTCTATCTCGCTGCGGGATTTCGGGTCGAGTAGTGCTATCTGCAGCAGGTAATCGTTTTCAAGTACTGACGCGGAAACGCCGAGGTCTTCGTGTGAGAGACCAACTGCCGCGATACCTCCCCCCTTTCCGTTACCGCGGTTATGCATCTGAATAGAGGGCTCAAATATGTGCTTACCCTTGACCGGAATCGTGGATGCGAAACCAACGACTCCGCATCCTCCTTCTACTTCTGATTTGTATATTTTCATAACTTCATTTCCTCCTTGTTATATCCACATAACACAAACAATCGTATCTC
Organism: Candidatus Methanophagaceae archaeon GoMg1; assembly: GCA_013180605.1. GTDB lineage: Archaea > Halobacteriota > Syntropharchaeia > Alkanophagales > Methanospirareceae > QEXZ01. The sequence goes on along the minus strand of QBUL01000175.1, from coordinate 4,922 downwards.
CCCACCAGTTCCTTTACACTTCTCATCCCGAACCTTCTAAGGACCTCCACAATCTCGCTCCTCCATGCTGCATATAGATTAATCAGACGTTGAGCACCCCATTCTACGTCAACCGCCCTGGAAAGTTCCGGGTCGGTTGTTGCAATTCCTCGTGGGCATCCCCTACCAGATTCACAATTACCGCACCGCACACAACCCAGTGCAACGAGCTCGGCAGTGCCGATAACGACGCCGTCAGCACCCAGCGCAATCGCTTTTGCCGCATCGTGTGCCGTTCTTATACCGCCACTTGCGATAAGCGTCATCTTATCTCGCATACCCTGCTCCTTGAGGAACTCATGCACCTTCGGTATCGCATACTCGATAGGCATTGCGATGTTCTTCTTCGCAATATCGGGTGCCGCCCCCGTGCCGCCATAGCTACCATCCAGATGGATAATATTTGCACCTGCGTAATAGCTTCCTACCGCAACCATATCTACATCTGTGGGCGTTGAAACCTTTACCGAGACAATAGCATCAGGATTTATCTCTTTTATCCAATCTACATGTTTTTTATGGTCTTCCACCGAATATACGCTATGAAATGGAAAAGGAGAAAACAGGCTACTCCCTAGAACCGCTTCTCGCATACGTGCTACTTCGGGTGTTACTTTATCGCCAAGTAAATGCCCGCCAAGACCCGGCTTTGCTCCCTGTGCATATTTGAATTCCACTATCTTTACACGTTGAATCGTATCTTCCATCACACCAAATAACCCGGTTGCTACCTGTGTAATCACGTTATCATCGTATTCTTTCAATTTTTCTGGATAACCTCCTTCACCCGTGCATGTAAATGTGCCCCATGCTCTCGCCGCTTTTGCTCTTGCAAGCATTACTGATAGACTGACAGAACCAAAGGACATCCCGCCGCCATAGAACGGCACCTCAATACTGATTTTCTTCCCCTTCCTTCTATTCAGCTCTATCCCGGTGCTTATATCTTCATCTTCAATCCCGTCCTCATCTTTTGGGAAATTGAAGAATATACGGTCAAACCCACCCCCTGAGTTCCCAATTTCATATCTCCGCCCTTTAAGCGGCATTCCTGTCTCTGCCTGTTTCCATGTTCCGATTATAAGGTCTCGAGTCCAGCGGTAATCGCCAATAGTACTGTATTCAGAACTTATGTCAAGAGAAAGCGCATTTCTGGGGCAGCGATTGACGCAGTAAAACGGGTTATCTTCGCATGAAGTGCCTATGCAGAGGTAACTCAAAGGCTTTGAAACCCTATTATAACCTGTTTTTCGCTCATGGACTCCGAACGGACATACCTTAGCGCATGTGCCGCAGTTTATGCATTTAGAAACGTCCCTTTTTACTTCTATCTCACTTATCTCATTCGGAAATCTTGAAGAAGCAATTTTAATCGCTGGACTTATCATCGTATGCACCCCGTAATTACTTAATATACTGTGGACTTACAAAAACTTTATCAAATGTCTCTTTCTCAATTTCTTCAATGAAGATTGCCCTTCCTACTTCACCACGCAGCCTCCTAACCTCTCTTAATCCCATAGCACCCAAAACTTCAAGAAGTTGGTTCCTCCATGCTCCAATGAGATTTATTATGCGTTTTGCTCCCCATTCCGGGTTTGCATTCTTTAACTCTATGGGACAGGATTGCGGAGCTTGCGGAGCATTTCCGATTAAACTTTTTTTAAAAGTTTGATTATTAAGACATTCTTTACAATATCGGCATTCAAGAGCGATAAGAAGCGGCAGGTCAATAGCAGTCAAATCCGCACCGCATACTATTGATTTTGCCACATGCTCTGCCATTGCGATACCGCCACTCACGATGAGCGTGACTTCGTCCCGGATTTTGAGGTCCACCAGATGCCTATGGACATTTAGGGTCATATCCTTTATAAACAAACTTTTTCTAAAAGTTTGCTGCGAAGCGTTTTTGATTAAACTTTTCTTAAAAGTTTGACCATTGACGTCTGCGTAAAGATGAATGACCTCCACACCTGCATAAGTCAACTCTTCTACGATTTTCTCTACATTATCACCAAAAGGAACCCTTACAGAGACAATAGTTCCGGGACTTAGCTTCTTAGCCTCGTTTACCATACCCAGAACGTCTTCTTCATATTCCAACTCAACCATTTTGCATGTCTTAATCAAATCTGCTTCAAAGGTGTGAGGTGTGAGATGTGAGATGTGAGGTATGAGGTGTGAAGTGTGACCCCTATTCCCTATTCCCCCTTCCCTATTCTCTTCACTCTTAAACCACTCATCAGGGTCCACAATCATAAAAGTGCCTAAGTAAGAGGCTGCCTTTGCCATTGCTTCATATACGTTCCCATATCTTCCGAAAGGGGGTGTATTGAAGATTATCGGTAACGGAATACTTAGTGCAGGGGGAGTTGGCGATGCGATTTCCCCGATGGCATCAAATTTGATTGCAGGTAACTTTCTCCCGATTTCAACAACGGTGCTGATATATTCTCTACCATGAATCCCATCCCTCGTTGGTCTTACAATTTCAGACATGTCTGTCCACATCGAATCGAAACCTTCACCGGAAAAAGGTCCCCTGTATCCAGCACCTGAAACGGGTATCTTACCTGTCTCTGCCTGATACCAGTTCGAACTGATTATCTCGGGAGTCCAGTACGAATCGCCAAGCTTGGGATATTCCTTATTCTCACGAATGGCCAAAGCCTCTCTCGGGCACTCCTGGATACAACTAAAACATCCTTTACAGCGATAATCAACGGGTTCTGCCATACATCTTGGGTCTTCCTCCTGTCTTTTATGGACATCGTAAAGGCAAGCTATTGCGCACCTTCCACAATTTATGCAGTTCTCTCCTCGTTCTATCTCAAACTTCCCGACAGGCGGATACCTCGGCGGTGTCGGCGTCACGTCGATACTATATTTTTTTGGCATGTTAACCTCCGTAAAAGCTCAAAATGTCCGTGTTAACGGTTTCTTTGGTAAAGCTTTCTTTTTGAAAGAAAGGTTTATATACAAACCTCCAGTAATCTTCACTTGATTCCATCGTCGAAACGAAATCCCTTATGGCTTCTTCCGGCTTGCCAAATCTGTCTTCAAGCATCTTCTCCAGCTCTGACCATGCCGTGACAAGGTCCAGGTCATTCTGACAGACTTCTCTGCACATCCCGCAATGCGTGCATAAAAAGACCTTATCCGAATCATTTTTCGATATTTCTTCTCCTTCGAGCAGTTTTTTAGCAAGATAGAGCTTGTTCTTTGGGACCACTGATTCTTCATTGGTAACAAGATACGCAGGACAGTTAGCAGCACAACTCCCGCATTTAATACATGAATATACCGTCTTTTCAAGTACCGATTCCTCTTTAAACTCTTCCTTGGGGGATACAAGTTTACCAAAAATCGGCGTAGTCAAAGATGCAAGGTGGATCAGCAGTCTGAACAGAGGCGGTTTAAACGTTATTCCCAGTATATTTGCCATTTTTGTCTTCACGGAGAAGAATTTATACGGATTTAAAATGTTTCTCGGGTCAACCTCTTTCTTGTACGCTTTGTAGATTTTAAGCCTCTTCTTCTCACATTTGTCCTTTATGAAGGGGACATTCCAGATGCCGATACCGTAAGGGACTCCACCAAACTTTAGCCCGAGTCTCGTGAGCACAGGGATAAGAGATATATGGACGAGGTATGCTTTTGGCTCTCTTACATCGCACAGGTGCGTTAACATTAGTAGTGCTTTGTCTTTTCCCACAATATGCGATTCCACATGTATATTCATCCAGCATCTTTCTGTTATCTTTTTTACCTCCTTAAGATACGGGACAGCCTTTTCAAGTGGGATAAGGAGTTCACATGCCAGTGGAGTTGGTTTGCCGCCTCTTCTCTTCATCGGGAAAAGCCTTTCATGCCAGATGTAATTTGAGAGATAATCTTCTGCAAGGCTACCTCTGCTCTGTGCGAAGTCGAGAAATTTCGTTTCTTCATCGTCCTCTTCAAACTCTACTAATACCGCATCTTTCATGTGGAATAAATCCTCGCCCAGAAAGGTGTTTACCACTTCAAGATGTGCGGCATCTAAGAATTTTATGTGGTTTGGTTTGAGTTCCTCTTTTATCATGCCCCGTATGAAATCGAAAGCATCTTCGGCACTTTCAAGGTATATCAGATGTGGTAGTGATTTTTTTTGCTTCTTTCTCAGTTTCAAGACAGCAGTCAGGACTATGCCGAACTGCCCCTCTGTGCCGAAAAACCGTGCGAACTCCTCTTCCTCTGACAGAATGGACTTTACCTCTCCAGAAGGAAACATAACCTCAAGTGATTCAATCTGGTATTTAAGATGCCCGAACCGGTAGCTTCCTATGCCATACCCCCCAGTAGCAATCCAGCCTCCAACAGTGGAAAAGAAGCTCGAAGGATAAGCTCTGAGCGAGAGATTCTCTGGGTTCAAAAAATTCTCGATTTCCGACCATCTTACGCCTGTCTGGACTTTTAGCGTCTCTTTTTCCCTGTTCAACTCAACAATCTTATTCATGAACGATAAATCAAGAACGATGCCCTTTACAGTGGGAACCACACCTCCAAGCCCGGAAGACACAGAGCCTCGCGGAAATATTGCCTCTTTCTCTTCGTTTGCGAACAGAACGATTTTTTTGAGTGCGGCAACGCTTTTAGGCTGAATTACAAGCTCCGGAGTGGTGTCAAACAGTCGCTTTGCAAATGGAACTTCCCCGATGTCCGTGCTGTATAACTCACGCTCGAAATCACCTTCTATTATCCTTGCGTCATCTCCACTGAGTCCTTCTATTCTCGTTTTTAACTTCTCGTCCATACTTAAACTTTTTTCCAAAAAGTTTTATCAATCAAACTTTCTTTGTGAAAGAAAGTTTGACTCACAGCACTCCCAGGTACTCCTTCAA
>QBUL01000041.1 GCA_013180605.1 Candidatus Methanophagaceae archaeon GoMg1 | reverse complement strand
TCTAAAAATCAAGTGATTTATCACCGCGGAGAGCGCCGAGTACGCAGAGTTTTAAGACTGTTCAATCATTGCTTTGGTTTTCTAGTGCCTCTGCGTTCTCTGTGTGCTCTGCGGTGAATTTTAAGGATATTGGAATTTTACTGAAAAATTCGAGTGTGCCACTAAAAGTGCTGATACCCTACTAATTCTATCTTTTCCTTCTCTTCACCTTTTTTAAAATAAATCCCCGCTTCATGCGGCGTTACTTTACCTATAACGCTCATTTCTATCGTCTCGCTCATCCTTTCCAAACCGTTCGCATCAATATTAATAGTGAACAATAATTCATAGTCTCCACCGTAAGATGCAAGTGCTCGACGCTCAACGCCAATCGAGGACAAATCAAAAGCTTCTGCAGTTCTTAGCTCTTCGCTCAATACGGGCACTTTGTCCTCGTATATCTCAAATCCCACCCCGCTACTTTTTGCGAGCTCTGCTAAAGAAATCGCAAGACCATCACTTATGTCAATCATCGAGGTTACCAATCCCGAGTCCGCAAGTGCGATGCCTTCCCGTATCCTTGGCAGGGGTTGAAATAGCGCTTTTTTTGCTATTTCTTCTACCTTCACGGGCACTTTTATTTCCGTGTCTCTAAATCTTTTTATCAGGTTCATACCAAGTGCAGCATTACCCAGCGAACCCGTCACGCATACGAGGTCGTCAACTCTGGCTCCCGCTCGTCTTACCGGTCTGTCGGCAAACCCGAGACAAGTCCCGGTTAAGATAAGCTCTTTGCTTCTTGTTATGTCACCGCCGACAACTGCCGTATGATAAGCAGAGGCGCATTTTTCTATTCCTTCTACTACTTCTTTCACAAATGATGTCTCGGTGTGTTCGGGGATGCCCATCGCAACGGTAAATGCAAAGGGGCGTGCTCCCATCGCGGCAACATCGCTTAAATTTACGGCTGCGGCAGTCCAGCCTATTTGAAAAGGAGAAATACCCTCCGGAAGATGTGTTGATTCTTGCACTGTATCTGTGGTGACAACGAGATATTTACGCTCCCCTCTTGCGCTGTCTATATCTATAACTGCACAATCGTCTTCACCAGCCCCAACCGTTACGATTCGCCTATTCGCATTTGCATTAAATTTGTTCACTATTATCTCTATTAATCCCCGTTCGCCTAATTGTTCTATAAAACGTTCCTTACCCTTAGATAAGGGTTTATTCGGCATTCTCATCCCTTTTTATTCCCCCTTTTAACATTCATTCCAATTTTATGGGGGTATAAGTATCTTTATTAAAGCCTTCCATATCTCTTGTGTGCTTCTTCAACCGTCATAATATCCCCGAATCCCGCCGTTTCTTCCATCCTTTTCATATCTTTGATAAGCCTGAGCTTTTTCTCCCTCTCGATCATCTTCACGATTAGTTCATCAAAAGTTTGTCCCTGCTCTTTCAATCTACTCAATTCTTCCCAAATCCCCGGCGATATAGGTATTCTCTTTGTGGCAGCCATGTTAAACATTGTAAGTTTCCATAAATATAAATATTTCGTTTTTGTCCCCTTCTTCTTTAAGATGCCCTTTTAACGGCACAGTCGAATTTTCTAGTGAAATTGGTAAAGCATTAAATTTCACCGCAGAGCACACGGAGAACGCAAAGGCATCAGAAAGCCCAAACAATTGTTGAACAGTATCAAAACTCTACGTACTCTGCGCTCTCCGCGGTGATAAATCACTTGATTTTTAGATAGTGCCGCCGCGAAACTTATTCTTCGTATATCTCACGATATTTCTTCTCCACGTCTTCTGTCGTCACATGCGTGTATATCATCGTGGTTTTCAAGTCAGTATGACCTGCAAGATGCTGCAGTCGGGCAATGTCCATCCCTTTTCTCCATGAATGTGTGATAAAGAAGTGCCGAAGGGAATGACAAGTCACATTTTTTTCCACCCCTGCAAGCTGAGCATACTTCCTCGGCAGTCGCTGAATCTGCCTGTACGAGATGCTTCTGAATACATAATCCTCTGGCTTCATCTTTTCTGTATATCTCTTCAGCAGCACGATAGTGGCATCGTCAACAAGAACTTCTCTTCTTACATATTTACGCTGTTTCAACGAATATACCCACAGCCTTTTGTTTCCGAAGTCAATATCCTTCTTCTGTATCCCGTATATCCACCTTCTTTGCTCACGTTTATAAACACCGTAAAGTTCGCCTATCCGAATGCCGGTTCTTGCAAGCACTCGCAACAATAAATAGTCTCTGTCACGTATAATGGCAGCATCAAGGATTTTGTTCAGTTCTTCCTCGGTAATGGGGTCAGGAGCTCTTTTTGGCATAAACTTCTCTTTAATTGTATATAACGTATAACCTCCTTTTATTTAAGACACGGATTTACACTGATTTACACGGACTTATTTAATTTGAGTTAGCATTGTTGGTTTTTATCGTATCTGCGTTAATCTGTGTCTGCAATCTATTACCTACTTTCTTGTTTAGGATTAAGCACCTTTATACCACGCGCTGCGGCTTCCTCTTCTATTTGTTCCCTTTTTCGCCTTCCCACTCCTGATGCTATCCGCGCTGCTACGGGTACTGGCGTTGGTACCGATACAGCCTTAGCAAGGTCATTCACATTAAAAACAGGCACTTCTCGCACTCCAGAAGGATGCAGTCCCCGCTCTTCTTTCTTTCCCCTATATCCAGAGTTCACCATCGCACCTTTCGCCGCTATATGCTCTCTCATCTTGTTATCAATACCCCGAGGTCTTCTCCAGCTCTTACTCAATTTCTTCTTTTTCCGCCATCCGTATCGCTCGAATTTTGGTTTCTTCTTTTTCATTGTATATAGTTAACGTATAACCTCCTTCTATTTAAGACACTGATTTACACGGATTTTTTCTTTCTTTTGTTCTTGTCTGTGCTAATCTGCGTTAATCTGTGTCTATAATTTGTTTTTTGTTCTATATCTTATAGCCTCACAAGTTTCACATCAAATATGTTCTCCACCTCTTTTATCTTTTCCATTGTATCTTCACCAACGCTGCTATCTACGTTAAGCACCATAACCGCTTCTCCTCCTGCTTTCTCCCTTCCTACCTGCATCCCTGCGATGTTTATTCCCCTGTCACCCAAAATCGTACATACGGGACCTATCACCCCCGGCTTATCCGAAAAGGAGCATAGAAGCATATACCCGGAAGGAGATGCATCTACCCTGAATCCATCAAGCCGCACTATTCTTAAGTCGTCTTTTCCAAATAGTGTGCCAGCAACGGTTCTTTTCTTTTCGCTCTGCGTGGTCGTCGTAATGCTAATCAACGAGGAGAAATTTTCAATGGTCTCTGTCTTGCTTTCGGTAAC
>QBUL01000042.1 GCA_013180605.1 Candidatus Methanophagaceae archaeon GoMg1 | reverse complement strand
ACACAGATTTACACTGATTTACGCAGATTTATTTTAGTTTAACCGTATTGATTCTCATCATCTGTGTTAATCTGCGTTAATCTGTGTCAATAATTATAATTTATTTTCTTGTTGCTTTTTTTTTCCTCTTTAACTTCTCCTTATCCTTCACCTCTACCTCTTTCCCCTTCCTTCTTGGCACTATTTCCAGTTCGGCATGTTCAAACTTAGCGTTTAGTTCTTCGCCTTGCTGCAAATAATCGAGGAATAATGCCAGTGCTGCTATTTCCGAGTGCGGTTGATTCGATACTGCAACGTTCCAGTCCGCCGCACCGAAAACGTCGTAGGGAACCTTCTCAGCACCTACTACAACCATTATACGTGCTTTTTCTTTTTTCGCTTCTTCTCTTATCTCAGCTATCACGTCAAGAATGTTCTCACCGTACATCGTGAGATGACATACTTTTCCTCCTTCTCGCTTCCAACTCTTTACTTCGTCTCTCCATTTCACACCTGTTTGCACAAAGAAATCACCACCCCATCTCGTTGTTACTTCTTCTATACTCCTCCCTATACCTCTATCATCCGAAGCGAGCAGCATGCCTTTTGCGCCCAATGCGCGTCCAACTAATCCGACATGCGTGGTTATTCGTTTGTCCCTTTCCGGGCGGTGCCCCAATCTCAGTACTACGAGTTCCATTACACAACACTTTCTTTCAATGTAAAGAAAGAACCTGTGCTAAAGCTTTTTTTTTTTGCAAGCAAAAACCTTTACTAAAAAAATATAGGTTTCTTTGTGAAAGAAAGTTTGTTGGTAAAGCTTTTCTTTCTAACCTTAACTCCGCACCTTTTTGGGGAACATATTATATATAATCCGGGTGTTTCATCCAGATCCATCACCTTCTTTGGTTATATAAGCCTTCTACGCCCCTTTCCCTCAGCGCCTTCTTGTATGTGTAATATTGCACATATCCAAAAGGCGCATCTTTCTCCTTAAAATACCTACTGACCGATAGCGAAGAGTTTTCCACTTCTTCTATGATTCGTAAAATCTCTGCTAAGCGATTAGCTTGGTTCATTGGTGTCACTATAAATTTGGACTATGTACTCAAATAGTATACAGTTTAACCCGTCGCAGGAGTATTTATAGCCGAAAGTCATGTAGTAGTAAACTTGTTAAATTATATAAACATAAAAAACCAAATGCTTGGACAAAAGTTTCTGCTCTAAAATTGGTTTAATGGAGGCTTATTTTTGCTTCTTTTGTAAATACGCAAGGATTGGCGCCAGATAGAATACCCAGAATATTTATTATAAACATCAAAAAAATATTTTTTGAGTGCTTTATTAAGTTTGTCTTTTTCGCTCTTATCCATTTCTCTCTCTTTTGTGTAAATTCGCTACGGAACTAAAAGCTATTTTTAGTATAGAGATGTATTTATTATTATTCGCATTACAGTGAAAATGTAGGAGAAGGAGAGAGGGAAGAAGAAATGACGATAAAGGAGGAATTGCCACCGGGGGCCGTATCGCCGGAAGAGATACAAGAGGCGAATGTGCTGGTTTCCGCTACTTTTTCTGATATGTTTAAGCCGATTCTCGGTCCTTTTGGGTCAAAGATGTTGATAACACAGGGTGCGACTAAAATAGAAGCCGCTGACCTCGTTTCGGGCAACGCATACAGCCTGATAAAGGAACTGAAACATATGCACCCTACCGCGGACATGCTGATAAATGCAGGGTTAACACAGGGGGAGAGAGTGGGTGATGGCATAGCTACGGTGATGATTCTGACGGGCGAGCTGGTGAAGCAGGGATTTGAGCTGAAAAACGAGGGTGTGCATCAAAATATCGTGGTGACGGGTTACGAACTCGCTCTTGAGCGCGTAAAAGAAATTTTAGCTGACATAGCGGCTGAGGTGGACGTGCGAGGTGCAGGGGGCGATGAACTCTTGCAGTGCGTGGCAAAGACCGCGTTAAAGAAAGGTGATTATTATGCGGAAGATAAATTGGCGGATGCGGTAGTACAAAGCATAAAACGAATAAGCGATGACGATAGCGATGGCGATGGTGCGGGGAATAAGCCAATAGACGTGGATGACATCGCGATAGAAACAAAGAGCGGGGGCAGAATGCAGGAGACGGGTTTTGCTGAAGGAGTCGTGGTGGACCGAGAGGTTTTAGCGGCACTTCCAACGGAGATGACGCCTGCGAGAATAGCTTTGCTTGATTTCCCGCTTGAGCATAAAGAGCCAAAGATAAAGGGGAGACAAGAACTCAAAACCGGTACGGGAGCACGAGAACGCAGTAAAGCGGGCGAAACGCTCGGAGCACTTGATTTTCACGTGAAACTCTCAAAACCTTCGCAGTTCAATGAGTTCCGGGAGGCAAGAGCAAAGATTTTTGATGCGGTCGTGGACCCGGTAGTAAAATCCGGTGCAAACGTGATTTGTTGTCGGTGGGGTGTGGATGACGATGCACTGGGTAAGTTCCGCCGAGCAGGGATAATGCTGATAAAAAGGGTAAAATTAACGGACATGAAACGATTAGAGCGGTCTACGGGAGGAAAGATAGTGAAAGACGTAAGTGACCTCAGTGAAGACAAATTTGGCTCTGCGGGAAGAGTAGTCCAGCGAGAGATAAGCGGTGATAACTACGTGTTTTTTGAGCAGTGCTCGCATAAGAAATCCGCAACGATGTTTATACGGGGCGCATCAACCAGGGTTTTAGAGGGGCTCGTAGGCGAGATAAAAAGTGCCCTGCACGCCGTTGCACAACTGTTTGAGGACAACCGCGTGGTACCCGGCGGTGGTGCGGTGGAAATGGAATGTGCGCATCGTGTGAGGAAATTCGCAAAGAAGATACCGAGTAAGGAGCAGCTGGCAATGGACGCTTTTGCTGACGCTCTGGAGTCTATACCAAAGGCGTTAGCGAAGAATAATGGAATGAACCAGATAGATGCACTTACGAAACTCAGGGCAGATCATTTCGCAGGTGATAAGAATGCCGGTATATCGGGCAGCGATAAGTGCTGCGTGGAAGACGTAATGAAAGAGGGGATAATAGACCCATTAAGCGTGAAGTTGCAGGCGTTTATCTCGGCTACCGAAGCGGCAACCGGAATGATGAAAATAGACGATTTACACGTAGCAAAAAGTGCGGCGAGGGCAGAGGCAGCGAATCCCGAAGCACAAATTGCAGGTAGAACACGAGAGCTAATAGATGCCGAGAGGAACCCTCCAGAGTTCGATTTCCGCGGTGGGAGATTGAAATACACTGGAAAAGACGAGAAACCGTCAAAGTCGGTGTACAGGTGAACCGACCTGACCCTCTGGATAAAGAGTGGAAAATCCTAAATCCTAAGCACCAAATCCTAAACAATATCAAAATCCAAAATCCCAA
>QBUL01000043.1 GCA_013180605.1 Candidatus Methanophagaceae archaeon GoMg1 | reverse complement strand
CCACGTTCACACTGGCGCCTGTCGGTCGAGTTACATCGGAGAACGAGAGATTAAAGGAAGGTTTGTTCTTAAACGTGAGTTCAACATCTACCGGCTGCTTAGCCATGGCTATTTCTGACATGTCCGCGACAAAATTCGAGCGAGATTTTATGTCCTCACCGCGTTTCGAGCGTAACGTGAAACTTCTCAGTTCTATTATCTGTTCCATACCGAGACCGTGAGCGAACCACTCGCCCGGGTCTTCCAGTCTTCCGATTGTGACCTCGGATTCCGCGGCTTCTAATACCGTCATCGGACCTACACTTACGCAGGGATAGCCTATTCGGCCAACGAAGACGGAAGTTGAAGGACCGAAGAACTCTTTTGTGTCGCGGAGTTCCGCAAACTTGGTCTTCTGTTTCAAAGCTGCGAGCAGGGGGCATGTCTTCTGCCCGCATAATAACCGCGAGCCTTTGCACACTATACATAATCGCTGCATCTTCTTCAACTCCTGTGCTCTTTTTATGGTTATCGCTGTAAGTTTGATTATATAGTCCTTCCAGTAATAAATTGCAATTAATAAACCACGAGAATTCACAAGAAACCTTTTCTTAGAAAGGGCTTTGCACCTAAAATACTAACCTTTGTTGAATAAAAGTGCAGACTCAGTATTAAAAGTGCAGAATGAAAAAACATAGGGGTAATGCAAACATCCTATAAAGATTAATCCTAAGCTATGGAAAAAAGCGAAAATGGTGGCTTTAGAAAGAGAGATAAAATTATATGAATTGGCGGAGAATGCTTTGAAAAAGGAGATTTGGGATGAGTAAAATCAAAAGATTTATATAGGGCTTTAAAAGTTAATATAACTCACCATAATAATTATAATAGGGAGGGCAAAAATGAGCGAGGGGGGGAAAAAAAAGAAAAAAGGAAAAATAAGTTGGAAAGGAGAGGGAATGGGTACTTATCCCATTAGAGTGGGCGAACTATCAGTAAAAGAAAATGAAGGGCATATTAAAGGGATATCCACGAAAGCAGGATGTTATGTCGATGCAAACCCACTTATAGATATTCCTCCCACTGAGGAAGAAGAAATATATGATGAAACCTTTTGGATGCGCCAGCGTAAACTATTAAAAGAGAAAGATAAGTTTGTTAGTTTCGATGAACTATGAGATACGTATTCATTCAAACAATGCAGAGAGCATTTTTAATAAGGTTGATATAGAGACTAAAGAACAATTAAAAGCAAAAATAAGAGTATTAGAAGATAGTCCAAAGAAAAAGCGGGCTGGTGCTGATATAAAGAAGCTGAAAAACGCAAACCCTGAGGCATATAGGTTAAGGATAGGCAATTATAGGGTAATTTATAGTGTTGAAAATAATACCGTGTGGATCACAGAGATTTTTCAAAGAGGCAGAAACTATCGAAAACAATAGTTCCCGCCAAGGATGCCCGTATTTTAGAGACTGTCCTGCAAATCAAAACGTCAACAAAAAGAAAGATTTGAAGCTACAAAACCACCAAAATAAACAAAGACTTTAGGAGCAAAGCCATTACCAACTCAGATTTAACAACTCAGCCAATTTCAAATAAAGGTGCAAGTTTCGGAATAAAAGTGCAAACCTGAATAAAGGTGCAAAGCCCTTAGAAAGAAAAGCTTTACCAACAACTTTTTTACCTTCGGTAAAAACATTGACTAAAAACATTCTCTTTTTTTCTTTTAGCACAAACCTTTTCTTTGAAAGAAAAGCTTTACCAAAAGAATCTTTTTCTTAGCACAGGTTCTTTTTCTAAAAGAAAGTGTTTTGTGAAAAAGAAAAAGTGTTGTGTAATCTTGTGGTTATTTTTCGGAATGTATATTCATTGAAAATGTGGTAGAGAAAATGAGCAATAAAATGGGGGAAAGATACAGCCACCTCAACGTTTGCTTTCCGGACAATATCTTTTCGATAATGCAACACACTTGCGTAATAGAAAAATATATCGGATTTTGTGAAGCCGACTTCGGTGCTCGTCTCATAACAAAAGAGGCAGAGTATCTCAGAAACGAGCTAAAAGGCAGGCGGAAGATTCTGGATGTGGGTTGCGGTATAGGCGCATTTGAACAAAGATTGCCGGAACTAAACCTAATTGGGGTTGATATGAGCAAGGAAATGATTGAAACTGCGAGAGCGAGAACAACAAACCCTTATTGCCTTGCTGATGCCACCCAATTACCTTTCCTTGATGCTTCTTTTGATGCTCTGTTTTATGTTACGAGTTTGGAATTTATGGACAATTATAAAAGTGCAATAGACGAAGCAGTTAGAGTTTTAGAGCGTGGAGGGAAATTAGTTGCGATGGTTTTAAATCAGGAATCTGATTATTTCAAAGCACATTATTCCAAACGGGATTCGTATTTCAGAAGAATAAGGCATAAAAACCCTGTAGAAATGGCGGATTACATTGCACAACATTTTTATGTTCAAACGCATTATTTCTTGGGTATTGATGGGGAAAAAATATTTGATACAAAAGATAAAAGGTATGCAAGTTTGTTTATAATAAAGGGAAATAAGAAATTTAGAGACACGAAATGATAATTGCAGAAATCACGGTCGTGCCAATAGGGACAAAAACGCCGAGCGTAAGTAAATACGTGTCAAAAGCAGTGGATGAGCTGAAAAGGTTGGGATTGAAACCCGAACTCACCGCTATGGGCACCATATTTGAAGCAGAAGAGATGTCCATCGTTTTAAAGGCGTTTGAAACCGTGCATGAATCCGTTTTCGAGCAGGGTGCTGAAAGGGTCGCTACGACCTTAAAGATAGATGAGAGAAGGGATAAAGAGGGAACAATAAAACAGAAGATGCAATCAGTCGCATCTGCTCAAAAATCAGTAGAATTTTGATTTGATTTTTAAAGTATTTTTGGGGCATCTCCAAGTAGACGAGGTTATTATACTCTTTTTCTTGCTCATTTTCTCTTTCTCCCCAAATATGCGAATGTTAACAATCCCGCAATTGCAAATATGGCTTAAAAGGCAGATATTTACGGTATTTCAATTGTTGGGTCTATTTCATGTGCCTTTTCAAATGCTTCTTTTGCTTCTTCACGCATACCCAACTTATCTAAAGCAATACCTTTGTTGTTCCATACCTTTGCAAGTTGCGGATTTATCTCGATGGCTTTATCAAAGGCTGCTGTGGCTTCCTCATATCTGCCCAAATCACAGAGAGTAACGCCTTTATTGCTCCATGCCTCTGCATATCGTGGGTTTATCTCAATGGCTTTATCATAGGCTGCTATTGCTTCTTCATACTTGCCCAATTCGTCGAGAACAATACCTTTGTTGTACCATGCCATTGCAAGCTGCGGGTTTATCTCGATGGCTTTATCGTAGGCTGCTATGGCTTCTTCATAGTTGCCCAAACCACCGAGAGCTTTTCCTTTGTTGTTCCATGCCTCTGCATATTGTGGGTTTATCTCAA
>QBUL01000044.1 GCA_013180605.1 Candidatus Methanophagaceae archaeon GoMg1 | reverse complement strand
CAAAGCACCCTTACACTTGACTTATTCATGTTATCTGGGTGACGATAAACATTGCGGTGTTTGTGAGTCGTGCCTACATCGGCGAAGAGGGTTCAAAGAAGCGGGTGTGGATGACCCGACGGAGTATATATTTACCACCGAGATCACAGAGAGCGCTGAGATGAGATAAATGATTTTCCATAAGACTAACTTGACATCATGGTTATTAATTAATTAATTAATTAATTAATTAATTCTTAACATTACATAACCCTTAACCACAACGTTAAAGGTGATGATTATGAGGCTGAGAAAGGAGCTAGGACTGGTTATAGCATTCGATATGGAAGATGCTAATTTAGCAGCGAATTTTGCAAAGGATCTAAGGGGCGCGAAAGGTAATTTCGCTATAAAAATTGGGAGGACACTTGAGATGCAAACGGGCAAAGGAATAATAGCGAAAATAAAAGAATTTTCCGACTTGCCAGTGATATATGATGGGGAAATTGCTGATATTCCTTACATAAGCAAAAAAATAGCTAAAAACGCTTATGATGCAGGTGCAGACGCTGTGATAGTGCATGGTTTTGTGGGTTCTGATGTATTAAACGAGATAGGTGATTTAGGTCAGGGGGACGTGATTGCAGTCGTGGAAATGACACATCCTGGTAGTGATGAGTATATTCAGCAGATTTCGGAGAAAATAGCAGAAATGGTGGAGGAAATAGGTGTTGATGGGGTAGTTTTACCTGCGACTAGGCCGGAGAGGGTGAAGAAGCTGGTGAAAATAGTGAAAAAAGCGTACGTGATATCTCCCGAAATAAAAGCTCAAGGAGCTAATCCAGGTAATGCTATCCTCAACGGTGCCGACTATGAAGTTGTTGGAAGAGCAATATACGAAGCGGATAATCCTAAAAGAGCAGCAGAGGAAATTTACAAGGAGGCTATAGGGAGATGCCACTGAAGGGATATAAGGAGGATTTTCTTGTACATCTGATATGGACAGGTGCGATAAAATTTGGGGATTTTAAGCTGAAAAGCGGTCGCGTTTCTCCCTATTTCATAAATATTGCAGAAGCTATGAGAACTGGAAGAGATGCAGTGAAAGTGGCAGATGCTTATGTTGCAGCGATTGCGGAAATTGGCACAGATTTTGATTATATCCATGGAGCTGCGTATAAAGGTATTCCCCTTTCGGTTCTCGTAGCGGTGCGACTGCAGCAATTGGAAGAAATTGACAAGAAATGGGGTTATGAAAGGAAAGAGAAAAAGGGGCATGGTGTGCCTGAGGAAGAAGTTCTTGTTGGTTACTTGAGAAATGGAGATAAAGTTCTGATCGTGGATGATGTTATTACAACTGGCGCTACGAAAATCTTGGTTTGGGAGAAGTTAGAAACAGTGCGGGAGGTGAAGCCGAAAGGTATCCTTGTGGCTGTTGATAGGGAAGAATTGAGCGAAGAGGACGAGAAAATGCTCAGAGAGCGTAAACTCAAACTATATTCAATACTGAAGATAACCGAAATATTCGAATTTCTTTTCAACAGGGAGATTAAGAATAAGCTTTATGTGGATGAGAAGCTAAAAAGTGATTTTGAGGAATACTTCAAAAAGTATGGCAAGCAGTATTGAAATCTCTGATAGAATCTTGATAAATAGATTCTATAATTTACTTTACAACGAATACGATGAATATAGAGACATCTTTAAAGAAATTGGCATAGATTCTGAGATAAGAGCCGGGGAAATAGGAGATGAGCAAGTGGAGAATATCAACGAATGGATTAAGAAACTATATAGTAACCATGTGCAAGATGATGAAAGAATCAAATTAATAGAACTCTTTGAGAGGTTTAGAAAAATTAGTGATAAAGATGATGAATTTAATAATCAATTGGAAATAGTAAAAGAGCTTTATGAACTAATTATTGGAGTGATCGCTACCAGAAGAGTAGACTACTACTTGAAGAGATTTAATAGAGAAGTCTTTGACTACTTTTGCAAGACTCAAGAATACGCACTCAAAATAGGTACTTTCAGGAGAGATAACATAATCCATCAACTCAGAGTGTTTCTTTTAGGCTGTTATATATTATATGAAGACAAAGAATTTTGGAGAAAACGGTTCCAGGATGATATAAGAGCTACTATTAACGGGGAAAAAGTTATAGAATTCGTGGGCACTAAGATTGAAGATATTAACATTGAATTTAAAGAAGTATTAATAGCATGGATGATTGCTTCTTTGTTTCACGACTTTGGAAGATCAATAGAAGATGTGAACAAAGCAATTGAAGATATTAATGATACATATGAGCTTAACTTATCGGGACTCGAAAATTGGGAACTACCTCATGTGGGATATATCAATAGCGAGAAGAGGAAAAAATTGATCACTTTCTTCGAAAAGTATGCAGGCGATGGTCATATACCTATTTACATAGGAAAAATGGCAAGAGATTTTAATCATGGTCCCATGAGTCTTTTATCATGTTCTTTTGACGAAACTATGGATCCGAAAAGTGTAGATATAGATGCTTTCCTAGCAGAATTAAATTATTCAGTATTTCCGTTGCTAATAGAAAGTTATATAGCTATAGCCCTCCACAGTAACCTCAAGTGTATTTTTACAACTTCGTTAACACAATTCTTAATCTTATGCGATGAGCTGCAAGAGTGGAATCGTGTGACAGCAATCGGCGACCAAAATTAAGGCTATTTCCTTGTAGAAAGATATATATGAAGATTGAAACGATTGATGGCGTAAAAAGCATTCGTGCAGTTATCCCTTATGAATCGCCGAACGATATAGTCAGTCAAGAATTATTTAGTAGATTTAAACCGATATATAAATGGGAAAACAGCAAAAATAAACTTGAAACTGCTGAACAATTTGCATTAGATAAAAATAGGGGAGATATCCTGAGAATAAGGTTAGAGATTCATATCATTCCTAACCTCAAAATTTTGAGTGATATTGTTACAATAAGGATCAAGGATATGAAAGTCGAGTATGAAAATACTAATATAGGTAATATCTTATTAAGTTAAGTGTAAGGTTTAAGGTGACATAAATGGCGCAGCTAAAAATACCTAATTTGCTTCTCGAGAAAATAGATGAATTTGAGGCGGACATTAAAGAAGTTATGGAAAGTCTTGGTGGATATGCCGAAAAGCATAAATTCAAAATATTAATATTATTACTTAGAAAGGGCTATACTTTTGTTGAACATACGGGTATTTATAAAAAATTAGAAGACAAATTGAAAATATGTTCAGATGAAGAATTTAAGAATGAATTAAGGATAAAATTGAGGAGTGCTGAAAATGTACAAGAAATAGAAAAGTGGAAGATGATAGTATTCGATGATGCTATTGATGATGGAGAAAATATAGGGCAGTTTTTTGATGGCATCTCAGAAATCATCTCAGAGAATTCAGAAAAATCCCAAAAAACGTTGAAATATATCTCCAAAGTATATGAAGAAG
>QBUL01000045.1 GCA_013180605.1 Candidatus Methanophagaceae archaeon GoMg1 | reverse complement strand
TGGTATGCCGGGCTGACGTCCTCTTTTATGTTCACCGCAGGTTTCTTCGCTTCGATGAAGAACTTACGCTGACCGCCAATCCTGAAACTGTAATCCGGTGCTCGTGTCGAACGCCCTACTTTTATCGTGTCTTCAAGAACAACTTCCTTGTACTGCTCTGCAAACCCCTGCCTATTGCTCACGTCCCAGCCCAGCGCTTCAAAGAAAGGGTCAATAAATTCCCGTCTTACCTGCGTTTCGTTATATGTTGATTTTTTGTAAACGTCTATATTCGTACGGAATCGGTCTACGAGTTCTTTAATCTTCTGTCTTGCCTGTTCTTTCATCTTGGGTTTTGCCCTTTTGGCATCACAATGAAAATGGGTAACAAACCTCGTAATTAATTTACGACGCCCGTATATAAATTGTATTTGTAAAATGGAGCAGATAGAGATATACAGCAGTGATTTGGGCAAAAGAGTTATTGGGAACCTCATAAACTATTCAACATTCTGCATATCCTGCGCAGATGCTTGCACGCACTGTAAAGAGGGCAAATACGGATTTGCAGACCGTGTAAAGGGATTTTTTGAGCATCCAGACCCTTCTCTACTTCCTGTATTTATTGAGGACTCAACGAGCGAGTATTTACCGAACGAGATTCCAGATGCGGACATAGCGATTGTATCAGAGATTCACAATGACCTCCTGCTTGAACTCCCGCTTATTTTAAAGGATTCGGGAATTAAAGCGATGATTGTGCCACAGGAGAGTTCAGCGCGGATAGCAATACCACAGATTGAAGAGGTATGTAAGAGTGAGCAGATTGAGATTATCTTTCCAAAGCCGTTCTGTGATTTACAGCCGCTGGACGACAAACCCGTGATTAGAAAGTTTGTGGAAGAATTTGGAATTGGAAGACCTGAGGTGCGGGTGGAAGTGGATAGAAGAGGGCGTATTGCGCATATAGAGGTTTTGAGAAGTGCTCCTTGCGGGAGTACGTGGTTCGTGGCAAAGCAGTTAGCAGGCGTAGAAGTTGAGAATAGACAGGAACTTTACGACAGAATCAGCGAATCTCATCATTCCTATCCCTGCACCGCGAGCATGGAGAAAGACCGTGAGCTTGGCGACACGATTCTGCATAAGGCGGGGTATATTGTTAGAGCGGCGGTGGAAGAAGCGTTAATTTAATTTATTGGTTTTTTTTTCCAAAAATCATATTTTAATTCGTTTGAAGTGACGGATAAGAGGGGATTGACAGGGGACACCCGGCCGATGCTAACAGGACTTTATCAAAATATAGAAGAAAGATTAAAAAGATATGTGAACATTAAAAATAAAACATAAGGGGATCTTGACTTTCGCCGTTATAAAACCAACAGCATTTCCAGCTATTTTGATTCCGCCTTTCAAACCCGTTCAAATTCCAATAGAAGATGTCAGAGCTATTTTACGGAATAAGGTTAATGCATCTGCGGCAGCTTCGTACTGACCAACTTTTGGTATCGCCTCAACCCGAGGGCGTTAAACATCGCCTTCTGTTCTTCGTTCATATCGTTAAGGAGACAGAGCCTTTTCTTAACCTCGTAAAACTTGATAACCGAGAGTTGAACCTCAGAAAGCTCCTCCAGTATCCTTTCCAAGCTCAATTCAACGCCAGCCTTGTGTAATTTCCGTTTCAGGAGCAGCAAAAGCATCAATGCGAGGATACAGCAAAAAGCGTGCACCCTTATCTTCTGGTCCGTCCAGTGGTATACCGGCTCTAAGCTGATCATTATCGGGTTCTTCATCCTTCTGAAGTCCTGTTCTACCTCGGACTTACCCCGATAGACACTTATTATCTGCTCCGTAGCCCATTCGTGATTATCCGTGAATAGAATCGTTTTACCAAAGGATTTCAGCTTTTCATCGTATGCGGTTCTGTTCGCTTCGTACTTAAGCGTTATTTCCCCCTCTTCTTCGCCGACCTCAACGTCGAAAAGCCCCTCAGGTGCTTTTGCCTGTATCTTCTCTGCTTTCCGCTCTATGACAGACTTTGTTCTGTATCTTTGCCTTCCAATCTTCGATTCAAGCTCCTCAAACTCCTTTTTACGCTTCTCAATGCCCTTAATGAAAGTTCTCAAGTTTCTCGCATAAAGTTTCCGCTCGTAAGTAACGACAACGGTCCTTTCACCACCTAAAACTTCTTCCCGTGTTCGATAAGCATAGATCTCGTCCTTCTTCTCGCTTTCTTCTTCATTGCCCACCGGAACCAACTGGAACTTCTCCATCGGTATTTCCATAAAGTGTTTGTAGTCATAGGGTTTTAATGACCCAACGAAGTGATAAGCGGTTTTGTCAAGAAGTTCTATGTTCTTTTTAGAGTTGTTTCCTTTGTCAAAGACCAGAGTAACTTTATCAATGTTTTTGGAGAACATTGCGAACCGGTCCGCGAGTTTACCGATGATCTCGGGGAACTTCTTCGCATCGTGCCTGTTCCCTTCGTAGGTGTGGTGCATAAGCGGGATTCCGTCATCCTTTGTGACGAGCAGTGCGAGATTTATCTGGTTCAAATCGAACCGCTTAGCTTTGTTATTCCCCTTCTTTGGCAGTTCGTTACCCTCGTGTTCCTGAATAAAGGTGTAGAAATTGGTAATACCATACAGCAGGCACTCAGTATTGAGTCCGTATAGCTCTATAATCCGGGAACTGAGCTCTTCCTCAATCCGCGCAATCTCTTCCTCGCCTAAATATTCCATGTGGTCCCAAAAAGCTTGGCTCGTGAGTTTTTCTGGGGCAATCTCCAAAATGAAAGAGAGAATGCTTCTTTCATACCATCTTCTTATTCCTCTTTTGCTTCTCGGGTCTAACGCCCGGTTCAAGGTAACGATGTGAAGATAGTCCCCAACAGAGAAGCCCTGCTCCCTTTTCTTCGTGTGCCGGTTGATTACTTCTACCAGCCCTATCTCCTCTGCTATCTGGTGCAGCGCCAGCGGCGCGGCGTACTGGTACCTCTGGTGTGACTCTGTCTCTTCTTTATCCAATCCGATTAGTATTTGGAATAATTTCTCTGCGGAGCCTACGTATTTAACAATGGTCGTCTTAGGGACTCCGTTTACTCGATGGGTCTCTGCGATGGAAAGGTATGTCTTCCCCGCCACCTTCTTCTTGACGAAATGCATAGATTATTTTAGTCATCACATGCTTATAAAACTTTCCATTTTATCGTGCAACATCAGAAAGGTTGGAAGTAACATGGATTCTACCACGAGTTCTTTAAGTATAAGGATTAGTCAGTACATTGGGCTATGAATGAAATGGGAAAATATGCCTGCTCGTGGCTTATTTCAGCTAAAAAACGCGGGTTATCCCAACCAAACAGAAAAATATTCGAGTCGTCAACGGCTATCTCCGAAAGTCAAGTATAAAGTATGATTTCCTTCTATTTAAGACACAGATTTACACGGATTTACACGGCACGGACTTATTTATTTAATCTCGTGAAATCTCGTGGTTTAGGTTTTTTACCATGTAATATTAATGGTAAAAGAAAAAAGAAAAGAGAAAGATGGAGAGAGGAGAAATAATTGAAGAACCAGGATTAAGAAATAAAACTTC
>QBUL01000046.1 GCA_013180605.1 Candidatus Methanophagaceae archaeon GoMg1 | reverse complement strand
TATACTATATTTACATTAATTGATTTTTAGGCATTTTAAATTTTCAAAGGCGACCTAGGCTCCTCAAAAATTAATGTGCTCTGCTCAACGCGGATATAGCCCCCTGATACCTCTTTTGCTCATATTTTACACTTCCTACCTGACCTAAGGTCAAAGCAATACCGAGCTTATCTCCAATCTCTTCAGAAATTTTCAAACTTCGATAGTATTTCTCTAACGCTTTTTTGACTGCTATCCAACTCTATCCTGTATATTTTTATTCCCTCACTTTGCAGTTGTGAATATAAATCATCGAGAATGCACTCCCTCAAGATTGGCTCGTTACATACACATATCACTGGCGAGCCCTTTTTCGCCATCTTAAGCAAATTATATAGTTCTTTCTCACTTTCCTCTGAAGCGAGTGATATTTTCATATCTGATTGTATATAAAGTACTTTCTTTCCCTTTTATTTCTTTGGTAAAGCTTTCTTTTTGAAAGAAAGGTTTTTTATATACTTTAACCTCTCGGAATCATACATCAACCTCGAATGTGCATCCGAAGCTAAAAGCATGTATCTATGAATAAATCCCTTTATATCCGAACCTGACATTGACCTAAGTTCCTCAATCTCGCCCATCTTATCTCGTGCCCAATATTCCACTGGATAGATTTCCGTTGCTGGATTCTCTTTCGCTATTTCTCCCTCAATTTCGAATATCCTGCTATAAACTGCCTCCAGGGTGGACATGGATTTTCCTATGAGCGCATCACCATACTCTCGCAGCTTTCGCATCTGTGAAGGCAACATGCACGCTTCGATGCTTTTCCTCATCTCTTCCACCTCTTTTTTATCCTCTTCTTTATCCGAAATTTCAACTACTACATTTGTCAGCTCAAGCGTGTGAGCTTTATACCTTTCAAACGCATCCTTCAACACCCCCACCAATCTTACAATCACGCTTTTCAATACTTTTGTTGCATTTTCGTAGTTTCCATGCTCTATGCTGTGCTCGACAATTTTTATATCGGTTCTGATTCTGGCTGTGTCTGCATTTGCGCTCTCTCTGCCTTCCACTTCTAAACCATGTGCATCCCGCAAACAGATTCTCAGCGCCTCTTCCAGGATTGAAGCCACTCCATTCATAAACATGGATAGCTCAAGCGAATCCACTTCAACACCTTCGCTCTCTCGTATCCTGGATTCTATCCGCTCTATCTTGCTCTGTATATTCTCATACCCTGCGTTTTCAAGCTCTTTTATACTTTCCAAATAGTCTCTGCATTTATCTATCATCCGAGAATAAAGGACGACCTCATGCCTGTCTTTTATGCTCTCGAACATCTTAATCACCCATTCAACATCTGCAAAAACTACTTTCATGAGCTTTACTCTGTCTATCTTTATCCTTCCATTTACCTCACATCCCAGCTCAAATAAACCCTCCTTTACCTTCCCTAACTCATTCCTGAATTCTTTTGTGCTTATCGCATATTTATCTTCGAAATCGTATAAAATACGCATTTGTTCGGCATACCGATTTGCAATCCCCTCGATGTCCCGCTCCATCACCTTCTCCTTTATGCTTCTCTTCCTTACCGTAACGAGGTATCGAATTAAGAACGACACACCTATTGCTGCAGGGATGAAGATGAGTATAATGGTTATTGCAAGGTCTGAATAAGGAACCAGTGCGAAAAGTAAGAGGACACCAATAACGATTAATGCTAAAAAAGCAAGTGGAACAAATATTTTATATCTTTTCATACGCAAGCCCCCTTATCTCTCGCAGTCTTTCCAATTGGTCGAACTTATAGGTGAACAAATTGGTTACCGCTGCTATATTTCGCTTTGTAGAGAATACAGCCAGATGGCACTCTTTTGAATACGAGAGCATGAATTCCTCTATTAGCTCCCTATCCACACTTCTACTTCTGATATAATATCCCGGGACTCGAAGGAAGGAGATGCTCTTATCACAGCCTATCGGTGCATCAGAAACGCTGAGCTTATCCAGTGAAACATGAAGAAGTGTTCCAAGATCAAGGGGTTTGTGCCTCATAAAAGGGAAGATATACCCCCTTAATCCCTTCGTAAGCTCCGAAGCCCTCGATAATGCCACATATCCGGGTTCATCATCGAAAGATAAAGCCTTTATGACCTCATCCATAGGCATAGACAATTGCATCTCCCCGGGTAACGAACCGGGTCGTGATGACCCAATAAGAATGTCTGCGATACAAGATGCGATATACCCGTTATACTGGGGATAATAATCTTCGAAATTAGGAAGGTGCGCTATCCTCTGGTTATCAACGATTATAAATGCGTTCACATGCTCCTTTAGCTTTTCCATCGAATAATATGCATTTATCTGCTCTTCTCTTTTTTCTCGCCTGTTCGCAGGCAAAACGGCAACAAGAAATAGTTTTATGTTTAGCCCAGTCAGCGTTTCTGCTATATGAAGCGTTATGTTGCAATCACCAAGTCCCGAGAATAAAAAGGCGAATTCAACACCTTTTGCTTTTTTTAGAGTCGCTTCTATTTCACCATCCTTATTGCTCTCTTTTTCCGGCTTGGGCTTGATAACCATTGGCTTGGCTCTTCTCACCTCTTTATATTCCAGTAAAGCGTCGAGAATTGCTCCCCCTGCGTTTCCTATCCCGATGAATAGGTATGTCATAAGTGATTTCCTTTAAAATTTATAGTTCATTGCGCTATATATTTTTGATGAAAAAGCGAAGCCAGGTTACATTGACGATATTAATGCTAACCGTGATTATGTTCAGCACTCTCTCTTTTTCCACACCCGCGGCAGGGTCTGATGAGCTGAAGAGGGAGCTGCTTGAAGAGATAATATCAGTGGATAAGCCCGAATTATTTGACGATTATGAGGAGTTATATCTTGCAAAGGCAAAGGCACAAGCGGTGATACAGGGTATGGAAGGAAAGGATGTAACCCGGAGTACAGAAGAGTGGGTGGATATTCTGCTTGGGATTATTGATGATTTTGATGAGATGGCGAATTTAAGTAAAAGTTCTATCCCTTCAGACCACGTAGAAGCGAATGAAACCGCAGATAGAATAAGCATGTCCATAAATACGCTCAGTAGATACGACGTAGCGGAAATACCAATGCTCACAGAGCTTGCGCTTAAGCGATTTTACAGGGGAGAAGGGAAATTCTTCAAGGATATGGCGAGGAATGAGGAAGAGACAAAGGTGAAAATAGAACATGCGCGTAATAGTTCAATTGCATACGGATTGGGTGGTATGCCAACTGAAAAAAGTCGGATGGAGTTTGAATCACGGAGATTAGACTGGATGTATAAAAGGGATATGGAAAGGGCATCAGAATATATAAATGCATCCAGGACACACCTTAAAAATGCAGAAAATCATTCTTCAGAATTCTTTGGCGCTGAGTTTATGGAAATAATAAAAGCGAGTGTTTCTTTTGATGATGCGAAGAAAATATATGAGAAACACAAGGATAAAGAACTGAAGAATGTAAAGGGGATTGAAGATAAAATAAATGGTACTTATGAAGATTTGAAGGGTAAAATAATCATAAAAATTGTAATTTATCTTATTATCCTTTCTATTTTTACCTTTATAATAGGGTGGGATATTAAAAGATGGGGAGTGGAGTTGGATGACACGAGGT
>QBUL01000047.1 GCA_013180605.1 Candidatus Methanophagaceae archaeon GoMg1 | reverse complement strand
AGTTCTGTCATACATTGTCTATTCTCAAGCTCTTTGCACAATGAATGGATGCCCACGATGCTAAGATTCTTTTCAGTGACAAGCCCAGATTGGTAAAAAAAAAGATATTTAGTGGATTATAATCTGTTATCGCAATGCCCAAGAAATATCTTTATTGAAATTGATGCTAATATGACATTGTCAAAGTAAGAAGGGTACCAAAACAAAGATCAAAAAATTGCTCGCCAATATCAGGAATAGCCATTCCAATCAGGGGATAGGTAGGGTTCGTACCAGAAAGTGGATCCGGCACTTCTATAAATGAAAAAGTGTCAGGATATTTGGTGAGGCAGGGCTTACTACACCCTGCTGTACCATTATCATTCCAGCCATCTGCACTGTCGCACGTATTATTATCTCCTGAACTTGACTGCCAATTGGAAGAATAAAAGTCCTGATTTGTATTTCCACAGACAACATTTGAAGTTATTATTGAAGTCGAACCATTTGAGTAGATTCCAATGCTATTATTAACGATTAGATTCCCTTGTAGCGTATTGTTTGTATTTCCTCCAGGGCAATATCCTCCGGATTCACAATTAGATATTACAACTCCTGCTTGGTTATTATCCAAAATATTATTATCCACAATCGTATTACCATTTGAAAAAGCAATAATGTAAATGCCATAATCATTTGAACTAATCGTGCTGTTCATAATGGTGTTATTCTTTGCACCCCACTCTAAACTGATTCCTTCATCAAAATCAGTTATCACACAATTTTTGATGGTATTCCCCGATTTCCCACTGAGAAAAATGCCATAATCATACCCCGCTCCATCGATTATATGTCCCTGACAGTCGAAGATTTTATTAGTGAAATTTGCTGGGTCGGTAATACACGTTCCACAGTGCTTTGTAATATCTGCTGTTAATGTAACAACCGAACAGGATGGGTCATTTAATTTAGCTACGCATTCTGCACAGGTTGAACAAGTACAGTTATCAACTGCACTCTTAACGATTCCAATTCCACTCGGATCTGCTATAACACCATTTGCAACGCCATCATTGTCTCCCAGTCCTCCGTCTGTAAGTGTGATTGTAACAACGTTATCACTGTCGTCATCTCCTATTGGTATGGAATACCATGTATTGTTTCCCGCAGTTGTGTTCACTTTCCACCAGAGCGAGCCCATCGGCACCGGGTCTGGCAATGTTATCGTTAAAGTTACACTCTGTCCCGGCGTCAGTCCTGTAATGGTAAAGTTGAACAGTCCGTGAGGAAGTGTTAAACCTCCAGGTTTGTTATCCCTCGCTTCTTGCGGTAAATAATCCTCATCCACGCCGTTGATGTCTGCAAATTGTCCTGAATCGGTGCTGAATGCTGCTGTTCCTGTGCCAGTAGAGGTTTCAACCGATACATTTGTTGGCGTCAATGGTAACCAGTCCCCACCAATCCTTATGTTTCCAGAAGAATTGTAAGGTAATGGCGTGTTGCCTATCCCATCTTCATTGGTATCTTCTCCAGCGTAATCGCTCCAGTAGTTACCTCCAAGATATGGTCCGCCGATTATATTCGTTCCCTTTGTTCTTGTGATGTTCCAGGTACAGGTGCCAGAATTATAAGCGTTGTTCGCGTTATTGAAGTAGTTGTTGTAGATGAGGTTGATGCACGAACCACACACAAAGATGCCGAGGTTGTTTGAAGTTACCGTATTGTTTATTATGTTATTATGATAGTCATTTGTACCGAGGCCGATGCCAGTATCCTTGTTCGCGTTTACCGTATTGTCTGTTATATTGTTATAGTCTGACCAGTGTAGAACAATACCGGTATTGCCGTTCAAACTTGCATTGTTTCTTGTTATGTCGTTAAAGTCGGAGTAATCCACTTCAATGCCATGTACTCCATTCGAATTCGCCGTGTTATTTACCAGGGTGTTATGGTTGCATGACGAATGCATCAAAATGCCGCAGTAATTTGAATTTGCTGTGTTGTTCAGCAGCAGATTATAATTTGAATTCCTCAGTTCAATGCCCAGTCCAATCCATGGTCTTTCTCTGCAATAGTTTGAACTTGCATTGTTGTTTTCTATGGTGTTGTTAACTGAGTTGTAAAGCCGGATTCCCTCCGTATTATTTGAAATAATGTTGTTTGAAATGATGCAACAATCTACCGCATTAAGGTATATCCCGGCATGCTGAATTCCACCCCATGTTTCTGCTGTTCCTCTTATCGTGAATCCACTGATGTTTACTTTGTTCGCAGTAACATTAAAGACGTGGTCGTTGGGATTTGGTGCGTCCACAATCGTATCCGCAGGATTCCCAGAGCTTGATCTTATTGTCAAAGACTTGAGAACATCCACATTCTCATTGTAAGTCCCGGGATCAACGATGATTGTATGTCCATCCTTTGTATCGGGATCGTCTATTGCAGCCTGAATTGTTGAGAAATCTTCTCCTGTGTCGGTGTTGTGGACTGGCAATACAGCAGGTGGGGTAAAGCGGCCTACCCCGCCATGACCGGTGGAAAATACTTCTGCCCACCATATTTCAGTAGACGACATCGAGATACCCATTGGACGGGAAAACGCTGGATCTGAAAGTGTCAGGCTGTCGAAGGCTTTAGTGGCGGGGTCGAAAGTACCAATCGCTCCACTCACAAGAGCTGTCATCCAGATAATACCGTCTGGATCCACCACCAGGAAGTGTGGATCCTGCAAATCTGGCAGCGTGGGATAAGTTGTGAAAGTTCCGAGTGTTCCGAGTGTGGGATCGAATCGTACCAGGAGATTGGCACCGTGATCGAGAAACCATACCATGCCGTCAGCCACAGCGATGCCATGAGGTCTATCAGCCCCCGGGTAAGGGTCTATCCACGTGGTGAACAGACCGGGACCGGTAGTGGGGTCCAACCGACCCAGGCCAGGACTTGACCTCGGTCCTCTTTTGATGGTGAACCACACGGTTCCATCATCGGCGAAAGCGATCTCCACTGGAGGGTCAGGAAGGACGTCCGCGGGCTGGGGTGCGAAGCGCTGCCAGTTCTCTGTCCCTGGATCATAACATCCCAGGCACGGATCATCCCAGCACGTGAACCAAACTTTACCATCAGGAGCGACACTGACCCCAAAAGGTTTTGCAGGCAAAGTGAACGGGGGATCGCGCAGAGGATACGGTGTAAACTCCCTTGTAGATGGATCAAAATTTACTATTCGGTCCTCTTGGTCGGCGATCCACAGAGTATTGTCCGGGGCCCTGTCGATCGTTTGAAACCCCGAGTCACCCCATGCCGGTGGTGCCTGGAACTCGGTTGGCAATCCGTCAGATGGGTTGATGGTAAAGATTTTCCCTACTGGCCAATCATCTACAGGCGTATCACGATAGGTTAGCCAGGCCGAACCATCTGGCAGCACCGTAATGTCATACGGACGCAAAGGCGAGGTATCCCATTCTTCCAGAGAACCACTCAAATCCCAGGCCATGGTGGGACTAAATAGGCACAGTACTATAAAGAAGATAGTTAAGCTTTTCTTAAACATCTTTCTTCTTATCATTTCCATTTCGTTCTAAAATTTTTAGCGTATTTAAAACTTTCTATTTTTAAAATATAGTATCATTTTATATACTATAAAAACCTTAATATAAATCTTCTTTTTTTGAAAAGTGTTTTGACAACTTCCTATGTGTGA
>QBUL01000048.1 GCA_013180605.1 Candidatus Methanophagaceae archaeon GoMg1 | reverse complement strand
CGCTTATGCTGTTGATTTCATAGCCCAAATCACCTCGTAAGAGTCCAAATAAACTGTTTCGGAGTCTATCATTTGAGTTTTCGTGGTAGAAGTAGTAGCGAGTGTTCAGAGGCGGCGCTTCGGAAACAAAAAGAAGTTTCACATATCGTGGCTCTGACGTGGGGATTCTATCATCGGGGCATCTAACCACATAAACGCCTTCTTCTTTGCACTTCTTACATCGCTTTATTCCATCTTGTATTTCACCCCAGTTCATAGTTTTTCAATCAAGATTTAATAATAAAGAATTCGTATGTTGAACAAGAGATAAAAGATGATAAAGATTATCAGTCTGCTAAAGGGAGGTATATACGAAGTAAAGTTCGGATATCATTCCAAAATGGATGAATATACGGCATTGATGTCTGATATACCGAAGTTAGGGGACATGTGTAAAGGGAGGAATAAATATGAATGCTCTATCTAACCTGATTGAAAAAGGTAATAAGCTTCTAGAGCAAGTGGTTGCTTCGAGTGAAGGCCGCCTTATAGAGGGGAATTTAGTTACTGAAATTAAATCATTGCATATTCAAGGGCGATTCCTTTTAAAAAAGATTGACAAAGTAACTTTCCAAGAATATTCAAATCTTTTCTCACGACATGTAGGCGATCATTATGACTGGCGTAATTGGAATCATTATATTAAGACTGAACTGGAAAGCTGTTTAGGAATTTTAAAAGCGGTAGAAGAAGTAGGTATCGAAAAAGCATTAGATACTTCAATTATAAATATCTTTATAAGTCATGGGAAATTTGGCCCTGCTTTTGCAAAACTTGAAATTTTTATTCGTGCTTTGGGTTGCAGTCCTATTTATGATACGGAAGAACCAACTGAAGGCCGACGAATCAATGAGCATATTGAGTATTTATTCAAACAGGCTGATTTTTATATTATTTTAGCAACTATTGAGACAACCAATGAAAAAGGAGAAAGATTGCCTAATCACAATGTTACAATTGAACTTGACCGGTTAACACAATCTCACATTGATAAAATGCTTGTTTTATGTGAAAGTGGATGCAAAATGCCAAGTATGGTTCAGGATGTTATACATGCACCCTTTGAAAGTACATCTATGGATGTTGCTTTTACTAAGCTTGTTGCTGAATTAAAAAGGCATGATTTACTCTAACAATCATTGATGAGGCTCGCGGTTTCTTGTAGAAAATGCGCCTTCTTTTGAGTTAGTGGGCTGTAAAATATCAAGAAGTAATGTTCAATCTGCAAAACTCTTAGTTCAGCCGGAGCTATTTTTATCAACGTAATACCTCACATAAATAAAATGACATGGAAAGACGAGAAAGAGGAACTCGGGAAAGAAATAACTTGTTTATTATACGAAAAAGGACTGATAAAAACTTGGTATCGTGATAATCCACGTGGCTGGACGCTTGTTTCTGGTTTATGGAGTCCTTTCTACATACAATTGAGACCTCTCGCTTCTTATCCGGAACTGCTCGAAAAAGTGGGCTATGCACTTGGAAAAATAATCAAAGAGGAATGCAAAGATGTAAATAAAGTGGTGGGAGTCGCAATGACCGGAATACCTATCGCCAGCGCGATAGCAATACTGGCGGGCATACCATCGCTCTGGACGAGGAAAATAGAGGTTAGGTCTTCGGATGAATTCGAGAAATACATTCTGAGTTATGGTGAGCATACACTGGTAGAGGGCGAGTTTGAAACGGGCGACCGAATAGCGGTTATTGATGACTTAGCGACAAAGTTCGATTCTAAACTCGTTGCAATTGAGCAAATACGCCACGAAGCGAAGAAGAGAGGGTTAAAAGTCGAATGTGAAGATGTGGTTGTTTTACTTGATAGGGAGCAGGGAGCGGCTGAAGTTGCCTCTCAGCACGGTATTTCGTTTTATTCTCTCATCCCGTTTAAATCGAAATGGATAGAATGGCTGAAAAGCAAAGTATCAAAAATCGAATATGAAGTCATCGGTGGATATCTACAGGACGAGACGAAATATCAGGATGCTGAGGTTCAACAGGAGTTATATGAGATATGTTTTAAAAAGGGTTTGAAAAAATGAATAAATATAAAATTAAAATCTTTAATAGCCGCTGCTGTAGTTGAAAATATAGATTTATAAATAAAGAAAACAATTATGCACACATGAGTTCCGTGAGATATTTAGTGGATGAGGAAGGGAGGAAAGAGGGTGTTTTGCTCGATATTGCGATGTATAGGCAGTTTCTTGAAGAGTTAGAAGAGCTGGAATCAATTAGAGCATACGATGAGGCGAAGGCGTCGGGAGACGAAGTGATACCTTTTGAGAAGGCTGTGGAGGAGATAGAGCGTGAAAAGAAGGAATGAGCTATGAAGTATTTATTTTGAACAATTTCCGTGTGATTTATGAAATAGATGAAGGGCAGAAAACCGTAACGGTGCTCCATGTTGGACACAGGCGGGATGTCTATGAAAGATAGTATAAAAAGGGCTCTAATCTAGAGGATGCTGCCCGATGGTCCGATGTGAAAAGAGGCGAAAGCATGAAAGAGCTTAAGGCGCTATGGGAAGAGATGAAAGAATTTGTTGATAAACGGGAGAAAGAGAAACTCCAACCACGGGTTAGAGAAATTAGTTGGAGCAGATGGAGGTATGAGTGAAAAAAACATCACATTATAGGGGCAGTCATCCATAGATACCACATACCAGAACATAAGAGCGATATTAGAAAAAGCACGCAGCACCGCTTACCGCGCTGTTAATTTTGCCATGGTTTAGGCTTACTGGGAGGTAGGCAGAATCATCGTTGAGGAAGAGCAGAAAGGAGAAGGGAGGGCGGAATATGGAAAGGCACTGATTAAAGAGCTTTCCGTAAGGCTTACACGAGATTATAAGAATCTTGCCAGAAAAAAGGGTTTCGAGTATATCCGATATTGACTCAGTGGAAAAGGTTTTCACCAATCTGGAGCTTCTAACAGAAGATGGTAAGATAACGAGAGCGGGACTTTTACTTTTCGGAAGAGAACCCCATAGACTTCTTATATCTGCTAAAACAAGGGTTGGAAGGTTCAAAACCTCTACAACTATCCTGGACACTGTTGTTGCGGCAGGAAATCTTTTTAATCAAGTGGAGAGAACAGTTGAGGCGATTAAAAAACATTTGAGTGTGAAGTTTGAGATAAAAGACATAGAGCGCCAAGACATCTGGGACTACCCCATCGAGGCAATCCGGGAAGCGGTCATAAACGCACTTATACATAAAGACTATCTAAGCCCTGCTGAGATTCAGATTAAGGTTTATGATGATAAGATATGGATGTGGAATCCCGGTGGACTTCCAAAAGCGCTAAGCATAGAAGACCTCAAGAAGGAACATTCTTCGTATCCAAGGAACCCTCTAATTGCTAACGTCTTTTATCTTGCTGGTTTCATCGAACTTTGGGGCTCGGGAACAAAAAGGATTGTTGATTTATGTAAAGAGCAGGGATTACCAGAGCCGGATTATAAGGAAGAGCAGGGAGGTTTCAGTGTCTGGTTTTATAAGGATATTTACACGGAAGAAAATTTAAGAAAACTTGGTGTTAACGAAAGGCAGATAAAGGCGGTGATGTATGTAAAGGAGAAGGGGGGAATTGCAAATAGGGAATATCAAGAGTTATTTAATGTTAGTCGTCAAACCGCTACTAGA
>QBUL01000049.1 GCA_013180605.1 Candidatus Methanophagaceae archaeon GoMg1 | reverse complement strand
CTCCCTGTACTGCTCCACGAGGTCCTCGGGGTCTAACTCTTCGTTCAAGCCCATGCGCACAAACTCGACCCCTAACTCGTCGGGCAAATACCCCGTCTCCGCCGCCTTCTCCCTTATTTTATCGCTTAGCTTTCGAGGCAATATAATAATAGATGCCATTTATTTTGCATCTCCTCCGCTTTTCTCAGCTACTAACCCTCATCATTTTCATAATCACATAACATCAATACATCAATCTTTTCCTGATAACATAAAAGCTTTTCTGTTTTCAGTAGTTCCGAAACTATGAAGTTCCGAGCGCCCCATCACTTCTTTAAACATATTAGTGGACTACCAGAATATAAAAGATTTTGAGGATATTACGCATTGAATTTGAAAGAGGGTAGAGCCAAGCGCGTGTTGTTTCACTTTCGATATCGTGGAAGTCAACGGCGACATCTACGGGCTCATCGGGTATGCCCGTCAGCGCGAGAATCTCTGAATTGACCTTTCTGAAGAACGACGGGATCTCCTCGATTTCGTTTTCGTAGATGTAATTGAAAACCGTGTCTGCAGAGGGTGTCGCAGCATTAGGCATCTTCCGCTTGAGTTCTGATACCGATGCTTCCACGGAATTCGCGGTCGAAGTCGCTGCATAACTGATTACGGCTATTACGTCCTCCTGTGTGTATGTTCCACCCTCGAGTACTCTTATAATGCCGCCGTTACTGCACAGCAGCTCGGAAAGCATCGAAAAAAAATCGCTCCCCTTTGCTCCTAAATCATCCGACATTGGCAAATGCATCTCTTATCTCCCTTTTTGGAGATGACAAAGGCATTATAAATAACTTTCAGAAGTGGGGGCGTTCGGAACTACTGAACGGATTTTTCAAAATACTATATCTGCCTCAACGCATCCAAAGGATTCAATCTCGCCGCCCTTCTTGCTGGATACAAACCCGACACAATCGAAAGAACCACCGAAATAGCAAATCCCGCAGCCAATATCCCGGGTGTGACCACCGTGATGCTGCCCAATTGCAATCCCGCACCTAACTCGCCACCGAGCGCACTTACCAGGAAAGGCTTACCCACAAGGTCTATCAGCACGGAGAAGCCAATACCCAGCAAATCACCCAGAATTCCTCCTATGACTCCTATAATCACGCATTCTGCAAGGAACATCTTCATAATATCAAAATCCGATGCCCCTAATGCCTTTGACAGCCCTATCTCTTTTGTTCGCTCGTAAACCGAGATAATCATCGTGTTCACCACCATAAGCGCACCAACGACGAGTGAAATACCGGAAAAAAAGCCCAAAACCAACGTTATTGCTACCATAAGCTTATTTACTTCATCAATCACGTCCTGTGCTGAGTGTGCCGTCAGTCCAAGTCCCTCTATCTTATCCCTCACCGAAGCAGCAAAAGCGGGGTCGTCAACTTTTACAAATAGTCCATCATAGCTGTCCTTTTCGTCCAGCTCCTTCGCATGTTTGATATCTATAAACACCTGGTTGTCGTGCTCGTCACCTGCGGATTTCAGTATACCTGCGATTTTAAATACCGCGGGTTTATCCTTCAAGCGACTTTCCTCGCCGTACAACCTGATTTTAACGGTGAATTCATCACCCAGCCCTAAATCCTCGACCACTGCCAGCCTCTTTGCAACGTCGTAGCCCAATACAATTTCATTACTCTTTTTTCCTTCATCAAACCAGTCTCCAATTTCCAATTGCAGATTGCTCTGAACACGCCTGTATTCTGATGTGATTCCCTTAACCGCAAGATAGGTATTATTCTGTGCGACATACGAGTCCTTCACGTAGGGAGCCACAAATAAAACGTGCTCCTCGCGTTCAATCGCTTTTAGTTTCGAATCCGTTATCAACGTAACGCTTCCATCTTCTACACCTGCCGAAACTTCTATCGTGGTTAAATCGTGTGACGCTTTGATTTGGTCAACCGCCTGAACACGAATCCCTTCCCCCAGCGATGTCACGCCAATCACCGCTGCAACTCCTATGGCTATCCCCAGCACGATAAGAAACACGCGCAATTTCTTCCTCCCCAACTGCCTGCACGCTAAGGAAAACAACTCTTTCATCGTTCCTACTCCAAAATTCTACCATCCAATATCCGTATTATTTTGCTCATCTTCTTCGCCGATTCCAAATCATGTGTCACCATGATGATGTTTTTCCCTTCCTCGTTGTTTAACCGCGTGAGCAAATTCAATATGCTTTTCCCAGTCCGCGAGTCGAGGTTCCCGGTAGGCTCATCGGCTAATATAAGTTTTGGGTCATTGGCAAGTGCTCTTGCTATCGCTATTCTTTGCAGCTCACCGCCAGAGAGTTCAGAGGGAAGGTGATTGGCACGCTTCTCCAAACCTACCATGTCCAATAACTTCATCGCACTTTCTCTTCTCTCGCTTTTGCTTCTTCCTTCCTTGTTGAAGTACATCGGATACTCCACGTTCTCAACTGCATTCAACGCCGGTATCAAATTGAACGTTTGAAACACAAACCCCACAAATTTCCTCCGCAACCTCACCAACGACTTCTTATTCCTATAATCCACTTTCCATCCAGCCAGATAAACCTCTCCCTTCGTTGGTGCATCCAGGCATCCGATAACATTTAAAAGCGTGGACTTCCCTGACCCTGAAGGACCCACAACAGAAATAAACGCACCCTCTTCCATTTTCAGGTTCACACTATCTAAAGCAACTACCTTCTCCTTCCCCATCCAATAATATTTTGTTAAATCCCTTGTTTCAACTGTCATTTGCCCCTCTCTTCCTCCTTCTTCTCCACCACCAGCACTGCATTTGTTACCATCATGTAATCGTGATTATCTTGAATTGCAGCAAAATTATTCGATGCCTTCAGGTAGTCAGTAACGTCTCGCTGGTCTACTCCTATCTGAACGGTGCTGTCCGCAATATACACATCATTCCAGACGCCGCCTCCATACCCAAACAATAATCTGAGCAACTGCTTTAAGAATGGAAGATTGTTTAGCCATCCGCATTCCTCATTAAAGTAAAGCGTGTTATGTGCTTTTTCTCCTCCTGATACGCAGCCACCGGAAGGAACGGCGGTTATTAGATATGCACGCTTCACGTTTTTCACGTCTAATTCGCCGTCAAAGTAAATCTTACTGGTTGCCATCTCAGGCGTGATTCCATATTCTGCATATATCATGTCGCAGCCCTCGTTGACCCAATACTCAATGCGTTGGGCTTTTCCTTGCTCCTGAGCATCCTCATATACCACCAATAATCCGATTCCCTGTAAACAGAATGAGCCCCCTTCTGCACCACGGTTTTTTACGGTAGTCGCAATGTAGCTATCGCCATGGAGTTTCGTTATATTGCAATTGTAAACATTGACACCAGAAAAGTAATCATAGCTGCCCACAAATCCTTTTGTGTCTCTATAAGTCGTGACGGAACTCAAAATCTCCGCCTCCTCCGCTTTCGGTCCTTTTACCACCACTTCCATCGTGGGATACACGCCTACATCTCCTTTTTTGCTCCAAACCCAGTAAACATACAGCCGGGCAAGTTTTAGCTTCGCTTCTTTAGACTTCAACAGCTCACGGACATCAAAATTGACCGTGTACGTTTCATTATTGTTTATCTGCCCGCTGTATTTGCTATCGCCCAATGTAAAAAACACACCGCCACAAATTTCATCATGCTCTATTGTATTAAGCGGTTTGTCACCTGCGTATGAGCCCGATGCAATAGGAA
>QBUL01000050.1 GCA_013180605.1 Candidatus Methanophagaceae archaeon GoMg1 | reverse complement strand
ACTTACCAGTCCCACCAGCGATAATACCTGCACCGAGAAGGATGGCAAGAGCCGCACCAAATCCCGCGCCTGACGCGATTCCCAGCGTAAATGGGCTCGCAAGTGGGTTTCTTAAAATACCTTGCATCATTGTCCCCGCAATTGCAAGCCCTATTCCTGCTAAAATACCCATTAAAATGCGTGGTAGTCTCAAGTTCCAGACGACAATCTCTTTTGTCGTTTCGACATTTTTAAATAGACCATCCCATATTATTGAATATACCTCTGTAACTGTGATGGGATAAGAGCCAAGCGTTGCGGCTACGCCTGCGATAATAAAAATCAAGATGAGGGAAAAGAGAATGAACAAGATTTTCCTTCCGATAAACTTCTTGTATTGCTCTTTTATTTCCGCTATTTTTTCCGTTCCTGATATGGTTTCAGTGCTTGATGTCATTTTCATTCCAAAACAGCCTGCAAATCATTCGATAAGTTTCGTTCTCGCTCCTGAATAATAATATCCTGCACTGCCTGCGATGTTAAATCAGCGATGGGATAATATTTACCTCCGGAATAGCTTGCTATCTCTCTACAATATCCAAGCTGCATTTGTATAAACGATTTGCTAACTACCTCGGTATCAATCACAATCATATTTATACCCTTAGCGCGTGCTTGCTCAGCGAGCGCTAACAATTCCTTTTCAATCTCTTTATTTCCTGATCCCGATGAAACATTTGCACGACCGTCAGATATTAACAGCAGGACAGGTATCGCTCCTTCATCCTTCTGCTTCTCAGCCATCAGAAGATTCAATCCTCTTTCCAAACCCGCTGCTAACGGTGTTCTTCCACCTGTTGGAAGTTCTTTTAACCTCTCAACTGCTAAATCTATGCTTGAACATAGTGGGAGCAGGATATCTGCCTGGTTACCTCTAAACGCAACCATTCCAACCTTGTCTCTTTGTTGATAGGAATCCAGTAATAAAGAGAGAACAGCACCTTTTGCACTCTCCATTCTTCTACTCGCACCCATTGACCCCGATGCATCCACAACGAACATCGTTGCCGTTGATACTTTTCCTACGCGAATTTTCTCTCGAATATCCTCTGTTTTTATAACAACGGCTAAATCAGAATCATGTTTTCTCTCTTTCTGGTAAGGTGCGGCTGTGCGTATTGTAGCATCAAGTGCAACATCCTTTATCTCTCCTTTTGGGGGTCCATGCCGTACGTATTTCCCGTTATTGCGAAGAGAGAGTGTGGGAACTCTTCTTCCGGATATCTTCCTGCGATATGTTTTATCTTTCTTTTGTTTTTGTCTTACTGCTCTTGTATCAATCGAGTCCCCGATATTAAAAACAGATTCTTTTTGCGGTTCTTTTATGCCCTCGTTGTCATCTTTACTTTTGGGATTTTTGTCGAGTTGCTCATTTTTATGCTTGTGCTCACTATCTCCCTTCTTTTCTCTTTTCTCTTCCCTTTCTTTCCTCTGCTGTTGCTGCTGCTTATTGTCTTGTTTCTCACCTTCATGCTGCTTTTTTTTATCGGACATCATGTCATTGAGTTTTTCCGTATCCAAACTCGGCGGCTCAAAGGGCTTTCTGCGCATTCTGTGTGGCAGTGCTAATTCCATCGCCTCTTTTATGTCCTCAAAAGTGACTTTTTTTCTGCCATCAAGTGCAGCAATCGTTTTTGCTGTTCTGTCTATAACGATTTCAGCTCTATGAGTCCTGACACCGAGTTTAATGCATGTCTCAGCGGTTATTTTCAGTAAATCATCGCTGATCTCCACCTCATTAACTATTTGTTTCGCTTGCACAATTTTCTCTCGCAACTCTTTCTGATTTCCCTCGAACCTTGCCCTGAACTCTTCCGGGTCCATTTCAAAACTTCCCACAAGCTTCACTATTTCTACTCTTTTATCTGCATCATCTATACTTTCTACACTTGCTTGCAGACCAAATCTATCCAAGAGTTGAGGTCTGAGTTCACCTTCCTCAGGGTTCATCGTTCCAACCAGGATGAATTTAGAAGGATGAGAAACCGAGACACCTTCTCGCTCAACCACGTTTATTGACATCGCAGCCGAATCTAAAATGACATCTGCAACGTGGTCATCCAAAAGATTTACCTCGTCAATATAGAGAATACCTCTATTTGCAGCAGCTAATATCCCGGGCTCCAGCGCCTTTATTCCTTCTTTTATTGCCTTTTCAACATCTATTGAGCCCACGACCCTGTCCTCGGTCGCACCGAGCGGGAGGTCTACGACCCACATCCTTCGCTTCGCCACTTCCTGATTTTCTCCATTCGTCTTTTTCGCGTAGCACAGGTCGCACATCTCCCCCTCGTCATAAGGGTTGCAATTGAAAGGACAGCCGTTAACCACTTCTATTTCTGGTAGCAGTTCTGCAAGTGCACGAACAGCAGTGGACTTCGCAGTCCCTTTTTCTCCTCTTATAAGCACTCCGCCTATATGTGGGTTAATGGCATTCAGAATAAGCGATTTCTTCATCTTCTCCTGCCCTACAATTGCCGTAAAAGGTAATATCTCTCTTCTAATGTGGTGTGTCATTTTCTCTCCTTTTCCTTTATTCCACTCTTTTATTTGTAACTATTAAAGATAACTTAATAATATTCGTACTATATATATGTTTTTTGATATTGAATATGGCAACTTTGAAGTATTTTTAATTCTCCTTTAATCCGTCTTCTATGTCCCCTTCCATTTCTAAATGGCTCATACAGAAATAAAATTGAAAGGTCTGTGATCATCGCCCTTTCTTAAACCCTTCCTTAGAAAGAAAGTAGTATAATAGATGTAGGATAAATTATCCTACGAAGCTCTTCCAAGACTGCCAAAATGTGTTTTAAAAAATATCAAAATGAAAATCGTTTATCTCTCTTTGTCAGAAAAAAGATGCACCATCAGATTCTACGGTTGTAACTTTAGATGCAAAGGGTGCTTTGCACCTGATAGAATGTATTCAAGTTCGTACACGGAGATAACCCCAGAGAGACTATCGGCTAAGATCGAAGAATTTAGGTTTAAGTTTAATTTCGAAGAGGTCATGTTAGCAGGTGGAGAACCGACTTTATACAAAAAAGAGATTTTAAATTTTATCAATTTATGCGATGTGAAAACAATTCTATCTACCAATGGATTTCTTTTGGATAGGGACTTTATAACAGAAATGGAGCGAAAAGGTTTGGATGAAGTTCATATAGACCTGAAGGCATATTCTCAAAAACTTTATGAATGGTACACCGGGAAATCAAATCAGCGTGTATTAGATGCAATAGCACTATTGAATGAAAGTAGTTTGAATTTGAATTTTGAAGTGATAACCGTTTTTATTCCCGGCATCGTTGATAAAGAGGAGATAGAACGAATTGCCAAGTTCCTTTCAAGCATCGGTGAAAATATAAAATATAGGATTATACGATACGTACCTGTTGGAAATCTGTCAAGAAGACCAACGGAGGAGGAGATTAAAGAAGCGGTGTCAATTGCTAAAAAATACCTTAGCAACGTGACGTCTTCTTTGGAACAGCGCAGTCATCCATTAAAAAGAAAAATTATACAATTATCACCTCTATTTTAGCGTGGAGTCCACGTGGTATTAGTGGTAACCGCAACCTCATATCCTCTGGCAGGTTTTACTTTAAAGTTCGTACCCACATAAAATGGTGGGAACGGCACTTTTGAATAACTTTCTGCTTTTTGACTCGTTGAATTCCACCACGCTACCTTGGTGCAATTCTGTATATCTTTTATTAGTTCGT
>QBUL01000176.1 GCA_013180605.1 Candidatus Methanophagaceae archaeon GoMg1 | reverse complement strand
TCACTATGATATACCTTCGATTGGGTCACTTAAAGTTCCAACTACCCACATGAAATAGCGAAGAGCCACAAATTCTTTAACCAATTTTGAAATGTTTTGTCCAATTGACCTTGGATTTATTCTGTCATCATGAAACAGATATTCAATTGGCAGCTCGGCGAAGAAATATTTGAACCCGCTTAACGCATCGGTATAAACTCTTTCTTCGTATACTCGGCTGTCTGCTCCATCAGAGAGCGAATATTTGACAATTTCCTTATTGCCATCCAATTCTAATTCTAAGGGCAACTCAAGTTTTGAACCGCCGTATTGGAGAAAAATATCGTTTAGATTAGGTCCCCTGTTCTCTTTTACACATGCCTCTCGAATTTTACCAAATCTTGCTAATTTCCTTGCTACCCTTAAATCCGCATCTTGCTTTGACTCGTTACATCTCGAATGAGCTAAAGCGAGATTTGATGGGTCATCTTTGCCACCCATTTTTATAGGGATGACATGGTCTATCTGGACCGAATGGACTGCCAAATCTATCGCGCCTTCACAAATAAAGCATTTGCCATGCTGTATCTCGAATAGCTTGTCTTTAAGTTCTTCTCGCTCTTGATGCGATAGCCTGTTCAAATAAAGCGAACCCATTTTATACTTCCACTAAACTAAATGGTGCTTTATAAATATGAAGCTTGAGAATGTATAAAGCTATTTGCAAAAATTTTAAAAATAAACTTTTCTGACCCCCCCCAAAGGGCGACACGCATGAGCATGAAAATAATAAAGTATTTTCATAGCAAACCAAAAAGTGCCTCTTTAAAGGCGTACTTTTCATCGCAGACCAACAGAAATCGGCTCCCGTTCTTTCAATGCACTTACCTTCAGGATGGAAAACCCGAGAACAGTCCCTGCCTCATCAACTTTTTCCATCACCGCATCGTTTTCCGTCTCCCTGAAATAACCCGCTTTACGCTCAAAAAAAAATACATTATTCTTATTTATATTAGAAATATTAAACTAATTATAGGCTATGGAGGTTAACATGGACGTAGAAGAAAAAGACATTTTAAAAACTCTTTCTAAAGAAGGGGCTAATATCAAGGATATACAGAAGTCTATTCGCACAGTTAAAAGATTGACAGAGAACGAACCACTGACTAATTTATATAAGATAAAACAGGAAGTGGTTAAAATCGAAAAGACATTAAAGCAAAGCAAGTTAGATGAGTTTGTTAAAGATGGCATAGAACAGCATATACAGCCGGTAAAATTAAAAATCCCTGCGTGGGAAGAGGAAGCCAAAAAAAGCTTTGGGCAGCGATTAGAGCAAGCTCTTCAACAGTTGGGGTTTGAGTTAAAAGGGCATTATCCTACGCTCAAAGTTTCGTTTTACGCCTTAAAAATTGATTTAGATATTAATAACGTTGAGATTTGGTATGGACCTGAGCAGGAGAAATTAGATTCCTCTAAGCTTATACCAGAAACAATCGTGCAAAAACTGCAATATACCCATGCCCAAATCACACAGAGACAATTCGATGATAATACTTTTCTGTCCTGTTTATACGATGCGTATAGAGTTGCTGTCTATCGCAATGATGGAAAAATTGGAGATGCCACTCCTATCACGGCGGTTCTTTCAAATTTGGCTTTTCTAATTCAAAGCCGGAAATTTAAAATGAACCCCACAAAAAGCAATTACAAAGATTATGGACGTGTT
Source organism: Candidatus Methanophagaceae archaeon GoMg1 (assembly GCA_013180605.1). Taxonomy (GTDB): domain Archaea; phylum Halobacteriota; class Syntropharchaeia; order Alkanophagales; family Methanospirareceae; genus QEXZ01. The sequence goes on along the minus strand of QBUL01000176.1, from coordinate 28,972 downwards.
TTCTTCAGTTATGATTTATACCGGTTAACGGGGAGAAGGATTGAAAATCTTGAACTTAGCCTCGTAGCTGCTACGAGGGCATATACGCGAAGAAGGTCAGATTTTTTGTGGATTCCTTCTAATGAAAAAGGCGGAGGAAATTATATTTCTCATATTAAGTTTCGAGAGACAGAACAAGAAACAAATTATAGACACAGATTAACGCAGATTAACGCAGATGAAAAGAATCAGCACGGTTAAACAAAAATAAATCAGTGTTAATCTATATCTTAAATAGAATGAAGCTATACGTTATATACAACGAAAAAATCAGTGTAAATCTGTGTCTTAACAACAAAAATGGCAAACAGAGAAATCGAAATAGACTCGCAAGTTGCAATGGGGATCCTGGAAATCGTAGGAATGGGCAATCCCCCTGAATATGGGTCCCAGTATTTTACCGTTGGATTGGATGATTACCTCAGCACAATTGATGAAGAGTATCTCAAAACCCATATAATGTATGGTGGCGCGATATTTAAAATGGTTATTGGCACCTATGGCGGTGGCAAAACACACTTTTTGTATTCCATTAGAGAAAAAGCATGGGGATATAACTATATCTCATCATATATATCCTTAAGCCCCAAAGAAACACCATTTCATAAACTGGAACTGGTTTACAAAGCAATCGTTGCGAACCTTATGTATCCACAAACACCCGAAGAACTTTTATCCGGGTATGATAGAGGAGTAGAAGCAGTTATAAAAACGTGGTATAGCCAAAAATATCAGGAGCTGTCAGCGAAATTATCCGACGATGCTATACGAAAAGAACTCAACAGTTATGCTTCTTCGCTTGGTTCTTATGAAAGTACAAGCTTCAGAAATGCGGTAAAAGAGGCTTTTTTGTGCTTGGTAGAAAAGAAGGAGAATGATTTTACACTGATTCTGCAATGGTTAAAGGGTGAAAATTCACAAAAAAACTTTCTTAATAATCTTGGTATCTTTGAGGAAATAGACAAAAGTACGGCGTTCAGGATGATTCGTTCTCTTATACAGTGGATTCGGGAAATAGGCTATTCGGGTCTCATTATGCTTATGGACGAAGCAGAGCAAACGTCAAGCATGAGTCGTAAGGAAAAAGACACGCTTTTGAGTAACTTGCGGGAACTTATTGATGCCTGTGGACATGCAAACGTAAAAAATACGATGTTCTTTTATGCCGTCCCTGATGAAAGCTTCCTTGACGGACAAACACAAATTTATGTAGCGTTACGTCAAAGAATTTCCGGTGTTTTCGACACAGAAATCAATCCAAGGGGTGTAAAGATAGATCTTGAAAAGATACCCATTGAAGCAGTGGATATGCTGGCAGAAATAGGGAGGAAATTGGCACGAATTTACGAAATAGCCTATAATACTCCATTTAAGCCTGACGTGCTGGAAGAAAGCATAGAAAATATTGCCAATGCCGCTTATGAGAAAAAATTTGAAATCGGCTACAAGAGACTCTTTGTTAAGAGTGTTATTAATGCATTTGATATACTGCGCAGCTCAGAAAAGCTGGTGCCTATCGAAAGGGCGCGTGAAGTGGTCGATGCAAATATGCATTAAAAAACCTTTCTTTAAACCTTTTCTTATAAAGAAAAGCTTTACCAAAAGAAACATTTTTTCTTTTAGCACAGGTTTTCTTTTTTGTAAAAAGAAAAAGTGTAAAGAAAGTTAACTTTACCAAAGAAAATTATACGTTATCTACGATAAAAATGGGTAGAAAAGTGTCGCAATTAACAAAAGAGCAATATAAAGCAAGACAAATGATTGAAGCATTCAGGTTAGGAATTGTTCCCCATGAACATGTAGAGGAATTTACATTTGGCCGCGATGTGGAAATAGAAGGCATAAAAAACTCTCTAAACCAAGCAAAAGAAGGATCACAGGTACTAATCGGCGGCTATGGAAGTGGAAAGACACATCTTTTGGAACACATCTATGCAACAGCATTAAAAAATAATTGGGCTGTTTCGTTAGTTGAACTCAGCTCTAACGAATTGCCTTTCTATAAGCCAAAAAGGATTTACGAAGCTATTATTAATTCCTTCCGGTTCCATAAAAAAGGGCATCAATACGATTTTAGGGAATTTATGAGGTCAATAGCGAGAACTGAGGATTCCTACAAACTCGAAGAGCATCTGTATCTTGGTGAAATTATTAGAAAGTTAAGAAGTGGTGAGGATAAGGAATATCTTTGGGAATGGATAGAAGGGTATCCAAGCTGGGAGTATTTAGGAGGATGTCCTCGTATGTATGATAAGGCTACGTGTGCAAATATTTATTGTTATATATTGAGCGGGATTGGTTGGGCTGCGAGAAACATAAGCGGGCTTGATGGTTTTGTAATCCTACTGGACGAAGCGGAAAGTGTTGAACCCTACTGGTTTTCGTATTACCAAAATAATAAAGTATGGAACTTTTTGAAAGGATTCGTTTCAATGACAAATAATGATGAACGACTCAGGAGAGAAGTGAACGAGAACAATTTTTATAAGCATAAAATATATGGAGGATACTGGGGACATGAAACTAAGTTGCAATATTGTGGTTATAGCCGCTTACCCTTTCTATGGGAGAACCCCAGTGGGGTTGAAACCGTTTTTGCCTTCGTCCCACACCAGGTTTTAGACTCACGAGAGCCATTTAATACAATACCACGTATTAAAATAGAACGTATTGAAGAGAAATTTTTAAGAGAAATGTTAGAGAGAGCATCGTTGATATATGAACAGGCATATAATACCCCTATCAACCAGGAGCTACTCCCAAGAATCTACGCACTGCTTCCAAGAGATAATATTCGCATCTTTATCAAAGCGGCGGTAGAAGCTTTTGACCTCCTTCTCTTTCATCCGGACAGGAGAGTAGAAGAACTGTTGAGATGACCGATAGAGAAACAATCAAAGAACTGAAAAGAGAGCTTAAACGGACATGGCTAACGTTTTTTGGTAGATTTGGAATACTCCTACCTGTCCAAATAGAAACAATACCCGTGGTTATAGCGGGAAAAAATGCAGTTGTTACGTCTCCTGCTGCAAGTGGAAAGACAGAAGCAGTTATTGCACCACTGGCAGAAAGATTTTTTAATGACGGTTGGGCGAGCCTGGCAATACTTTATATCTCCCCTACAAGGGCATTGGTTAATGATGTGTCTTATCGGCTGAAAGAGCAGCTTGAGGATTTAGGCATTTCCTCATCATTAAAAACCGGCGATAGCCCTTCATTCAATCCTAAAAAGCTACCGAATTTACTCATAACAACTCCCGAATCCTTCGATTCGCTAATTTGCAGGCATCCCCAAGCATTTAAAGAGTTGAGAGCCGTTGTGCTTGACGAAATTCATCTTATAGATAATACATACCGGGGCGACCAGATTCGCTTGCTTTTGAAAAGACTCCGATATATTACAGAAACAGCGTTTAACGTGTATGCACTCTCCGCAACCATAGCTGACCCGAAAGATATAGGAAGCCGATATTTTAACGATTTTGAGGTTATTAAATCTCAGGGCTCTCGTGAACTCGAATATACGCTGGTCAAGTCGCTTAAAGAGGTCTTTGAACATGCGAGAAACGAGAAACTCAAGAAGCTGCTGATTTTCTGCAACAAAAGAAAAAGTGTAGAAATAGTGGCAGTAGAAGCAAGGAAGTTGTGGGGACGGGACAAAGTTGTCGTTCACCACGGGAGCTTAAGCAAAGCAATTCGTGAAGAAACAGAGGGTTTTATGAAAGAATCGCAATTTGGTGTTTGCATCGCAACTATGACGTTAGAGATTGGGATAGACATCGGGGATATTGATGCAATAGTTCTTGCTGAGGTCCCCTGGAGCATATCAGCATTACTCCAGCGTATCGGAAGGGGAAACAGGCGAACACAAAAGAACAGAGTTTTTGCTTTATATGATTCCGAAGATGCGGCGGCGTTAATAGCGGAGATGCTAAATGTGGCAATTAAAGGTTATGTTGAAGAAGTGGATTATTTGCCTGACTTATCCGTGGTGGTGCAGCAAACATTCTCATCGCTTTATGCCCATCCTAATGGTTTGGTAGACGAGTATTTTTCGGGGATATTTAACGAATTCTGCTCAGAAGAAGACCGTAAAGACATTTTTAAGCATCTTGCAGAACATAAATGGATAGATATAGGGGGAAACGGAAGATGGCGTGCATCAACTAAATTAATGGACTTGGGAGAAAAAGGTAAAATTCATTCTAATATACCCGATTCAAAGGCGTTGAAAGTTATTGACAGCAGCACACAGCAAGCTGTGGGGGAAGTGCAATATCCAATTGACGATGTTTTTGTCCTGGCTGGGCTGGTTTGGAAAATAATTAAGGTGAGTGGCAATAGAATATATGCGAAGCAAGTGAAAGCGAAAGCACCAGCGGTAAAATTCAAGCGTCATGCTTCAAAAGGAGCGTTTTATTATCTTTTGCCGAAGGAGTTGAGAATGAAGCTTGATGATTATTGATGTGAATACGATTTTATATTTGATGCCTTAACATGTTAATATAAGATGCATTTCAAAAATATGATGTGAGGGAATTCTGAATAGGGGCGTATCAGGTGTTGGAGAGGTATTTGAAGGAGAGGAAGAAAGAGAAGCGGAAATTATTTATCGCTGGAGGAGAGGGGGCATTATATGAAAGTGGCGAAAGCAATAAAAAGGACGATTGTGGTGCAGGGAAGGGTTGTGGTGGTGTAGGGGTGGGCTGCGGTGGCGAAAGAATAAGTGCGTTTTTTTTTGAAACCATCGTTGTTCTTTACAAATAGTGTTTTCAAGAATGCTATGCGATATTGCAGTTCTCTTTTGATGCCCGTTTACTCAACCTCGATGAGTCAAGAATTCCTCATCACTCTTGAGATTTTCTTTAATTTGCTCTCCAAGGGTCCCAATACGTTCTTTAATAAATGCCTTTAATTTCCCGGGTTTAACTTCCTCATGCAAATTCTGCAATAATTTTTGCTTTCTAACCAATTCTGGAGCGGGCTCACCAGGTAGTGACATCAATGCCCTTCTATTGAGACAATCAACAAAAAGTCAAATTTGAAGATTTTGTTCTATGCACGAGGGCTAAGACGCTTAAATCATTTCATTCTGAGTTAAGCATGCTCAAGAAAGCGGCGAAGGAATTGATGGCGGAATTTAGTGAGGGAAAGGGGAGGGAGAAAGGATAAGGATAAGGAAAAGAAAATAAGATTGGTGGGCGTTCGTGTGTCAAATTTGGGTGTGGTTGACGAGAAGCAAAGGAGGATAGTATAGGTTATGTTGAAGATGAACCAAGAACAAATATAGAGCCTTCGGACCCATCAACAATGACTTTCATGCCATCTTTCAACCTTTTTGTTGCATTTTCGCTGATTACACATGGCACACCGTATTCCCTTGCTATGATAGAAGCATGGCTTGTCCTTCCGCCTACGTCGCAAATTATAGCTGATACTTTGTTGATGATATGCATAACATGCCTGTTGGCATATTTAATCACTAAAACATCTCCGGTTCCAACTTTGTTGATCTCAGCCGAATTTAATACTACCTTAACAGTTCCATTACTTACACCAGGACTTGCACCAAGTCCTTTGATAATTTGTTTTTTAATCCCTTTGCTAATTGCCTTTTTTTTATTTTCCTCTCGTTTCCACTTCATAAATTCGTAGAAATAAAAATTCCCTTTTTTCGATAACGACCACTCTAAATAGCTATATTCTGGCACACTAGAAGAATATTTTAGAAGTAAATCCAAATCCTGTTCATCCAGAATTTTTTCGTGATTTTCATCCTCTTTTTTCCACGAACCGAGATATGTCCATCTTTCAATGCTTGGTAGTTTACCTTCTAATAGCGATGGGGCACCGCCATGAACCGCCTCTATTGTTATCTTCTTTGAACCTTTTAGCATTACCCCGGAACACCTTGCATCAACCACATGCTGGACGATTAGTTTCACATGTGGCTCATTTTCATCACGCAGCTTTAAAGCCCAGTTTGTTATTTCTTCCACTTCCGTTAGGTGTAAATCGCTTCTGCCACCGGCTCTTCCAGCGCCTGAAGTTCGTATCACGATGCCAATTCTATCTCCTTCTATTGTGGGAATTTGTAATTCTTTTAAAATCTCTTTGATTTTAGAAGGAGTTACTTTTTCAGATTCTATTATGGCATAGGGTGGATAAGAGAGATTCATTTGCTTTATTTTTTCGAGACCAAAAACTTTTTTAAACATATATAAAGGTTTATGAGGATAGATACATTAAACAGTATCTGAAAAGGGGGGACTGAAGATAATTGACACTTGCGAAGAGATGGGAACAATTGAAATGGGTAACGTTAAAATCGAAAACCAAAATAATTGTTTTAGTTAATATAATTATCATACTCATCGGCTTTAATTTTTTAGGATACGGATACTATAAAGATAATTCAATTTTTTTGACCATTGGTGCTGGCTTTTTTACAAGTGGAATTGTTGCTTTGTTCTATCTTATATATCCCCAAGTAGATATTGAATTGGATTTTTTACGATTTAGAAGGATGGGTTTGAGAAATGTATATTCAAGAAGGGATATAAGTCAAGAATATTCAGAATTACTAGAAAAAGCAGAAAAACAAATTGACGTATTGGGTTTTGGATTAAATCAATTTAGAGAAGATAATGGAGATATTGTTAAAGGCAAAGCCCTAAAAGGAATTAATGTTCGTCTTTTAGTAATTGACCCTGAATCATCAATTGTTGGGATCCGTTCTTACCAAGAGAACGATCTAGGGGGAGAGATTATAAATATACCATTGAAAAAATTAAAACAATTTGTAAACGATGCCAACAAAACAATTGAAGAATTAGGAAGAGGAGAGAAAATTAAAATCAAATGTTATAACGCAGTCAGTCCCATGATATTTCGGATAGATGATGTAATGTTTATAGGACCTTACCTTCATAAAAGAGCAAGTAGAACTACACTGACATGTAAAATTGAAGGAGGAAGTGAGATTTTTGAGCAATATGAGAAACATTTTGAGGATCTGTGGAATGATACAGGTTGTACTAGGGATTTAGAATTAAGTTAAAATTTATCTTGTCCATGAAAAATATTTAGACTCGTTTCGGTATTTTATAGAAATCTCTTCTAAAAATTCCGAAGTATTTTTATCAAACCATGGGAGGTTCCAGGTATTCCAATTAAACTTTGACCATCCCTCAAGAGTATTTGGCGATTTAAAACCTTTTTCTATTGATAATTTAAATAACTTTGTTCCGGGCCAAGGCGTATATATATTTAAAAAAGGCGTATCCAAATTTGCATTTTCAGATTGCAGTTTCTCGATAAAGTCTAATGTGCTCTGGATTTCTTCCTGTGTTTCGGTCGGTATACCAACAATAAAATTATATCTGCATATAATGTCCCCTTTTGCCAATTTACTATTGACTTTTAGAATATCTTCAATTGTTATTCCTTTATTTAATAATGTTAATATACGATTTGTACCGGATTCCACTCCAAATTGAAGCACTTTACACCCTCCTTTTCCCAGCATTTTTAAAAACGATGTTTCTTTGTTTAGAAGATAACTGATTCTACAATTAGCTTTCCAGCCTATATTAATATCTTTCTGGATTGCTTCACAAAATTTCTTTACTCGACGAATATCTACAAAGAAATTATCTTCTTGATAAACAATACCATCTAATTTAAATCTATTTTGTAAATATTTTGTTTTTTGGATAAGGTTTTCAACGTTTAGACAACGCCATTTTCTCTTATGGATTATGGGATTAGAACAAAAACTACAATTGTGTGGGCAACCTCTGCTTGTTTCCAAACTTAAGCATCTCTTGAAACTCTCTCTTTTTGTTATGTACTTTTCAATTTCTAGTAAATGATATGGCAAATTAGGCAATGTATTCATATCCACAAAATCTCGCAGTTCATTAACATGAATCCCCTTTGAGTCTTTGTAGCCTATCCCCCTAATATGCTCAAATCTTTTGGTATCTGTTAGTGCTTTTAAAAGAAGAGGGAACGTAACTTCCCCCTCCCTTAACACAATAAAATCAACATATTTGTTTTGTAATGTTTGATAGGGTAATAATGTCGGATGCACTCCTCCCAAAATCACTTTTGTGTGTTTTTTCGCAATTTTTGAGATTTCTATGCCATTCGCAATCTGTTTTCCAGTCATAGAAGTTATACCAACACAAATAGAATCTCTCGATTTGGATTTTACCTTTTCAGCCCATTTTTCATCGATTCGCTGGTCAATTATTTCGACTTCATAATCATCTACGAAGGTTGATGCAATAGAGAGAAGACCTAATGGTAATTGAGCGTATTTATCTAATCCTGTTTTTGGAAATACCAGAAGAACTTTATCCAAGATTTTACCACCCGAATATTTGATAGGATAGATAACTATAAAAGGATAGTGTGATATTAGATATATAATGCCTACCAGTAGAAGTGGACTCTTTATCGTTTTTGAAGGTATTGACGGAGCAGGAAAGCGTACACTATCTAAATTTACAAAAAGTATTCTGGAATCAAAAAACCTAAAAGTGGCTCTATTTGAATATCCCGATTATAATAGCATTTGGGGAAAAATTATCAATCGTTATCTCTATAATGAAATAGAATTGAATATAGAGGAAGAGTTTTTTGTTTATTTCATTGATATATTAAAGGACCAAGCGGAAATTGCTAAATTACTGAAAGAAGGAATTTTTATCATATCTGACAGATATTTTTCTTCTACAGTCGCTTTTCAATGCGCAAAAGGTTTTGACTATCAAAAGGCACGATCCACGATTAATATAATGGATGTTATCCTTCCAGACCTAACGATATTCCTACAAATTCCACCTGCACCAGCAGTAGAAAGAAAATATAAGGAAAAAAAGCACTTAGATCGACATGAAAAAGACGTCAATTTATTAAAAAATGTTAATTTGGTGTATGATAAAATTTTAAAGGAGAATATGGTATCTAAAAAATGGATTAAAATTGATGGAAGCAAAGATTTAGAAAGTATGAAAAATGATATAGAAATTATAATCAGTAAACTGTTAGAAATGATGTGAATGTCTCAAATGGAGTTTGGGATATTCGTTGATATTATTTCGTCTCCTTTTCCAATATCTTTCTTATCCGTTCAGAAGGCCCGCCTTTTATTTCCGCTTTTAACTCTTCTTCGGAATGCCGGTCCTTGATACGCTCGCTGAAGTATATCTCTGCAAGATGTTCCTCTGTTCTCTCTTTAGCTTCTTCTAACGGCTCCCAATCCACAATTTTTTCCCCTTTCCTTGTTACCTTTATCATGGAGTTCTGTCTATCCGCGCAACCCAATGCGCTATGACGGTAAACAAGTCGAAGAGATGGGATACCCTGTGCTCGGTAGACATTTTATCTCACCTTCATTTTCTTTTTATAATTTTTATTTTTCCAAATGATGTGCTCTATCAGCGGCGAACAGCAATTGCAATGCCCGCAGAGACGGTTTCCACTCATGTTTAAGTGCAGACCTGATTAAATTTCCAATATGCGATGATGTTGGTTCCTTTGTCGAAATAACCGAAACCTCGCCTTTACTCCTAAGGTGCGCTGCCAAAACAGCCGTCTGCGTTGATAAGCCCGCCCCGTCTGCTCCTTCAAGCACTATCAATACTCCTGGTTCTGACGTCATTTGGTTATCCTCGTTTAATTTAAGGGCCGGAGCTGGGAATTGAACCCAGGTCTTGGGATTCACAGTCCCAAGGGATGCCGCTACTACACCCCTGCCATTCTTTTTGGCAAGTTAAACTTTTTTAAAATTTTAATTGTGTTTGATTTACAAGAAAGCCCCTTACCCCTGGTGGACGGAAGAAAGGCTAAAAAAGAGTAGTGCAGAATTTAAAGAAGCTATGCGCAAGGGAGCGAGGGAAGTTGAGGAGCGGTTTCAAAGGAAGAATGGGGAGCGATTCTGGGTTGAGATAATTCCTACACCAGTGAAAAGCAATGGGGAATTAAAGTATTACCTGGCAAACTGGGTTGACATCACCGAGCGCAAGCGTGCGGAGAAGGCGCTGCAAAAGGCACATGACGAACTGGAACGTCGAGTAAAGGAACGTACCGCAGAACTGGTGAAGGCAAACGAACAACTGAAGCAGGAAATCCGCGAGCGTAAACATGCGGAAGTGAGAGTGAAAGACCTTGAGCTACTTGTGTTGCATAGATTATTCAAGCAAGGTAAAGGGTATTTGCTCGTTGAGGAAAAACCTGATACGGGTTTCAAATTGTTCAGCAAACTGATTAAATACGGTTTTAAAGGATTGCTCATCTCAAGGGTTCATTCTTCGCATATTCGCAGTGAATACGATGTAACGGATGCACAAATAATCTGGCTAACGCATATCAAAGGAGAGAACAATATTGTTCCGACAAACATAACACAGTTGAGCATAGCAGTAAAGGATTTTTCGGAAATGGGAGTTGAGGGCGTAATCATGCTGGAAGGTTCAGAATATCTCATTGCCCAGAACGGATTTGAGGTTGTTCTTCGTTTCGTCCAGGCGATGGTGGACATCGTCACGATAAGCAAGTGTAGTTTGATAATGCCCTTCGATGCACGGACATTGAGTGAGGTTGAGTTGCATCGGTTGGAGCGAGAAGTAAATGTAATGAATGCTAAAGAGGTGAAGGAGCTTATCTAAAGTGCAAAAGGCTAAATAGCAAGGAATTTGAAGACGACCATAAGAACGGTTGCGGAAAAGAAAAATAACGGTTGAACGAGTTTTATTGGTTACCATTCAGGTAAAATTTTATAAAAACCGAAAACTTTATATGTGCTTTCTATACATGTCACTAACATATGTATAATATAGGTGCGCATGACATAGGGAAGGGGCGGCGGAAAGCGATAAGGACATCGAGGGGGAGGGTTAAATGATAACTAAAATAATCATCGTCTGGCTCGCAATACTAATCATAGGCAGTTTTTGGCTTACGACCGTGCCAGGCTCAGAACTGGTGGACATGGCTGTTGTTCCCAGGGCGGATAAGCAGATAATAACCACCTTCAAGCTGAACAATCCAACTTCTGAAGCGAGTTCTGTTGCGTACACCTTCTATGCCAATAAGGAGCTCATGCTGAGCGGAGCTTCAACCATCGCTCCACAGTCAAGAAATAAAACTTATGAAGAAAAAACTTCTCAATTGTTTAATTTTTGAACGGTTTGTTTACTTTAAGTGTCTATATATAACACCTATTCCTACCTATAACATTTTAGGGGATAAAAAGTAAAGGGGGGGATAAAATATGACAATAGAAAAGATGCAGGTTGAAGAGCATAAGCCAAAAGGGAAAGTCCTCGATGAGACATTGGAATTTTTGCAAGATTCACAGTGGCATTCAGTAGAAGAAATTGAAGAAAAAATCTGTTTGCCAGATAAAAAGCTCGCTTCTATTCTTAGCTTCTTCGCACAATTTGATTTAATTAGTCGAGCAGGTGAGAAAAGCATGGCGAAGATAACGCCTTTGGGTTTGAGCTTTTTAGCACTCCCGCGCGAATAAAACCACGAGATTTTACAACACTTTTTCTTTTTACAAAAGAAAACCTGTGCTAAAAGGAAATCTATAGGAATATTTTAGTCAAGGTTTTACCGAAGGTAAAAAAGTTGTGTGAGAATCTGTGTAATCGTGTGGTTATTAGCCAATATAAGGAGCTTCTTTTTTAGTAATTTTTTGGGTTATTGGAATCGAGAAATAAAATGTTGAGCCTTTCCCTAATGCGCTTTCTGCCCCTACGTTGCCGTTATGCGCTTGAATAAGGCCTTTAGCGATTGCTAATCCTAAACCCGTTCCAACATGTTCCCTTCTCATAGAAGAATCAATTTGAGAGAACGGTTTGAACAATTTCTTTTGATCCGCTTTTGCAATCCCAATACCATAATCTGTTATACTAACCTGAACATTTTTCCCCAAACGTTTAGTTTCAATAATCACTTTGCCTGCTTTTTCAGAGAATTTTATCGCATTGTTCAATAGATTGCCTATTGCCTGTCCTAATCTTTCAGCATCACCAATTATGTTTGGCATCTCTGCTAACTTTGCACTTATTTCAATATTTTTTCCCTTAGCAAATGCTTCCTGCATCTTTATTGCTTCTTTAACTGCGCCATTGAGATTCATAGAATCAAAAGACAACTTAATCCTCCCTGCTTCTATTCTTGAAAGGTCCAGAATATCCCCAATCAAGTTTTCCAACCTTGTTAGATTTCTGAGAACAACCTCTATGCTCTTTTCTTGTTTCTTATTTAATTTCCCCACGTATCCTTCCCGCAGCATTTGTAATTGAGATTTCATAGGCGTTAGAGGAGTTTTTAATTCGTGGGACGTTATGGATAAAAAATCGGTTTTCATCCTTGTTACCTCCTTTAAATCCGCCATGTGTCCCATCGCCTTTTTCAACTTGTCTCTCTCTTTTTTAAGTTCTTTTAAGAGCTGCTCACGTTCTTCCTCCGCTCGTTTACGCTCAGCGATATTCAGCCATTCTCGTAACACACGCTCTGCGGTCCATGGTAGATCCTGTAACTCCACAGCGTTTTTTGTTACATAATCCATAGCACCAGATTTTAGCGACCGAACTGCTAATCGCTCGGAACCATAACTTGTAAGGATAATTCCCGGAATGCCAACCTCTCCCATCTTCCTCCCTTTTCCAATCACGCTCAAACCATCACCGTCCGGTAGGAGATAGTCAGCAATGATAAGTGAAGGCGGCTTGTTTTCATTTTCAGCCAGCCATTTCATCGCTTCTTTGAAACTTGCAACCCATTCGATCTTCCAATCAGAGCCAATATCCTCAAATAACTTACGAATGAGTTCAGCATGTGCCTCCTCATCCTCAACCAGTAAAATAGTTTTATTTCCTCCTGCTTGCTCTTTCGGTTCGGTCATATTCCTCTTCTTGCAGCGATTACGGTGAGCATATTCCTTATTCCTTCATCCTCCCAGGCTGTCGGTTCCATACAAGCCAATAAAAACCCAAATCGCTTATCATCTCATTGAACTTAGTGAAGTCAACAGGTTTTACAAGGTAACTATTCACGTATTGATGATACGCTCTGGCCATGTCTGTCTCACTTTCAGAGGTTGTGAGTATCACTACTGGTATACCTCTTAGTTCTTCCGATTGTTTTATTTCCTTTAGCACTTCGAGACCATCGATTTTTGGAAGTCGCAGATCGAGAAGGATCAGATCAGGTCGTGGGCTTTTTCCCTCATCTACATATTCTCCACGACGGAAAAGATAATCCAGTGCTTCTCCACCGTCAGCGACCCAGTGGATTACTTTGGCTACCTGTGCATCTTCGAGAACTCGCATGATGAGCATTGCATGTGCTTCTTCATCTTCTACGAGCAAAATCACAACTTTTCCTTTCATCTCCTCTTATATATATTAATTTGTTATTTGTCTTTGTCCTATAAATATTGTAACAAAATCTATGTCCTTTTTCTTTATATCTTATGAACAGGCAAAGTAAAACACACGCTGCACCCTTTACCCTTCCCTGATTCTATCTATACACTGCCACCATGCACTTCTATTATTCGTTTCACGATAGTTAACCCAACTCCTGTACCAGCCTCTTTGGTCTTCTTTTTCACCTGATAAAACAAATTGAACACTTTTTCGTGCTGGTCCTGGTCAATGCCTATGCCATTATCACCCACAAAGAACACGGGTTCACTGCTATCGCCATCAATTCGATAACCTATGTCTATCTTTGGACACGATTGCTCACCCATGTAATTTATGCTGTTTTCAATAAGATTCACCAGCACCTCGACTATTCTTGTACGGTCCACGAGAACAGCAGGGAAGTCCGCAGCCAGCGAAATTTCAACGCCACTCGATTTTATTTTTGCCGCGGTCTGGTCCAATGCTTCTTGAACAAGATATCCAAAAGGCACATCCTCTGGCGGGTTTACCACACGACCCACGCGAGAGAATTTCAGCGTGTCACTCAGTAACCTATCCATCTTTACGACGGCTTTTTCTATTTGCTTTAAGTCGCTTTCCACTTTCTCTACTTCTTTCTGCCCTACATCTTTTTTAAGCAGGCCAACAAAGCCCTGGATGGTAACAAGAGGTGACCTGAGGTCGTGAGACACGGTATACACAAATCTTTCAAGCTCTTCATTCTTTGCTTCAAGTTCTTTCAAAAGGCGTTCACGTTCCTCTTCCGCATGCTTACGCTCTGCGATATTCTGCTTCAAATCCTCGTTTGCTTCCTTCCAAAGATTGAAGACGGAAAACAGACTCTCATGTAAAATCCTGAGTGCGGCGTTGCACTCATCGAGACGGAGTTTCAGCTCGTCCTGCTTGCGCTTGGTGATTTCCTTACTCATGATTATTATCCTTATCCTCTTTCTTCCACTTGGCAGGCAAAGTAAAACAAACCGTGCAGCCCTTTTCCTTCTCTGATTCTATCCACACACGACCCCCATGCACTTCTATTATTCGTTTCACGATTGCCAGTCCGACACCAGTCCCTTTACTCTTTTTATCCTCTTTGTAAAACAATTCGAACACCTTTTCGTGCTGGCTTGGTTCAATGCCTATGCCATTATCATGCACGAAGAAAACGGACTCACCATTATCAAGCCGATAACCTATGTCTATCTTTGGATGTAGTTGTTCAACCATATTATTTACGCTGTTTTCAATAAGATTTATCAGCACCTCGACTATCTTCATGCGGTCCACGTGAACAACTGGGAAGTTTTCAGCCACGGAAACCACAACGCCGCCCGATTTTATTTTCACTGCTGTTGGCTCCAAAGCTTCTTGAACAATTTCTCCAAATGGCACATCCTCCGGCGGATTTACTATACGACCGATGCGTGATAGTTTTAGCGTATCGCTCAGCAGGCGATCCATCTTTACAGCGGCTTTTTCTATTTGGTTGAAGTCAGCTTCTAACTTTTCCTTTTCGTTATTTTTGAGGTCCTTTCGCAGTATGCCAATGAAACCCTGGATGGTCACGAGTGGCGACCTTAAATCGTGGGAGACCGTGTAAACAAATCTTTCAAGCTCCGCATTCTTTGCCTCAAGCTCTCCCGATAGCCTCCTCTTTTCATCCTCCGCTAACTTTCGCTTCCATGTTTCCAGTGTTATTTTGAGGGTGCTCAATAATCTATCCTTAGTGAGGTGGTCTTTTGGAATGTAGTCAATAGCACCTTCATGGATGGACTGAACCGCAATCTCTTCACTTCCAAACCCGGTAAGCATGACCACGGGTGCTATCTTCTTTTCAACAATCTCTTCAAGCCATTCTATGCCTGATTTATCTGGCATCAGGATGTCCATAAGCACCAGATCAATTTCTCCCTTGTCCAGAGCGTCCTGTATCTCTTCTTTTTGCCCTGCCTCCTTCAATACGAAATCCGTGTCTGCCGATCGTAAATATGTTCGCACCAATTTACGGAATGCCGGGTCGTCGTCGCAGACGAGAATTTTTACCGGTGTTTTTTTCGTCTCTTCCTCCATCTTCATTCCTCCTTGCCCATCTCCCATCTCCCATCTCTCCTCTTCTATCTTCATTCCTCCTTCGGAGGTAGTTTACATATTATAAACCAGTATGCTTCTATTTCTTTCATAACTCGCTTGAAATCTCCCAGTTCTACTGGTTTCTTTATGTATCCACTCGCTTGCAGGTTGTAGCTATCGAGGATGTCCTTCTCAGAATCCGAGGAGGTCAAAATAACCACTTGAATCTTTTTCATTTTCTCGTCCTGCTTTATCCGTCTAAGAAATTCTTTTCCTCCCATGCCTGGCATTTTCAAATCCAGTAAAATCCGGTCTGGCAAGGGCGTTTCCGCGCTATGCTTGCCACGATGGTATAAGAAATCCATCGCCTCTTCTCCACTACCCACGATGTACAGCTCGTTTGCTATCTTCTGGCTTTTCAAAGATACTTTTATCAATTTCTGGTCTCCCGGATCATCTTCCACCAGCAATATGGTGGCAGGTCTTAGTTCTTCCATTTTTTTCTTCAATTACGAATGTTCAATTACGAATTATGAGCCTATTCCTTCTCTTCATTCTCCCCCCTAATTCGTAATTCGTAATTCGTCATTTGTAATTGTTGGCATCGTGAACCAAAACATAGACCCCTTACCCAGAGTAGAATTGACCCCTATGGTGCCACCGTGACGTTCCACGATTTTTTTACACACCGCCAATCCAATCCCGCTGCCCTTATAACCTTCACGTGAATAAAGTCGCTGAAACATTCCAAAGATTTTCTCATAATTTGCTTCTTCAATTCCTACGCCGTTGTCCTCCACTTCCACACGAACCTGATTATCTTTCTCCTGCCTTCCACGAACCGCAATCTCCGGTGGAATTCCATCACGATGAAACTTTAACCCGTTTGCAATCACGTTTTGCAGCAGTTGATGCACTTGTGACGGGTCTGCCTGAACGGCAGGTAGTGGCTTCTGAATCCTGATAGTTCCTTCGGTTTCTTCAAGCAAGGCAGCGAGTTCTACATTTTTTAAATCCTCGATAGCCTCTTTTAAATCCACTCGCTTTGCCGGCTTGGCTTTGGTAGTAACACGTGAATATGTTAGCAGAGCATCAATCATCTGCTGCATCCGGTTTGCGCCGTCAATCATAAAGGCAAGGTTTTCTTGTTCATCCTCATCCAGCTTGCCTTTCAGCGATTCCTGGAGTAGCTGACCAAAAGCAGAAATCTTTCGCATTGGTTCTCGCAGGTCATGTGATGCGATGTAAGCGAAATCTTGAAGTTCCCTGTTGGACCTCTCCAGCTTTTGATTAGTTTCTTCAAGCTCTTCCATTAACCTTCTTTTTTCCTCCTCCGCTCGCTTTCGCTTCCATGTTTCCAGTGTTATTTTGATGGTGCTCAATAATCTATCCTTTGTGAGGTGGTCCTTCGGAATGTAGTCTATTGCACCTTCACGGATGGACTGAACCGCAATCTCTTCACTGCCAAACCCGGTAAGCATGACCACAGGTGCAATTCGCTTTTCAACGATCTCATCAAGCCATTCTATGCCTGATTTATCTGGCATTAGGATGTCCATAAGCACCAGGTCAATTCCTCCCTTATCCAGAGCGTCCTGTATCTCTTCTTTTTGCCCTGCCTCTTTCAATACGAACCCCATGTCTGCCGATCGTAAATATGTTTGCACTAATTTACGGAATGCCGGGTCGTCGTCACAGACGAGAATTTTTACCGGTCTTTTTTTCGTCTCTTCCTCCATCTTCTTTCCTCCTGCGTTTCCTTCTTGCCTTTCTCCCGTATCCCATCTCCTATCTCTCTTCTTCTATCTTCATTCCTCCTTCGGAGGTAGTTTACATATTATAAACCAGTATGCACCTATTTCTTTCATAACTCGCTTGAAATCTCCCAGTTCTACTGGTTTCTTTATGTATCCACTCGCTTGCAGATTGTAGCTATCGAGGATGTCCTTCTCAGAATCCGATGAGGTCAAAATAACCACTGGAATCTTTTTCATTTTCTCGTCCTGCTTTATCCGTCTAAGAAATTCTTTTCCTCCCATGCCTGGCATTTTCAAATCCAGTAAAATCAGGTCTGGCAAGGGCGTTTCCGCGCTGTAATTGCCACGATGGTATAAGAACTCCATCGCCTCTTCTCCACTACCCACGATGTACAGCTCGTTTGCTATCTTCTGGTTTTTCAAAGATACTTTTATCAATTTCTGGTCTCCCGGATCATCTTCCACCAGCAATATGGTGGCAGGTCTTATTTTTTCCATTTTTTTCTTCAATTACGAGTTTTCAATTACGAATTACGAGCATTTTTCAATTCGTAATTCGTAATTCCTCATTTGTAATTCTTCACTCCTCCTAATTTATTATTCTCATTCGTAATTCTTAATTCGTCATTTGTAATTGTTGGCATCGTGAACCAAAACGTAGATCCCTTACCAGGAGCGGAATTGACCCCTATGCTGCCTCCGTGTCGTTCCACAATCTTTTTACACACCGCCAATCCAATACCCGTGCCTCCGTAATCTTCACGGGAATGAAGTCGCTGAAACATCCCGAATATTTTCTCATAATTTGCTTCTTCAATTCCTATGCCATTATCCTCCACTTCCACCTGAACCATATTACCATTCACCCGCCTGCTCCGAACCGTAATCTCCGGCGCTATTCCCTCTCGATGAAACTTTAACCCGTTTCCAATCAGGTTTTGCAGCAGTTGGTGCACTTGTGACGGGTCTGCCGGGACGGCAGGTAATGGCTCTGGAACATGGATGGTTCCACCGGTTTCTTCAAGCAAGACAGCGAGTTCTACACTTTTTATATCCTCGATAGCCTTATTTAAATCCACTCGTTTCGCTGGCTTGGCTTGTGTGGTGACCCTGGAATAGGCGAGTAAAGCATCAATCATCTGCTGCATCCGTGTTGCGCCGTCAATCATAAAGGCAAAATTCTCTTCTTCATCCTCGTCCAGCTTGCCTTTAAGCGATTCCTGGAGCAGTTGCCCAAAGGCTGATATTTTTCGCATCGGTTCTCGCAGGTCATGTGAGGCGATATAAGTAAAATCCTGCAGTTCACGGTTGGACCGCTCCAGCTTTATATTAGTTTCTTCAAGCTCCCCTTTCGCCTTCTCCGCTTCTATTCTCGCCTCGTCGAGGTCTTCAGCTATGTTCAGCGTAGCCAACCTCGCTCCTTCCAGTTCCTTCGCTCGCTCCTCCAACTTCATATTAGTTCCCGCGAGGTTATTGAGAGCTGCCTCGCGTTCCTCTTCCACCTTCCGCTTCTCTGTTACGTCCCGGAATACCAGTACCGCCCCAATAGTAGTTCCGTCAGATGCTTTTATAGGAGCGCCGCTGTCGGCAATTGCTCGCTCCGTTCCATCCCTGGCTATGAGAACGGAATGATTGCCAAGTCCCACGATGTTCCCTTCTCGTAATACCCTCTCTATTGGGTCTTCAACGGGATTCCGTGTCTTTTCGTTTATTATCCTGAAAATTTCGTGAGAGGGCAGTCCTATGGCTTCGTCAATCTTCCACCCGGTTAATTCTTGTGCTACATCGTTCATCAAAGTGACCCTACCCTTAGTACCTGTCGCAATCACGCCGTCACCGATGCTTTTCAGTGTAACCGCGAGCCGCTCACGAGTTTCACGCAAAGCCGCCTCTGCCCGCTTGCGCTCGGTGATGTCCAGATGAGTCCCTATCATACGAACGGGTTTCCCATCCTTGTCCCATTCGAAAACTTTGCCGCGATCAAGGACCCAAATCCACTCACCGCTCTTATGCTTCATTCTTGCCTCACATTCATAGTACTCAGTTTCACCCGCAAAATGCCTTTCCTGTAACTCGTTCGATCTCTTCAGATCATCAGGATGAGTCAGCTTGATCCATGTCTCAATACTAACGGGAGAAAGCTCTTCAAGGGTATATCCGACAATTTCCGCCCATCTCTCATTAAATACCGTTTCACCGGTTTGAACCATCCAATCCCATAATCCTATCCCTGTTCCTTTTACTGCAAGATCCAGCCGTTCTTCACTCTCCCACAGTGCTTTCTCTGCCCACTTGCGCTCGGTGATGTCCCTGTGAATTGCCATGATTGCAATAACTTTCCCTCCATCACTAAATACTCTTGATGCGGACACCAGCATCGGAAAGAGTTCACCGCTTTTTCTCTTACCCACCAGCTCTCCTGTCCAACCGCCCTCCATCGTTGCCTTAATTGCTTCTTCCAACTTCGGTATCTGGGCTTCGGCGTAGATGAAGGCGATCTCCCTTCCTGTTAACTCTTCTCTTGAATACCCAAACATTCTAACAAATGTTTCATTTGCATAGGTAATCTTGCCCTCGAGATTGCCCATAGCCACGCCATCAATCGAACTGTCAGCAGCCTGCGAAAATAACCTCCGTTTTTCCTCTATTCGCTTACGCTCGATGATTTCCTCTTCGAGCTCTTTTGTTTTTTGGTTCAGTTGATCAAGATATTGATTACTCGAAATTGCGATTGATACCATTACGCCTATCTGCTCAAGCATCTGTAACTCTTCTTCTGTTATATCTCGTACCTGCGTGTCATAGAGGACGTAAGTTCCAAATGCATGACCTTTACTCAAAAGAGGAACCCAGACGATGATTTTAAAGTTATAAGGTCGGATGACCTCATGCCAGGGCTCCAGACGTGGCTCTGCTAAAGGATTATATACCACAACGACCTTACCCGTCTCAATAGCTTCTCCTGAGGGACTTGAAAGCACCGGCGCTTTCACTTTGTTCACCTTCTCTGGATAATCTTCTGGCAGATTGTAGGAGGCGAACATCCATCCTTTTCCCTCTTCGTCTATCTCAATCGCAGTGCCAAAACGATAGCCGAGATTGTCACATATCGCCTGCAATATCTTTTCGACATAAATCTTAGGTGGAGAATGAACATCAATTTCCGTGATTGCTTTATGTAATCTTTTCATTAGACTCACCTCCATTCTCTCGTTTCAATGCCGGGTTAACACTGCAATACATTTGCGGATCGCCGGTTGTCCAGAATGTACATTCATTACACCAGGCGCATTTTCTAATCGCTGTCTCACGCCCGGATGCTGATTTGCGCACGATTTCCGGATCTGCTACCTGCGCCCGACCCATAGCCACAAGGTCTGCTTTGCCCGAAGATATGATGGACTCCGCTGTTTCAAGCGAAAAAATGGAGCCGACAGCACATACCGGCACCGTTGCAAATTCTTTCAGTTCCGAAGCAATATTTACATGCGGGGCATCTCCCAGTGTAACAGGCGGCACGATTCGTTCCATTGATTCATACACGCCGGCAGAAACGTTCAACATGTCCATCCCTGCACGTTCAAACAGCAGGATGATCTCTTTAAAATCCGGTGGTGTAAGTCCACCATCTACAAACTCATTTCCACTTACGCGAACACTAATTGCTACCCGAGATCCGAGTCTGGTGCGAATTCCCTCAATAATCTCTGTAATTAGCCGTGCTCGCCTTCCTGTGCTGCCGCCGTAGGCATCTGTCCTGTAATTTGAATAAGGCGATAGGAATTCGTTGAGTAGATAGCCGTGTGCCGCATGAACCTCCACCATTTTTGCCCCGGCATCCACAGCGCGTATTGCTGCCTCGATAAAATCACTGCGCACTCGCCCGATGTCATTTATCGTCATCTCACGCACGTGATAGTTCGGGTCGAACTCGGACATTACGGGACAAGGGATTGCACTTGGCGCAAGCAGGTCGAAGCCGGTTACTGCGTTCACTGCCTGCCGTCCGTAATGTATGAGTTGCACCGCGGGAACACTGCCACGCTTTTCTATTTCGTAAAAAAGCTTTTTGAGTCCCGGTATACAGTGGTCGCTGTCTATTCGCATCACACGGTCGAATGCGACTGAATCTGATGACACTACCGCCGTTCCCGTGAAGATCATTCCGCAGCCACCGTCTGCTATCGCAGTATAGAAATCAAGCAACTTGTCGGACACTGTGCCATCGGTGTTTGCATAGTTTACCTGGCATGCCGGGAAAACAATCCGGTTGTGAAGTTTAATTTGACCTACATTAAGAGTGCTAAAGACCGCGGGATACCTTTTTCCTGAGCTCATCTCACTGCCTTCATTAAAATTATCCATCCTTTTTCTTCACCTCCTCCCTAATTCGTAATTCTTCATTCGTAATTCCTCTTCCCCTTTTGTCTTCTCATCCACAAAAGAAAGGTCGTATGGCGGCTTTTCTCCCAGTCGCTCATAAGCCCTGTTTACCTCACGTTTAAGTTCTATCTGCCTTAGCTCACGATCCACCGCCAGGCGATTGAAGCGCTCAAGCTCTGCCATGTATTTTTGTCGCTCTTCTTCCGCACGCTTCCACTCGGTGATGTCCCCGCCATCGCAAACAATACCTTGCTCTCTTCCTTCTTCATCCCTCATCACAGAAGCCGAAAAGTTCACTGGAATTTCTCTTCCATCCTTTGCTATATAAGAGGTCTCAAAATTCACGACGGAATCTGCCGCTTTTTTTATCAGATTCTCCAATCCAATTCCACCACCTTCTTTATCTTTTATACTAATGATTTTATCGAAAGGCATACCAATTAACTCCGCCTCACTATACCCTAAAAGGTCAAAAGCTGCCTTATTCGCTTCTACAATCCTTCCATCTGGATTGACCACAACAAGCGTATTAATCATTGTATTCATAATATTTTCCGTCTCCCTTCTCGCTGCCCTCTCCTCTTCGATGGCATCTTTAACACGCTGTGCCATTTCGTTAAATGAATCGCCCAATCCTTCGATCTCGTCACCCGTTTTTATCTCCACCTGATGGTCAAACTCACCTCTCGATATGGCTTTTGTCCCTTCCACCAGTTGCGTTATAGGTCTCGTGAATCTTCCGGCGAGGAAAAGAGAAAGCACACATGCAAAAGCAATAATCATAAAAAAATAGCCCACGCCGGTAATGATCATTCTATTTGTGGCTTCTCTGACAGATTTCAAGGATAGACCAATACAAAGTGCTTCCACCTTCCCGGGCTCGCCTATCTCCAGCGGTTGAATGAGAAATTTAATGTCTTCACCCCTGTAAACATAATCTTCAACGAAGGTTTTTCCCGCTTCAAAGGATGTGCTGCCAATCTTCTTCCCGCACGTCTCCGGATTATCAGCCAAATAAATCTCACCTTCGGGATTGACAATCCACCAGAATAAAACTTCTTCCGAAGCATTTATCTGGTTCAGCGTTCTAAATGGCCATGACTGCGCGATATAACCAGCTTCAATGCTTCTGGCAGCTACCCCTGCAATCAGCTTGTTCTCTTCGATTAGATTGCTTTCCATTATCTGCTTTTGCTCGTTTAAAGTCACACCCAGGATGATCGCCACAGATATAATGGACAAAAGCATCATTCCGCTGACAAGTTTGACTAATATACCTCTTCCAATTAGTTTTTTCTTCCCGCGCATTATACCTTTTGTATTTGTTACCACAGAGATCGTGGAGAGCGCCAATAGCCAATAGGAAATATTTGCCCCTATTCCCTATTCATGCTTTCTCGGTGAAGACAATCATCGAATTTACCAGGTTTCCATGAACATTCCCTACACCTCGAATGTGTCCCTGTTCACCGAAGGTAAAAGTGCCGATGAAAGGTGCATCACCTATTGCAGTTTTGACCAGAACAGGCATTTTAGGTCGCTCGTCCTCAGGAATGGCAAGCACTGTCCCCGCGCAATAAGTGTAGACGCCGAAAGATACATCTTCTTTGGAAAGACTCTCACTTTCCAATGCTTTTGTGGGTGTTGTTAGAGCTCTGTTCAAAAGTAGTTCCCAATCTCCGTGCATGAGCAGCACTTCGTCTCCTTCTTCTACGTTGGCGAATACCTCAAGAGAGTGGTCTGTAGCATTAATTGATAGTGGGTGAATGGAGAGTGTGTATTCCTTTCCCTCGTTCTTTATAATCTTTGCTAAAGGATAGTATGATGCATCACTGAGAATTGACCCTCCGGTCTCAAGTTCCTCAGCTACTACGGTGCTCCCAGTCCACTCATTATAAACCTCTGCTGCAGGTTGGTTATCAATTTCGTAGATTATCCTTCCCTCAGCTCTGGTAATTGTGCCTCGGTTTTCACTCCTTAAATAACCAGCCTCGTATGCCCAACTAACTTTCAAATCGGTATAGATCGTCGTTAAGCTAATGCCATTGCTATACACATCCCCATTTGCAAATTGTTTCCATTCCCCGGTTATGGTGTTGTCCCCGGCACTACCGCCGAGCACCGGCACATCTTTACCTATCACTTCTTCGATACCTGCGAGAAGTTCTTCTTCATGCCCTACCGAACCGGTCATCAAAACGATTTTTGGTTTTGAAGCGCCTTTTTCACCTGCCGCATCAATTGCTGCCTGAATAGCAGCCTTCCCCGCTTCCCTTGCTGAAGGGAAATCGTCAATGCTGACGCCTCCAACGCCAAAGGAGATATTTTTGGAAGCCACAGCCAATAGAGCCAGCGAGCCTTTCTCACCAACATGAAAACCTTCTCTAGTTTGAACAGCGAGGCAGGAAGTGCCGCCGTAGACCTGAACCTCGGGCAAGAGCGAGTTCACTTCACTGAGAACTTTATTCGAGTCGTAACCAACGGTAGAAAACAAGACAGCAAAATCGGGCGATTTACCCCCCAGTTGTGTTCGTACTGAAGAAACCGCCTCTTCCACCGCTTTTGCTTCGTCATCTTTAACGCTCCATCCACAGCCAGTGCTTATAAGCATCCCCTTTTTTGGCTGTTCTTCCAGAAGCTCGGGCGAGAGAACTTCCCCACCTTCTTTTTTGTGCGCATAACTAGCCCATGCACCCACAACTATTAGACCTACTACAACCACGCTTATTACAATTTTTTGTGCCTTCGATAATTTCATCTTGCCTTATCTCCTGTTTATTGTATTTCGCACTTACCCTATATAAAAGCATGTGTTAAAAATATATGTGAAAGCTATATGTTATACATTTAACAAAAAGTAATTAAGGATAAGGATGTATTACGGGGGTAGGGGAGAAAAGATGTCAAACCTGAATATAACGCTTAAACCCAAATAGACTGGGATGTTGTGGCTCATTCTCTAACAAACTCCTCGAACATATCTACGTAATACAATGAAGGTTCTTCCGCATCCCTTCTAAAGTATAAAAACATGGAAAGCAATATTAGATAATAAAAACTCCACAATATATTTATTATTAGCGCCAGATCAAATTGCTGCACGAACTTCCATATACCTACGGCAACCGAGAAGAAGATGATTAACATCATTGCGATTTGTGGCCAGAAACAGGTTAATGGAGACTTGCCACTGCCGCCTTTTGGAGTCACTACAAACGGTATTTTTTTATTGATGAGTGCATAGGTTGCAGCCAACATATATATGGGGAATGTTAAATAGGTTAGAATTTGCCCAAACCATTGGTCTTTAGCACTAAAACCACGCATTGACATGCTAACAAAAAATTGGAGCGTTGAGAATAAGAGGTATGGAAGATATGCCACCACATAAATATATGGCTCTGCTAATAATGGACGTATCTCGAACAACAAGTATGCAACGGGACATATCATCATAAAGAAAAAAGCCCAGCCAACAAAATACCAGGTGCCTGATAGTATGTATTCCCACCACTGAACGGGTGTTAAACGCCTGGGATGTCTAAAAAGTTCTTTCAATAGCTTTTTGAATATTCCGATAGTGCCATAGGCCCACCGCATCTGCTGCATATAATAGCCAGGTATGGATGCCGGTCCATCGCCTTCTACAAAGACATTGTTATAATAGTAAGAGCTGTATCCCCGCTCGTGCAACTTAAAAGAAGTCGCGAAATCTTCTGTGACTGATTCCTCATCAAATCCTCCAATATCCTTCAATGCGCTTACTCGCAAAACAATATTAGTGCCACAGGCAAACATCGCATTTGAAACAGATTTGCCCTCGGACACATTCGCATAGAATGTGGACTGCTGGGCGGACGCTGCATTAGATACTTTACTGGAATCACGATTGACATAATATTGGGGGGTCTGGACAAAAGCCAACTTTGGCTTCTCTTCCAGTGTCGGCACTACTTCACGCAGGAAATTGTAACCTGGGCGCTGGTCAGCATCTAAAATTAAAAGATATTGGGCATCTATACCGTTGAGCATATCGTTTATCGCACCCGCTTTGAACCCACGTCTATTCTCACGATGCACATATTCAATACCATATTTCTCTGTAAGAGTCTTTGAGGTCCTCATCAGCTCAGGCCTCGTTGAGTCGTCCAGTAGATAAATTTGTTTATTTTTATAATCCATCAATGTGCAGGCAGAAATGGTGTTTTCAAGCGTATCCGCATCTTCATTGTATGCGGTAATGAAAACGGCAACTTTGGGCTCTTTCACATTCAAAAAATAATGCTGGCTATCAAATTCTTCTCTATATCTGCGGCTTGCTTTTATCACATCAATCGAATAACCTATGCCATGTATGAAGAAGAACAACTCTCCTAGCAGTAAACAGATTGCAAAAATACGGTCTAAGAGACTATATCCCTCTGCAAAAAACACGAAAAAACGGAATGTTAAATAAATACAGATAAAGAGTAATGCGATTATTGCTGTTGAGATTAGAATAATATAACCCCTGCGTTTATTCATAGTAACTATATATATAACTTTAAGTATAGGTAACTCCATAGGTATCATTTACATGACGGCTAAGCGAGTCCCTACTGGAATGGATATGCTTGATGGCATCATTGGTGGCGGCTTTCGCCATGGGAAAAATTATCTGCTTAGCGGAGAGACGGGAACTGGTAAGACAATTTTTGGGCTTCAATTTTTAGTTAAAGGCTTCGAATTGGGTGAGGGTGGAGTATATGTGTCAGTTGACGAGAAGCCAAGCGACGTGATTGAAGATGCAAACTCGTTTGGTTTTGACTTTGAAGAGAGAATCGAAGAAAATAATTTGTTAATTCTTGACTATTCATCCCACTTCGATCAACTACGTGAGAAGTCGAAAGAAATAGATGTCAGGAAGATTGTGGGCGACCTAAACAAATATTTGAAAGAGATTAATGCAAAAAGGCTTGTAATCGATCCAATAGCGCCGTTTATCGTAAAAGACGATACGATTTGGGAAATCAGGAGATATATCCGGGCTCTGTTTTATTCGCTTGACACACTCGACTGTACTTCTGTCTTGACCTCGGCAATACCCACCGGCACAAATCAATTAAGCCAATATGGCATTGAAGAATTCTATGCATCGGGTGTAATTGTTTTGAGTATTCGGCAACTGGAGAAGATGCAGTATAGGCGGATAATTTTTGTCAGAAAGATGCGTGGTACACCCTACGAATTGGAACCATACGTCTTCGATTTCGAGTACGGTAAAGGTATAGTAATTCAGAGGAAATTATCTGAAGAATATGTGTTTTAACACTTATAATTTTCTTTTTAAAAAAGAAAACCTGTGCTAAAAGAAAACTTTTTTCTTTGGTATAGCTTTCTTTCTTAAAGAAAACTTTCTCGTGAAAATCTGTGTAATCTTGTGGTTATATAAGTTCGATCTTCATCAGGGAATAGTTTTCATCTCCCTTTTGAGGATATGCATCTCTCTTCCGTCCAGGGTCAGCGGGTCTACAACCACTATTAACCGCGAAGGATGTACCATTATCACATCATTTAGGGATTGAATAAACTTTAACACTGGCAGAAAACCATTTTGTATAATCAAGTATTCCACACCTTCAAAGAGGATTATGCCATCATCTGCCTGCCCGACGAAATTTTCTATTGTTTTATATAATTTTACGAGTTCATCAGGACCTATGCAGTTCTCTTCGGGTATCTTATTTCTTGTAAGCCATATATCTGGGGTTTTTTCTAATTGATATTTCTCTCTAATAATTGCAGGATTTTGTCTTGAAATGTATAGTCCCGGTCTACCATGTTTAACCGAATCCACGAACGCATCAAAACTCTTTGCGGATTTCTCTTCTTCAACAAGGTATATAGAACCCTGTTCCAAGCGATATTTCATCTCGGTCTCCACAACAACCTCACTCACGGGAGTTATAAACAATCCCTTCAACTCAGACAGGTCTTTCAATGTTACTATCACCCCTCTCTGTTCGCCCTTGAACTGCTGGACCGAAGTAGAGACGTTCAAAGGAATTTTTGAGCCATCTTCCTTTACAAAGTCGAGGGGGAAATCTTTTTTATCCGCTATTTCTAAATCCCCCTGCCCAGAAATCACCATAGATAGTGGTTTACCCATGAGGGCATCGCCTTTGCACCCCAGCAGTTTCTCCACGCTTTTATTGACCACTACCACATTACCACTTAAATCTGTAGAAAGAATTGCCGTTGGCGACTCTTGAATCAGACTCTCCAGGTAGTCCCTGTTCTCTTTTAGTTCCTGTTCTAACTGCTTCCTTTCAGTAATATCTTGAGCGATGCATAATATGCCTCTTGTTTCGCCATCTGCCTCTTTCACGCGGGTAGTATCCCAGGAAAGGATACGTTCGCCACCATCCTTTCTTGTTATGACGGCATCATAGGCTTTTACCTGGGCGCCGTCCAAACAACTTTTTAAGACTTTTGATACTTCTTCCCTGTATGTTGCATCGGGGTAGACAAGTTTTAGCCAATTTTTACCGATTAGTTCTTCTTTGCTATAACCTGTCACCTCTTCAGTTTTCGTGTTGCATAGTAAGGTATTACCATCCAAATCAATACCCACAATAACGACACCAGCAGTCTCAATCAAATTCTCCGAAAATTCTTTCTCCTTCTTTATTTCCGCCTCCATTTGCTTCCGCTTCCAAGCTTCAAGTGCTGCCTTAATCGTCCCCACTATTCTATCCCCTGTGAGGTGGTCTTTTGGAATGTAGTTAATTGCACCTTTATGGAGGGCATGCACCGCAATCTCTTCGCTCCCAAACCCTGTAAGCATGACTACGGGTGCTATTTTCTTTTTGACAATCTCTTCAAGCCATTCCATGCCGGATTTTTCGGGCATTAGAATATCCATGAGAATCAAATCGATTCCCCCTTTGTCTAAAGCATCCTGTATCTCAGCTTTTCGTCCCGCTTCTAACAACACGAATCCCCACTCCGATGACGAACGCAAATAAGTTCGAACCAGTTTACGGAATGCCGGGTCGTCGTCACAGATGAGAATTTTTAATATCGGTTTCGCCTTTTCCATCTTCACTACTCCTCAGGTGTTGGTTTGCAGATTTTGGCTATTAGATATTTATGTGTTACATCTATATGTTATTAGCACTATAACAAAGCGATAGAATAGTAGGGATATGAAGGTTGCAATCGTGGGAAATGGGAACATATATAACCTTAACTCCGTCTGAATAGGGAATAGGTATAATCTGATTATCACGTAAT
>QBUL01000051.1 GCA_013180605.1 Candidatus Methanophagaceae archaeon GoMg1 | reverse complement strand
GTGGGCTCTGCCCACGTCCCCGCAAGCCCTGAAAGGGCTTAATTAACACAGATGAGAAGGTCAATGCTGTGCCCAGCCAGAGTCCCCAACAAAAAAGAAAAAATCCGCGTAAATCTGTGTAAATCAGTGTCTTAAATATTAGCTAAACAGACATTTCCGCCTCATCAAGCACAGCACCTTACTTGAAGAGGTCGTCGTCGTGATTGAGCAAAACGTCTTTTATTTCGCCTTTGTCCCTTTTTATGTTCAATCCACGCACGATTGTGACGGGTATACCTTCCCTAAATTCGCCCATCACGAGATTTGCAGCCGCGCATATCTCGTCCACCACTGCCTCTTTTGTTATCCTTGCGATTTTTCCAAATCTGTCTGCTTCGCCCCTTCTGTCCAGCATAGCGGGAATGCCTGAAACCGCTATACAGATTCCCGTTACGCCGTCTCTAAAAGCTCTACCAAAGGAATCAGCAAGCAAAACGGATATTTCTTTCCCACTTCTTTCTTCTATTTCGTTTTTAAGTCGCGACGCACTTAGCTGCGGATTCTCGGGTAGCGAAACCGCCTTTCCTTCTTCAACGTTTGACTCATCAACACCCGCATTTGCGCATATAAAACCTTGCTTTGTCTCCGCTATGATTATGTTTCTTTCGGCTCGCACGACCTCCTTTGTGTCGTTGAGAACCAGTTGAACAACTCTTGGGTCTTTATCCATTTCATTTGCAATCCGCCTTGCATCATTGCTCACCTTCACATCAGAAAGGTCAATGACTCTGCCTTCGCTCTTCGCTATTATCTTAGATGTGAACACGATTGCATCACCATCTTCTAATTCCAGCTCTTTCCGTCCCAGCGCTTTAAAAAACAAATCAGCTATGTTGTCTCCTTCATTTATCTCCGGAAGCCCATCTATGCCTATTATTTCCAGGTGGTCGTTGACCGTGCACGCAATGCGTTCAAAATTTTTCTTCTCCATCAGATTTGTGCGAGGGGACCCCGGACTTCAGTCCTGAGGGAGAGGAATCGCACTCTTCACCTCCTATATTATATTCCCTCTTGCTCTCTCCACTAACTTTAACTTCTTGTTTCTTTCGCTTTCTTTTGTATCCCGGATGCCCAAACACCACTGCCATCTTATTCCCTTTCTGCTGATTACATTCATGACACATAATGGTCAGATTTGAAACCCTATCGCTACCACCACGTGATTTCGGCACGATATGCTCTATCTCCACTGGTACGCAGGTCTTTCCACAGTATGCACATTTTCTACACCACTTCTCTAGCAGATATTCTATACCAAGTGTTATATCCTGTTTCGCTTCCCCTGTTGGATATACCAATTGTATAACAAAAGGTGTCCTGCTAACTACTTTTGCTTTTCCTTCTTCTAATACTTTTCGTGCTTTATGTGGCGTTGTCGGCATTGACGGTTCTCCATGCATATTTAAACCAGAAACTCATAAGTCCTGTTCTCTCATTTCGAAAAGTGGATGCTCCTCGGGACTGTTGTAAAGCGTTTTTACATCTGCCACACCGTCCTTATCCCTCGGGACTTTTAACGGCAGACCACAGTTGCTGCGGACTGGAACAACATCCTCCGGTATATTTCTTCTATACCAAAAATAATGAAATACCTTCCTTGTGAAAGAAAGTTCGTGTGAAAATCTGTGTAATCTGTGGTTACAAAAGGATCTAAAAATTTTTTCTTCTTGCACTCCGAACAAAATTTTCGGCAAACCCAGTATAAGAAGCAGCATGCAGATGAGCAAAAGAAGCAAGGCAGTTCTTTGATATTATGCCGTCCATTCCATCTTTTATACCTTCCCCTCTCAGCATTTTATAAGCAAAAACAACGTTTGCCGGGTCTTCGAGTATTATTTCAGAATGGTGGAATTCATGTCCTTTAAACCTGCTGCCCTTTTTACCTAATATGCAATCCCGCCTCAATTCTCCCTCCACATAGTTCACGACTCGCTTTTCTTCAAATTTCACCGACCCATTTATTACACCACACATCTCAAAACTGCCGCCCTCATCCTTGTGTGACTCTAACCTGCGACCCCGCAAACCCTGTAAGGGCTTATATTCGAGTTGTTTCATCAAATACATCAATCCACCGCATTCGGCATATATAACCCCATATCCATTGTAAAAGTCTTTGATTTCCTTCCGCATTGAGAGATTCGCTGAAAGTTCAGCCGCATAAATCTCAGGAAAACCACCGCCGATATAAACCGCATCTACCGCTTCCGGAAGATTCTTATCCCTTATCAGGCTGAAATACACGAGTTCTGCACCTTTTAAAGAGAGCAAATCCAGTGTGTCTTGATAGTAAAAATTGAACGCCTCGTCAAAAGCGACAGCAATCCTGACCCGTTTTTCAACCTTTTCAGTAAATATCCTTGCCTTCGGCTCATTAATAGCGGGGGCGGCATTTGCCACCGCTAAAACCATTTTTATGTCTATTCCTTCCTCTACCGATTTCGTTATCCCGTCTAAAACGCTGTTGTATTCATTCCACCCTTTCCTACATTCCGTGGCAGTAATCAAGCCAAGGTGACGCATAGAAATTTTCAGTCCGCTTTTACGCGGAACCTTACCAATAACTTTTAGACCTGTGTACTTCTCCACTGCGAGTTCCGCCTTCTCTCCATGCCGTTCACTCCCAATATTGTTCAAAATAACGCCAGAAAGCTGCACTTCGGGGTCAAATGTTTTGTAGCCGTTAACAATCGCAGCGACGCTTCTCGTGATGCTGCCTGCATCAATCACGAGTATAACAGGGCAGTGCAGAATCTTTGCTATCTGCGCAGTGCTTCCCACGTCATCGTAATAATTCAGACCTTCGTAGAGCCCTCTCACGCCTTCTATTACGGCAATATCTGCGCCTTCGCAGCCTCTCACAAATATCTCCTTTATTACATCCGGCGACATCAAAAAACCATCCAGATTCCTTGACGGTCTGCCAGAAACCAACGTATGAAATCCGGGGTCTATATAATCAAGTCCTACCTTGAACCCCTGAACTTCGAGCCCTTGTGCTCGTAAAGCGCCCAATAGTCCAGTACAGATGGTGGTCTTACCTGCGGAACTTCTGTCTCCTGCAATTAGTATCCTTGGTATTGGTATATAGTCCATAATTACACTTTTTCTTTTTTGTGAAAAAAGAAAACCTGTGCTAAAAGAAAAAAAAATAGTTATATTAAAAAGGTTTACTTAACACAATATGATGAAAAAAGAGAGAACCTTTTTGATGATAAAGCCTGAGAGCGTGGAGCGAGGTCATATTGGAGAAATATTAGGGCGATTTGAGAGGAACGGATTCAGGATAGTGGCGTTGAAACTCTCAAAACTGAGCAGAGAACTGGCAGAAAAGCAATACGAGGAGCATCGCGGGAAGGACTTTTTCGATGACCTGGTTTCCTACATGTCCTCTGCTCCAACGGTGTCAATAGTGATGGAAGGGGAGAACGTAATCGCAGCGGCGAGGGAAATGGCGGGGATTACGGACCCAAAACGTGCAAAACCGGGAACTATAAGGGCTGATTATGGTATAGACGTTCAGCGAAATGCAATACACGCATCGGATTCCGAAAAATCGGCAAAACGAGAAATATCCATCCATTTCGGCACAGTCGAATTTTCTAGTGAAATTGCTAAAACCTTAAATTTCACCGCAGAGCACACGGAGAACGCAAAGGCACCAGAAAACCTAAGCAATGATTAAAACAGTCTTAAAACTCTGCGTGCTCTGCGCTCTCCGCGGTGATAAATCA
>QBUL01000052.1 GCA_013180605.1 Candidatus Methanophagaceae archaeon GoMg1 | reverse complement strand
TTTATTATGAATCGTATGATAATGAATATTGTGCCCTAGTAAAAACTGGTCCCAAATTATTAACCACAAGATTACACAGATTTTCACGAGATTATTTATAAACTTTTTTTTGTTTTTTCTTTTAGCACAGGTTTTCTTTTTTTAAAAAAAAGAAAAAGTGTTGTGTTAATCTCGTGGAATCTCGTGGTTCATTAATTGCAATTTATTATGGGAAGGGACTATAGTTTATATATAGCAAATTCATACAAATTGAACAAAAAAGAGGATTTTTCTTGGGGGTTGTTGGCCCTGAGCTGAGCGGCTTGGGTTTATGTTCAGGACTATGCGTATGCATGCGAAGAGAAGGTTAGAGGAGAGGATATGACGGAAACAGAAGCTTTTAATGTAAAAGATGTACTCGTGGATATGAAGGATATATCGGGCTCGATGTTAGACCTTGCCTATTCGGCAGTTCTGTATAGCAACCCCGAGATAGCGAAAGAGGTATTTAAATTAGAGGAGCAGATGCATTCTCTGTTGTATAAACTGAGAATAGCGATAATGTTGGGCACGAGGAACCCCGAAGATGCGATTGAATTCACCGCAATACTGCAAATGGCGTCTGCGGCAGAGAAAATATCCAATGCCGCGGGAGACATCGCAAAAATAGCAGAATCGGTAGATATAAGCCATTATCTTGACCGTGAGGATTTTGAAGAGGCAGTAATAAACGTGAGGATAAAGCCCCCCTCAGAGTTACGAGATAAGACGTTAAAGGAATTAAAGCTCGAGACTGAGACGGGAATGAGTGTACTGGCAATAAAAAGAGGGGTTAAATGGATATATTCGCCTGATGAAAACGAGCGGTTAAAGGAAGGCGACTTGATTATCTCTTCTGGTCCTACCGAAGGAATCCCAATTTTTTGCAAAATAGCAACGGGGGAGGAATATAAGGGGAAGAAAGAGAAGGAGGTCGCAAGAGGGGAAGGTATAAAAAGGAAAAGGATAACAGAAGAAATAGCGGACCTCATCGCAGATATGAAAAACATATCAGAATTGATGGTTGGTCTTTCTTACTCCGCGGTCATGTTTGACAGCAAAGAAATAGCGGAGGAAGTAGGCGATTTGGAAGAGTCAATGGACAGAATGAAGGATGAATTGGAGATTTCGGTGATAGAGGCAGCGAGAGGAATAACGGATAAAAGCAATTTTGACGAACTCAGAGGTTTGTTGCACGTTGCTATTTCTTCTGAAATGATATCCGATGCGGCGTATGAGATTGCAGACGTGGCGCTTCGCGATATTCAGTTGCACCCGGTTTTCTCGGCTTCTATAAAAGAATCCGATGAGGTGATATTGAAACTGGATGCGAGAAACGAGGATATATTCGGGAAGACGCTGAAGGAGTTGAATATAGAAACTCGAACAGGAATGTTCATACTGGCAATTCGTAGAAAGAGCGGCAAATGGGCGTATAATCCAGGAGGCGATACAGCGATAAAGAAAGGCGATTTGTTAATTATGCGCGGTCCGAAAGAAGGCGAGGAGAAGATAAAGGAGATTGTATCTGCTCAATCATAATTTGTATAGCAGATGTAAAAAACCACGAGATTTCACAAGATTAACACAAGAAAAAATAAATTATAGACACGGATTAACGCAGATTGTCACAGATGATAAAAGTCAACAATGTTAAACTTAAGCAAGTCCGCGTAAATCAGTGTCTTAAATAGAAGGAAGTTACACTTTATATACGGCAAGAAAGGGGATTAACAAGTGGTAAAGTAATTACTAATGTGCTGAGATAGGGCAATATTATCCTTTCTCTCGTGGAAATCTGTGTAATCTTGTGGTTATCTGAATAAATATCTCAAGTATATCATAACTTATCTTAGCGGACCCGCATCTTCAAACCCTTCTCGTTTACCCATTCCTGCTTCACGTTCCAGTTCTTGCGGTTTGAAAAGCAGTTTCAGCACGTTTTGTGCATGTTCGCGCGCACGTCGGTCCGCGAGCAATGCCAGTTCTTTATCATGCTCCACTTCGTCTTCGTGTACAAAAACCTCTATTATGTGCCGGGAAGTGAGTATCTGGGCAGCTATAATTCCGAGTGAGGCTTCGTGCGCGCATTGTTTGTCTATAACCTCTGGCCCGGGCATAGCAAATGCCATCACTATGTCGCAGCCTTTCTCCTCTATCAGCTTCTTCGATGCCACGGGTAAGTCTTTCATACCCGGGACGGTGTACCGCTCTATCTTCAGCGATGCGTTTTTCCTTAGCTCGTCTATTGCCGCCCCACCCATATCATATCTTGCAAACGTGGTATCGGCAATGCCTACTTTTTTTTCGTTCATTTACAACTTTTTCTCTTTAGAGAAAACCTTGACTAAAAGAGAAAAACTGTGAATTTAGTGCAGGTCATCTTTCCTCCTCTTTACTTCCTCTTTCTCTCAGAATAGTTACCTTAATCTGATCTTTCACCCTTTTAAAAGAGTCAATATACTTCATTTTTTACCGCCCCCTCTCCTTCAGAAAATCATCCACCGTAAGCGAAATACCTTTCTTCTTTAAAATCTCCATCGTTTCTTTCGCTAATTCATCTAAAGTATCTAAGATTTGCTCATCTTTTTCTACCTTACCTGTTCTTCTCAATTCCCCCATTATGTCCAACAACTCTCTTGTTTCTGGAAGCAATATTTTTAATCTTCACAGACCCGTAAGATTAACTGGCTGTGTTCTTATTACCGTCTGTGCCATATCTCTTTCCCTCCTTACTCTTTTTTTCTTACTATTATATGAACATATAAATACAGCAGCCTCACTCTCTGGCTTAATGCGCGAGGGCAAATTGAACAGAAGATAAATATGACAACAAGGATACGGGACTTTGTGACAACATCGCAGGCATGGATTTTTTCGGTGGTCAGCTATGACTTAGGAGAAGGAGATGTAAAATGCCTCTTGCGATATATTCCCGATGAAAGCGGCGACCGTGTCTCGGAGAATGGGAGATATAGGAAACTGGATTTTCACGAATCTTATGCATTCCTGAGAACGCATCGGCCTGAATATGTAAAAGACGTGCATGAGGTGCCAAAAAAGGACATAACTGAAATCCTGCGACCTGAGGAGAGACTTCCGTGGATTGCCGAGCGTGAAGAGGGCGTCCGAGATATTTATGAACTTCTTGGTAAGGCAATTCCAAAAGATAGAATAGGTATCACGGGCTCGTTTTTATGTGGTCTTAACAATCAACAATCCGACCTCGATTTTGTCGTTTACGGGCAGAAGAACTTCAACCTTGCGAGACAGATTATCGCGGATGCGACAAAGGAGGGCCTTCTCACCGAGATAGGACAAGATGTGTGGAGGCAGATTTACAATAAAAGGAATCCTGAGCTGAGTTATGATGATTTCGTGGCGCAGGAAAAAAGGAAGAAAAACAGAGGTGTAATAAACGACACATATTTTGACCTTTTATACGTCCGGGATTGGGCTGAAATAAGGAAATTAGATAGGCGAGATTACGAAAAGGGAGAAAGAAGGGGTTATGCCAGGATAACGGCAGAAGTAAAAAATGCCTCTTTTTCCTTTGATAGCCCTGCGATATATGAAATTGAACATCCGGAGATAAGCAAGGTTCTATGCTTCACTCATACGTACACTGGACAGGCATCAGAGGGAGAGCTCATAGAGGCTCGTGGAGTAATGGAGCGCACAAAACACGAGACAAGACTGGTTGTGGGCACCACAAGAGAGGCAAAAGGTGAATGGATAAAATCGCTATCACTTTTATTAAAAACAAGAAAGAATAATTTTTGATAATCGGACGCAGATGAACGCAGATAATCAGGA
>QBUL01000053.1:2609-3905 GCA_013180605.1 Candidatus Methanophagaceae archaeon GoMg1 | reverse complement strand
GGTTCCAATAACTGCACTCGCATTCGTAAAAATAGCTTCTGTTACGCTTTCATTTCTTTGCACTTCTGTACCATTTATTTGCCAGCTAATATCCGCTATTTGGTTTATGGTGACATTGAAAGTTCTTGACTCACCTACTGCATTGCTTACAACCGCTTCAGCAGGTTCCCAAACGGTTATGTTCGGAGATCCAGGTATAACTTCTTCGCCAACTCCTTCCTCATCTTCCTCCTCATCTTCCTCCTCAACACCTATTATAATTTCGGCATCAATCCAATTCGCAGGTATTTCTTCCGGAGTCCATGTATCCCCTTTAAGATATTTACCAAGTTTCCCATTAGAGATATTTAACTCGCTTTTCTCTCCTTCTTTTCCTTTTACCTTGAACTCAATTTTGGCTAAATACCCTGTGCCACTTACACTCTCCTCTACTGGCATATTAATAATCACCCTCACCGTGTCTTTATCCGGGTTTACATTCCACATGATCGGCATCTTCTCACTGTTTATTTCCCCTTCCTCCACATCGCGTACCTCTATAACGCTTTTGTCAAAAGACAAATCGAATTTCGCTGTGTTGAGGTCGGTTATACTATCCACGTCTATGGTAGCGAAAAAAGTTTCTCCTTCTTCTGCATACCCCGACTCCAGTGTAACCTTTACTTCTACTTCTTGTGCTGCCGCTACCGATGATGCTATCCCGGGAACAACTGCAAGAGACGTAACTGCCATTGCTATTGCGATAAGCAAAACTGCTGTGCACGGCATTGGCAACTTCGTGCTCCTTTTTATACTCCTTTCTTCTTCTTTCTGCATTTTTCACACTTTACTTTTTACCAGAGTTTTATTGCGGGAATCCAGTAATGCTCCTTTCCATTTGCGTCTGTGAATTTTGTGCATCTAATTGTTCCATTTTCTACTTCTAATTCATCAGTGTGATGAATTTGCGGGTAAGAACCCGTTTTAATGATGTAGTTGTAAGTTTCTCCTCCATACAGCGTAAATGGTTCGCTGAAAACGATGTTGTGATAATCTCCTGTATAACCATCCCAGGTAGCACTTACGTTCCGTCCTGTTGTGGCATTCCAAATCTTGACGGATTCAGAGTGCCCCCCTGTCCCTATGCAGGGGTAGGTGCACATCTTGTGAACCACGATATTTTTGGATGATGTAATTGTTCCCTCATGCGTTCCAAAGATGCTTGGATAAGTTCCTTCACCGATGTCGAACACAAATACTTTAACTGTTACTTCGTCGCCGTACCACTCTGCATCTATTTCCTTCGCTTCGGTATTC
>QBUL01000053.1:0-2558 GCA_013180605.1 Candidatus Methanophagaceae archaeon GoMg1 | reverse complement strand
TTTACTTCAAATTCTACTTCTGCTAAGTATCCTGAGCCGCTTGCACCTTCCACACCCGATAACTTAACAAGCACCCTTACCGTATCGGTATCAAGGAAAGACCAGTCAAAAACCGGCACCGCTATCCCGTCTATCTCTCCGTCCCTCATATCTGTCACGTTCACCACATTAGAATCGAAAGAGAGGTCAAACTGCGCTGCATTGAAATCCGTAATGCTATCCACATCTATGGTAGAATCAAAAGCACCTTCTACAAACTCCGGTGCATTTACCGTTACTTTTACAGTGTCCCCCGTTTGCTGCGCCGCTAATCCCGGAACGGCAATCTCCAAAGAGCCGATAAACGCTGCTACGATGCATATAATCACACATCTCGCTAATACACTTCTCCCCTTTTTATCCCTTTCGCTTTTTCTTTCGCTCATACTTATCCCTATTTTACCTCCTTAGTTTTATTATTTTTTATTTTTAAATGATACTTGATACCCTATATAAGCTTTTCGATATTTTCATGGTATTGCTAAAAACCCATATTTTATCGCTTCTTTAGTTTTTTAAAAAATCTTTTCTTATGAAATAACCCTTTTAAAATTCAAAAATCGTATTTGTTTACCGCCGAGATCACGGAGAGCGCAAAGGCACCAGAAAACAGAAAATCTAAGCAATGATTGAACCGGTCTTAAAACTCTGCGTACTCGGCGCTCTCCGCGGTGATAAATCACTACATTTTTAGATAATGCCCCTTTTTATATTCAGAAAACAATAATAATATAGGAAAAGAGGTGTAAAGAAGATGCAAAAGACAATCGAGGTTGTATATGAAAAGGGTATGTTTAAGCCGTTGGAGCCAGTGGAATTGGAGGAAGGGGAACATACGAAGATCAGAATGGAAGAGAAGAAAAGGAGAGAAATTGATTTTGAACCGATAAAACTGAGGAACAAAATCTCGGTCAAAAAAATAGAGGAACTGAGGAGTGAGGTATGGTCATCTTTTTAGATACCGCTTTCGTCCTTAGCCTAATTTTGGTGACAGATGAAACCGAGATTGCAAGGAAATATTTCAAAGAAAGCACGGATTCGTTCGTTATAAGTATTTCCGTTTATGAAGAGGCTTTTTACGTGGGTGTAAAGTTGTTGGCAGAGGAGAGATTGAATATTAAAGGGAAATATGATTTGAGGGATTACATAAAAAAGAAGGGTTATGAGTTTGCTAAGGACTTTTTGGAAAGACTTCATAAGTTATTTGAGCTTGTGACGCTGATTGATGACACGAAAAATGCGATTTCAGTCAGAAATGTTGCGGAGAAATACGGATTACTCCCAAATGATGCCGTAATCGCAGCAACATGCAAGCATCACGGAATCAATAAAATCGCTACCTTTGACTCCGACTTTAAAAGAGTTGACTTTTTAGAAATAATTACGCTGGTATAAAAAACCACGAGATTCCACGACACTTTTTCTTTTTCACAAAAAGAAAACCTGTGCTAAAAGAAAAACAAATAAATTCTTTTGGTAAAGCTTTTCTTTCTAAGAAAAGGTTTCTTGTGGAAATCTGTGTAATCTTGTGGTTACTTTTAAGTTTTACCTCGTGGATGCTTTCTTCCTCTTCCTCTCCCCCAACCTCCGTATCAATCCCAACCCCTTCTCCTCTATCTCTTTCGCTTCAATGTACCCCTTTTCCACTGCACCCTCAACTATCTCCTCTCCTGTTTTCGTACGAGCGAAAACCGTTGACCACCCGTCTTCTGAGCCCACCGAACCCACGGAAATATCAGCAAGTTCAGCAGTGTAATCTGTGCAAACCGAGCATCCTTCGCTCTCATAATGCTTTATCTCGTCCAATGGAATACCATAACGCTTACCTTTATCGTCATAAACCAGAAACTCCTTGCCCTTTATGTCAAACTTCCGCACGCGTTCTAAATCCAGACTCAGCTTGTCCTTCACGAAATCCAATAAATCCTCTCTAAAATTCTCCATGCAGAACAACCCAATCAACAATTTTATGCGCTCTTTTCCTACTTCATACGGCTGTTCTGAAGTTTGAACTTTTCTCAAACCTTGTATTTGACATGGCAGTCCTACAAACCCTATGTTTTCACAGCCAGCTTCCATCGCATCTTTAATACCTACCACACCGGGATAAATCGTATATTTCGTGCCTGCGCTCTGCTTCAAGTCCTCGTAACTTTTCGCAACTTTTGGTATCGGTCTCCACTGGTCGTCTGAGGTCGTAGTAACGGCACAATCTACTATCCCTGCCTCAAGCGCATAAGCAAGCAGTGAGGTAACTGCACCGCCATCCTGTCCTTTTATATCACCCTTCTTTGACCGAACAGCATAACAGCTTCGATAAATACCGAGAACGTCTCCTTCCTCCCTTTTCCTCGCTTCCTCCTCGCCAAATATTCGCTCCTCTATTTCTGACACCGGCAAGAACGTCCTAGGGCAAAAGGCATAGCACATCCCGCATATCGTGTCGTATTCTCCGACTAACACGGGTTTGAGTTCATTTTCGGTTGTCTTTATCTCTATCTTATCGCAAAATGCCGCAC
>QBUL01000054.1 GCA_013180605.1 Candidatus Methanophagaceae archaeon GoMg1 | reverse complement strand
TTAAAACTCTGCGTACTCGGCGCTCTCCGCGGTGATAAATCACTTGATTTTTAGATAGCACCCTTTTAGTGATTCAAATTTAAGTTCGCAATTGCTGCTTTTAACGTATCTACGGCAAGAGCAGCGCAATGAATGTTTTCTTCAGGTAGACCACCTAAAACCGCCAAAATACTCTCCGGGGTGAGCATCGAAGCCTCTTCTATCGTTTTTCCTTTCACAAACTCGGTAATGACACTTCCGCAAGCGACTGACGCACCACAACCATCGGTTATGAATTTGCAATCTACAATTTTATCGCTTAAATCTTCTTTGACATCGACTTTAACGTTAAGGTGTATCTGCATTGTGTCACCGCAGGAACCTGTTACACGTGCAGCACCGCCGGGTTTTTTCAGCTCACCGACGTTTTTTGGATTGTATGCCTCCTTAAGTGTCCTTTCAGTGTATATTTCCTGCTCTTCTTTCAATATGTCCGCTTGCAAATTCTCAAGCAGCACATCGAAATCAGAATCGGAACTTTCATTTTTTTCGTGCATTTCTTATTGTATATAAAGTATAGCTTCCTTCTATTTAAGACGCTGATTTACACTGATTTACGCAGATTTATTTTCTCCTCCCTCTCCCCCACTTTAAATGCGATGGAGGGCATAAACGAAGGCGAAGGCGAGTAGGCATACTTAAAAAATTTATACCGATTTATATGCGCTTAAAAACTTTTAAAACAACAATAAACATTCCTTTTAAAAAGGTCGCGATGATACGGATTGGCAGTGGTGCTAAAGGACTGTGCAAAGAGTTGCAACTGGTTGGAAACCAGTTTCTCACGCCTCTTATTTGTGGTGTTCCAACCAATCCCTGAACAGGGTCGCTGATGCGACTTCTAAAAATAGGGGGTAAAAAGAAGAAAAAATGGAAAAAAGCAGGAGAAATAGGGTGGCACTGCTCGGTGCGCTGTTCGTAACAGGGCTGGTATTGGCGGGGCTGGGAACTGCCCTTGGAGTAGGAGAAGCGGTTCAAAGATTTGAAAAGACTTTTTTCAGCGCAGTAGTAATAACTGATCAGGTAACAATATCCGAAGATGGCAAAGTAGTACAGAATTTCACGCTGCCAGATGGAGAAAATTACACCTGGGAGACTTCTGATGGTGCAATACACATATTTAAAATGACAGAAGAAGAGATGGAGAAAAGACAGGCAGAGGCTGAGGCAGAAATGAATAGGTTCTTTGAAATAGCTAAAAGAGATGGCAGAGTACAAGAGCTAATTGAAGGGAAAGAATATCACGTGACTGGTACAGGCACAGGCTTTAAAGACGGAAAAAAGATCGATACGGCATTCCTGATGCTTGATGTCGAAGGAAAATATTACGTAGTCACAATAGACATGAACAGTGAAACAGTGAAGTCAGTAGAAGAACAAAACCTTGCAGGACACACCATCACAACATGTCCAGATGGTGAAACAACGTGGTCAGAAGGAGTACCAGAAGAAGTACACCACCCGCCAATCCCAAAGCGATAGAAGAGCAAAGTCCGAGTAGGACAGAAATTTGTGTTGGAGAAGGGTACGCGCACCTTTTTTCCTTTTTTAATTTTTTAGGAAGGTGAGAAAAGAAAATGGAAACAAAAACGATAAAAACAGAAAATCTGACAAAGGTATATAATGGAAATAAGGCAGTAGATGGCCTGAATTTGGAGATAGCGGAAGACGACGTATTTGGCTTTTTAGGTCCGAACGGAGCAGGAAAGAGCACGACAATACTGATGCTCGTGGGAATGATCGAACCCACTGAAGGCAAGTGCATCATAAACGACATCGAAGTAGCGAGGAATCCACTTAAAGTAAAGGAGATTATCGGATACCTGCCGGAGGACGTTGGATTTTATGGTGATATGACCGCGGAGCAAAATCTCGATTACTTCGCTCGATTCTATGCGATGGATGCGAGCGAGAGGAAGAAGCGAATAGAAGAACTGCTTGAACTGGTGCAGCTGGCTAGCGTAAGCCAGAAAGTGGGCGGATATTCAAGGGGGATGACGCAGCGACTTGGACTCGCAAAGGCATTACTCAACGACCCTGAGGTGCTGTTTTTAGACGAGCCAACTGCAAATCTCGACCCTGAAGGCGTTTTTCAATACCGCGAGTTGATAAAGCAATTATCTGACGAAGGGAAGACAATCTTTGTCTCTTCGCACATATTGTCAGAAGTGAGCAAAGTCTGTAACACCATCGGGATTATCTCAAAGGGGACGTTGATTGCAAGAGGGACGTTAGAAGAATTGAAAAGCGAACTCGGTCGTGTCGGAGCAGAGAACCTGAGAATCATCGTAGAAACGATAGAGCCTATACCTGAAATTACACACAGAGATATAGTAAATGCAGAATACAGCGAAACCAAAAGAAAGGCGATTATCGAGGCTAAATCAGACTTGCGGGATTACATATCGTCCAAGCTATTTGAAAAGGGAGTAAAGATAAAAGAGATGAGGATGGAAGAGCCAACGCTTGAAGACGTATTTTTGTCTGTTTACAGGAGGTGAAAAGAAAAATGGAAGCAAAAGGATTGTTTAACGTAGCAAAAAAGGAGTTCATTGGCCATCTAACGAGCAAGAAATTTATTGTTATTTTAGGGCTGTTCCTCATTATTTCGGCGCTTGCGATGCATCAGGGCACAGACAACTATAACGAACGGCTCGAATCATACAAAGAGCAAATATCACAGATTAAGGAAGTGGAAGGTCATGTAGGATGGATGCCGGACAAACCCTCTATAATGCTCGTATTCATGTTTATGTCCGACTACATAATGATGCTTGGGGCAATACTCGCGATAGCTATGGGATTTGACCTGCTATCGAAAGAGAAGGAGACGAGGTCATTAAAATCACTGCTCTCATGCCCGGTATTCAGGGACGAAATAATCAACGGCAAGGCACTGGGCGGTACTCTGGCACTGGTGTTTGCGATGGGCACTGCACTTCTCATATCACTTGCGATTCTTCTCATATTCAGCATCGTGCCCAGCATGAACGAACTGGCTGCAATTTTGGTGTTTGGCATCGTTTCGATTGTATTCCTCCTCGCATACTTCGCAATCGCACTTATGATGTCCACCGTTTCAAGAGATAGCGGGAGTGCACTCATCTACACATTGGTCATCTTCTTCATCCTCGGGTCCCTCTTACCAATAGTTGGATCTACGGTTGCAGGCATGGTCACTGGAGAGCCACCCGAACCACCTGCGTTTCATCTTCAGCATGAAACGAATGAGTCAGAAGGGACCTTCTTCTACGGGGGAGGAACAGAAGAGGAAATGCAGCAATATCAGGAAGAATTGAGGGCATGGTCGGAGAAGCGAAAACCAATTACCGAGGTGTTTAACCTAATCTCGCCAAATATGAATTACCAGAAGATCGCGTTCTTCATAAG
Organism: Candidatus Methanophagaceae archaeon GoMg1; assembly: GCA_013180605.1. GTDB lineage: Archaea > Halobacteriota > Syntropharchaeia > Alkanophagales > Methanospirareceae > QEXZ01. The sequence continues at coordinate 503 of QBUL01000054.1, read as the reverse complement.
CGACCCTCGGATATATTCGGCGGTATATGAACAATCCTCCCCCTCCTCCAAGTCAATGACCATCACCACCATCGTGGGTGAGTCGTCGGCGCCAAGTCTTCAGGAGGTGCTCGGAAAGGTCTGGAAGAACATTCTGGCACTCATCAGCTTCTCGGTTGTCTTCTTTGCTATCGCATACATAAAATTCATGAGGATGGATATACGGTAAAAATGCAAATTGAAAAGTGAAAAATGGAAAAAATGAAAGCAAAAGTAAAAGCAAAAGCGAGGAAATTGATGCCACTCTTTATCCTCTTTTTATTTTTTCTCCCGCTATTTTTCCTTTCTCCGGCGTTAGTGGCAGCGCAGGAGGGGGCTGTGGAGAAGAGAGTGGAGATAAGGTGCGATTTCCCGGCTCAGATGATAGAAGCAGGAGATACCGCTATTTTTGAGCTACTGCTCGTAAATAATGGTAAAACTGCCACTTACAATTTGCGATGGTGGGCATACCGCGAAGCGAAGAA
>QBUL01000055.1 GCA_013180605.1 Candidatus Methanophagaceae archaeon GoMg1 | reverse complement strand
CTATAGGCCTGAGGAGAGGGGGAGATAAAAGTAATGCAAAATGCAAAGTGCAAAGTGCAAAATGCAAAACGAAAGACAAAATGAAAAAAATAAAAGGCGGGGTTTATCAAAATCCTCAAACCCCGCTCCACATTATTTTTTTTGTTTTTATTTCTGTATTGTTCTAGAATAATGGTGTTGGTGCTCATCTTACCGTTAGTGTGAACGGTCCAATTCTAACTTCACCAGTGCCATCGTTTGCTAAGAACTCGTAGTTATGGTTGCCTGCTATCAGTGGCGTTCCCCAGACATAAGTGATTCCATCAGTTGGATACATGTTATAGGATATTCCATCAATAATCACGTGTATCCATTGGTTGTCATTCCACTTCGAGTCGTAGATATTCCATGTACAATATTTTCCTGGAGAAATCTCTTCCCCTACCTCTTTCTGCCATTTCAGATCTGGTTTTCCGTTGGTATTCAGTGCAATGTCTGGATACATATCACGACGTGAATCATAAGTTACCCTGATGTCATCCTCTGGATTGTTGCACCAGTTAGCTATTTCTGAGTAGTATATCTCCCAGTTGCCATCTCTGTTGTCGTGCCATGTGATGTGGGTCGTACCCCGCCGCCAGGTTCCCTGCACAGCAATTCTTGGATACATTGAACATCCATCTGGAGGACCTCTATACTTTCCAGACCATGTTCCACCGCCCATGTCACTCTGCCGCTTCTCATACTGCTTGTTTCCATTTGGATGCAGTGCCAATGTATAGACTTCCCACTGACCTGATTTGTCATCCATGAAGGTTATACGGACATAACCACTTAGATCTATACCAATATCAGGTTTCGCAGAATTGTTGCCATTATCCTTTCCGCAACTGCTTACCATTGTATCATCAATTACTACGAATGGCGGGGCATCAGATATTCGGGCACCATTGAGAGGGACTGCATATGGATTTATCTTCTCATACCAGATCTCCCAGTTGGCTCCATTACCAGCAACATCCCTTTCGTCCTGCCATGCGATATGCACGTGTAATGGCTTGCCTTTTTTAGGATCTGCAGCAATCACTGGGGACATTGAATCGCTTGTATCTCCTTTGCTTATCTGTGTGTCATCGATCAGCACAGTTGGATATGCCAGGTTGTCCTGCATCTGGTAGTAAACCACCCAGTGCCATGGCATGACACGTGTTGCAAGCTCACTCCACACAATATGCACATTGTCCTTCCGATCCACATCAATGTCTGGATGTTCTATATATGTGGCTTTCCTATCGTCCACTGTTGGTGATACTGCTCGTCCAGAATTCCTTTTATTCCAGTTGGATACCCGCTCATCGGGAACTGTCAGATCCAGCCCTGTTTCGTCCTGCACCTTGGAGTAATAGACCTCACGATTCAGAGTTGGAATTCTGAACCAGTTCAATATATTCTTCAGCATATTATCGAGGTCTGCATCGCCAGTCCAGTCATGACAATTGCGGTTACCATTCCAATCAACAACTTTGCCACCAGATGCAAGTTCAGTTGCAATTATCTTATCATATCCACTTGGCAATGATGCTACTGTTGTTGTACCACGAGCAGTGTCTGCTTCAACTTCGTCATGGTCGGTTTCACTCAAAATGAACGATGTCCCAGTCGGATAATTCCCGTATGGTCCATTCATGATTGGATGTGATCCATTAGTAACAGTGAATGAATTCTGACCCGTCTCATCACCATAATCTGATGACCTCACAATATCCGCAAGTAATGGATCATCAGGACTGCCAAGATGATCGTAGCCTGTAACTAAGAGATTGCCACCATTCAGTAGATATTCCTCCAGTGCATCGTGCTGTCCGCGTGTTATTGCAAAATCGTGGTTATAGTAAATTACTGTCGAATATTTAGTAAGAGCTGTCAGATTTGAGGTATAGTTTCCGTTAGAACCATCGTAGTTCAAAACATCATAGTTAACTCCTATTTCGTCTAAAATGGATGTTATGGACTCTAACTGCGTATCTTGAGAAATGAGGCCTATTAGTCCACCAGATTCGTTAGACCCATGAATACAGCACAACTGACTATCAGGAATCATGCTATCTACCCATACCACATGGGCATTGTCATCGCTATCCAGCGCTATTGATGGGTACATTGCACCATAGTCACACTCTTCCCACCAGTCAAACTCTTCCCACCAGCAGTACCACCAGTCAGAAACCACATTCGCAGCCTTTAAGTTTCCATCGGGAGCTATCTCAGCATAACCAATCATCCATGGAGAAGCCCAACAGTTCTCTTTACCTTTATAACCCTTCTGCTGGGTGTATCTGAACATCCACACCACATGGGTGTCATCTTCAGAATCCACAGCCTTTCTTGGATGCTGGCACTCAATCTCATACCACTCTTTTCCATTTTTACTATCAATCTCTATACCGTTGCAGGGATCGCAGAATGGAAGCTGCTCGGGCTTGGTGAAGTACTTGATCACTCTGTTAAATGTCACCTTAAATGTGAACACATCCCCTTCTACGCCGCCAGTTTCTGGTGATACTTCTGGATCGGTTAGTTTTGGCGGAGAGACTTCTCTTTCAATCTTATCTTTTATTTTATCCCTGAAATCCTTGAAATCAGTCGCGCGCATATAGAATCCATGGGTTTTAACCAGCCCTTGCAAGAATACCTCAGCAGATCCACCCGGCGTTAAACCAACGCCGATAGCATTCACTTCATCAAAACCAGCAGTCAATGCAGCATCTCTCGCGCTCATTGTACCACTTTCACCACCACCAACATTTGGCTCACCATCCGTAGATAGATCGATTACTTGTCTTTTAGCTGGAGCACTTGGGAAGTTTGCTATTGATACATTGAATGCCCCACTCATATTGGTATTACCACCGAACTGATGCATTGCCATTATTCTTGCAGAAATCGAGTTGGCAACAGATTGGCTTGTAATTGTGGTAAGAGGAATCTCTATTTGTGCGATGTCCGAAAACTGAATTACACAAACTGAAACACTACCATCTTGTGGGATTACCGTTGAGTCGTTTATTGCGTAAGCCAATCCTTCCTTCTGCAATTGAAACTCGAAAGATTTGATGCTGCCTGAGCCATCTACTAAGAAGAACAAGTCCACTTGCTCAGCTGGAACTGAAGGCGCACACCAGTCCGGTTTCATATCAGTAGCATCGTTTTTTGTTAGCTGCACAACATTAGTACCACCGGCATCCATCACATAAATCTCACGGTCGCCATCCCTATTCGAGTGAAAGGCAATCTTATCAACCAAATCGCTCGTAGCAGCAATGCCGATTGTGAGTTCAAGTTCTGATACGTTCGTTTCGTTGGCAATAGTGGTACTAATTATCATGTCTCTCTCGTATACATATTTAGCTGTGCTATCCTCATTAGTTTTGCTCATATCCGTTGTGTTTCCATTCCCTGATATAACTACCGGAACCATTAAAGCGGACAACAACAATATTGCTACCATCGCTATTGCAATTTGTTTTTTCATTTTTTTCTTTTTCACCTCCTAAAATTTTATAACGACATAAAGTCGCATATGTGTGAAAAGTTTTGACTATAAAATGGTTTTCGGTGCAATGTTCATATGTTAGGAGCATATTTTACTTTAAATCTGAATACAGAAAAATCCTGAAATGACACCTCGTATTTGACGATATGAAAAACCTTTTTTTGGGACTATTGCCATAGGTGGAGTATGTGTATCGGCTGGCCCGTGCTAAACATGACCCGTAAGAAGTCGAGTATTTGACTGGGCTGGACCAAGCGGCTATCAAAATGCTCCTGTGAGAGCGGATGGATGCTTGCCGCATAGAGCCAATGCACAGGAGGTACCCACAGCGATGCTTTTAAAACCAAAAAGCGTAATAAGCTTGAACGCGAAAGTAATAAACGGGCAAAGATGATGGATGTGCCCGTAGGAGGTATGACAGCATAAGGAAGGCTCTACGCATGCAGTGTACCGATGCTATCCTCCGCTTAGG
>QBUL01000056.1 GCA_013180605.1 Candidatus Methanophagaceae archaeon GoMg1 | reverse complement strand
TGTTACTGGAATTGTCGGTTAGATTTTTAGTGCACCAAATCTATACTGGTCCCAAATTTTTTCCCCGCGTTTTATCCTCCGAATAAAGCTCATAATTTAGTGTAAAATTTACACTAGTATAAACACTTTCGACTATGATTATTCTGGACTTTAGAAGGTATAGAAAAAAGAAAAGCCGATAATAACAAGACTTCTTCTACTTCAAACGACCTCAAAATCCAACCCTATATTGACGCCATAGGTTTGCTCCTATGAGGTTTGAGCATGTCCCAAAACGAATTCTTACCGTGCCCATTTTGGCGGTGCTTCTTCTTGGTATATTGGGTCTTGATGGTCAGCTCTCGAGAATAGATGGCGCGATTTTGCTCCTTGGATTTGTTCTATCAGTCGTCTATCTTCTGCGGTTAAGCAAAAGGGGTCTTGACATTAAGCCTACAGGAGAGGTTGCCAAAACTCTTGAGGAAGCTGAAGAACTCAGCAAATGGAAATCCTTCGCCCTTCTTCTCCTATCGGTTGCTGCTATCATCATTGAAAGCGAAATGCTGGTCGCCGGTTCTGAAACCATCATTGCACTCCTCGAACTCTCCGATACGGTTTTTGGGATGACTATCTTTGCCTTCTTGGTAAGCGTAGAGGAGCTGGCAAGAGAGCTTCCGGCAGCGATGAAGGGAAGACCGGAGATAAGTTTCGGGAATGTGGTTGGCTCCGTCCTTGCCTTCTTCTTGTTTAATGTAGGGATTATAGCTCTGGTAAGTCCTGTCGTGGTAGGCGCTGATGTCTTGATGTTTTATCTTCCTTTGTGCTTCGGTACAGTTATTGTGGTCTCGCTCTTTATGATGACCAAAAGGATACCTCGCTGGGCTGGCGGAATTTTAGTCCTTCTGTACTTGATTTTTGTAGTTGGAGGTTATATCTAAAAGAGGGTTTAGAAAATGGCAGAAGTAAAATCAACAAAAGAGAAAAGGATAATTCCTTTTGACCAACCAATCAAGATTGCTATACTGTCTTTTCACTTTATCGGCTTCAGTGTATGGTATGGAGGGGCAGTTATAGGGGGAGAAGCCCATACTATATTCCCTGCAATGGCGGTGATTTCCGGCGTGTTTTTGGTTGCTCGCGAACTCTATAAGGACGGGTTTGTGTGGCTTATTGTAACCGAGGGTGTGTTGACCATAATCAAAGTCGTGCTGCTTGTGGTTGCCACTGCATTGATGATATATGAAGTTCCTTTCTTGAGTGTAGTGATGTTATGTGGGCTTCTCAGCTCGCATCTTCCTGAAGAAGTTAAAGAAAGGAGAATTCTATAATTAATAAACATCAAAAATTACCATGACAAATAGAACGAACGAACTGAACTGGAGAGAAGTGTGGGAAGAAATACAAAAGCAGAAAATGAGACCTTTGAAAATAGAATATGACCCCAAGTTCCGGGCTAAATTCGCTGATGACTATTCCGAGATGGCTAAATATAACGATTACGAATATGGAAGGAAGGCAGAGGAGGTATTGAGTGAGATACTGGATAATGACTTTGAAGTTCTGGAAATAGGTACTGGTCCCGGAACGTTGACAATACCGTTAGCCAAAAATGTAAAAAAGGTGGTGGCAGTTGAGTCTTCTGAGACGGCAGTGAAGTATTTGAGGAAGAACATGAAAGAAAGTCGAGTTGAGAACGTTGAAATAATGAATAAAAACTGGATGGACGTTGACGACCGCGAAATCAAAGACCGATTTGATTTAGCTGTTTGTTCACATTTCCTGTGGCAGGTGAAAGATCTCGAGAAACACTTGATGAAGATGGAAAACTCAAGTAACTATTGTGCAGTGATACAACCTGCAGGAAGAGACAGCATGGTGAAGGAAATGTGGACGAAAATAACTGGCGAAGGTTATGGGGGTCAATTTGACCCTGACGCCGATTACTTCGCTTATCCGATACTGCGTGAATGGGGAAGGCTGGTGAATGTGCGAATAGTGAATTACAGCGTAGAGCGGAACTTCGAGCAGGAAATGAGATACATAGCGAGTTTTATAGGTAAATATGTGGTGGTTGATGCCCACGTGAAGGAAATCATCGAGCAATACGTTTCGGGAAAAGGTTTGCATAATGAGAAGCGTTCCGCAGTGGTGATGTGGTGGAGAATTCCTGTGTAGTGGATTTTAGTAATTGGAAAAATCAGAATTAAAGACTATAAAGCTCAGAACTCCCGATCAAACGGTATCCATGCCGCTCAAGTATTTTCCCGGCAGCAGTGGAATCTACTACCTCCATGACTATTATCGCCTTCTTCTCGCTCTCTACCACAAACCCATAGCAGTCCTCTACGTTTATATCGTCTTTCCTCAGGATGCTCAGCATGTGATGCAAACTCCCGGATTTGTTCGCTACGTCAACCGCCAGAACATCCTTCAAAGAAACCGTGATACCCGAAAGTTTAAATGCTCGGAATCCCTTCTCTGGGTCGTCAACTATGAACTGAAACACGCCGTATTCATCCTCAGAGGAAATTTTCATCGCCATTATATTTACGTTAGCATTAGCCAATACACCCGTTATCTTCTCAAGCTTTCCGGGTCGGTTTTCCGAGAAAACATTTAGCTGTTTAACCATTTTTTTTTTGCCTACATCTCACCCCTCTTGTCAACAACCCGCACCGCCTTGCCCTCACTCCTCGGTAAACTACCGGGCTCAAGGAACTCTATTTTCGGTCGCACAACAATCTCGTCCTGAACACTTCTGGTAATGTCTGTTTCAAGCGTTCTGAGCTTCTTCAGGTCGCCGTCAAACATTTTAGGATACAGCTCAACCTGAACAGTAAGGGAATCTAAAGCTTTCTTCCCTGCACGGTCCATAATAATCTGGTAGCTTGTTGCAACTTCGGGAAAGCTCATCAGAACGTCCTCTATCTGGCTTGGATACATATTCACACCTTTAACGATGAGCATGTCGTCACAGCGCCCTTTTATGCGTGAAATCCTCACGTGCGTCCTGCCACAAGAGCATTCTTCGCCGTCGTCAACGATTCGGGCAAGGTCGCCTGTACGATACCTGAGGATGGGCATAGCTTCACGATTCAGCGTAGTAACGACAAGCTCTCCTTCTTCGCCGGGCGCAAGCACCTCGCATGTATCCGGATTAACAACCTCAAGCAGGTAACTATCTTCCCAGATGTGCATACCGCTTTTTTGTTCACATTCAAATGCTACCCCTGGTCCGTTTAGCTCCGACATCCCGTATGAATTAAATGCATTTATATCTAATATATCTTCAATCCGCTGTCTGGTCTGCTCTGAATGTGGCTCGGCGCCCACAAAACCGATACGCAAATCGAATTCCTTTGGGTCAAACCCCTCCCGAACCATTACTTCGGAAACATACAGTATGTATGAAGGCGTTGCATGGAATACCGTTGTATTGAAATCGTGCATCAATTGTATCTGACGTTTTGTATTTCCTACGCCTGACGGGATGGTCAGCATACCGACTCGCTCAGCACCGTAATGGAGTCCCAGACCGCCGGTGAACATACCATAACTGATTATATTCTGAAACACGTCCGCCCTGTTTGCCCCGGCCATAACGATGCAGCGAGCAACAAGGTCAGCCCAGGTCTCGATGTCCTTTATTGTATGGAATATAACGGTAGCCTTGCCCGTGGTACCTGAGGAGGAATGCATACGCACGATTTCTTCCCTCGGTACAGTAACAAGCCCGAAATCGTAATTAGCACGCAGGTCATCCTTTGTCGTGAACGGAATCACCGATACGTCCTCAGGCGTGCTGAACTGCGATTCGTCTACGCTTTTCAGTCGGTTTCGGTAGAAGACGGTTTTTCTGCATCTTGCAACTGTGTCCTTCAGCCGCTTAACCTGTAAATCCTCTAATTCGTTGCGAGGTAGTGTCTCAATGTGCTTATCCCAGAAAGGCATGGTTATAATAGGTGTTGCATTAGCATAAATATATTTGGCTCTTCGCTATTTCATGTGGGTAGTTGGAACTTTAAGTGACCCAATCGAAGGTATATCATAGTGA
>QBUL01000057.1 GCA_013180605.1 Candidatus Methanophagaceae archaeon GoMg1 | reverse complement strand
TCTGGACCGAGATAATTTCGCAAACCGCTATTTTATCAAAAAAGAAAAACTTCAAAAACCTGATTAGATACCATAACTCTTATTTCGGGAAAACACGTGAATGCCTACATAAAGCACTTGCATTGAATCCCGATAAAGAATCTAAGAAGAATATAAAAAGAACTCCTTGGCCTGCTTAAAGAGGCATTAGAGCTTGAATTGGCTGATATGCCCGGTATTATTGACCATGAAACGTATTTCGAACTCGAAGAGCGGTTCCGTAAGGGCATAGACTTTATGGATAAAGGGGATTTGGACGCGGCAATCGAGGAATTCAAATATGTTGCGAGCATTGATAAATTTAGATAAGATGAAGGATAAAATAGTGATGAAGTATTTTTTAATTTTAACCGATGGAAATAGAGAGCACCTACTGCGAGGCATTTGAGGGTTTATTCGCAAGGATATGCATAACTGCGAAAGACGAAAAGCGATTGGAGCGAGCGGCTTACAGTGCCACTGCATTGCCTTGCACCGTTTTTGGCGAGGCAGAAGGAGGGATAGAGAAGTGGCTAAGCGAGCACGAAACGCCTGACGGCAGAAAAGGCGCGATAGCACAGATATGGGTGAATTACGCTAAAAGTAAAGGCGAAGATGCCGCCGAAAAACTGGAGTATGAAATATCAAAACGAATACGGCAGGGAATACTGGTCGTGCCCACGACCTCGGTCTTCAATGCGATTGAAATCCCTGATGGGAATTTTATTGATACGGTGGACAGAATAGGGCACTGCGGCGATGGATACGAGACAATAGAGCAAAGGTTTGGAAGGGAAGTGGTCGTGGTGCCGATAATGATGGGGGAGTTTCTCGTGGAACGTCATTTAGGTTATAAGAAGGGAGTAATGGGCGGGAACTTATGGTTCTTCTGCAGTAGCATAGAAGCAGCATTAGAAACGGGTGAAAAGGCAATCAATGCGATAAACAAAATAGGAGGTGCGATAACTCCTTTTGATATCTGCTCTGCGGGTTCTAAACCAGAAACGAAATATCCTGAGATAGGCCCCACGACCAATCATTCCTTTTGCCCCACGTTAAAGCATAAGATAAGCGGGTCGAAGGTCCCGGAAGGCGTGCAGTGCATTCCTGAAATCGTCATAAATGGCGCTTCGCTCGACACGGTAAAAGAAGCGATGAAAGCCGCGATAGATAGCGTAAGGAATGTTGAAGGAATAGTGAAAATATCAGCGGGGAATTACGGCGGTAAATTAGGGCGGTATAAGATTTATTTGGAAGACATTATCCCGCAACCTTTATAAAAAGGTATCCTAAAGATTTTCAAAGGCGAATGTGAGAACGAGGGGCGAAAGCGAAAAGATGCGAACAAAAAGGAAGACGAATCCGCAGATTAATAGGCTAATAAAAGATTTAAAGAGGATTGCGAGGGAGAACAGCGCACCGATATGGAGAGATATAGCGAAGCGATTAGAGAAACCGCGAAGGAATTATGCAGCGGTAAATCTGAGTAAAATAAACAGATATTCCCGTGCAAATGATACGATATTGGTGCCTGGGAAGGTGCTGAGCGCGGGTACGCTTGAGAATCCGATTACCGTTGCAGCGTTGGGATTCAGTAAAAGGGCATTTGAGAAGATCACTGAGCCCGCAGAAGGAAAGGTAAAAAGCAAGGGAAAGGGGAAGGGAAAGCAAAGGTGCATAAGCATTGAGGATCTGGCGAAAGACAACCCAAAAGGGACTGGTGTGAAGATAATCACGTAATCAAGCGTTTAGAAAAGGTTTAATCAAAAAAAAAAATGGAAATAATAAATGGTGAAGGACTCATTTTAGGAAGATTAGCGAGTGAAGTTGCGAAACAGTTGCTAAAAGAAAAAGATAATGAAATTGCAATTGTTAACGCGGAGCACGTGGTAATAAGCGGTTCCAAAGAGGGATTATTTGAGGAATACAAGACGAGAAAGAACAAGGGGTCGAAAGAGCAAGGACCTTTCTTCCCTACGATGCCTGATAGAATAGTAAAACGCACAATACGTGGAATGCTCCCATATAAACGTGCAAGAGGAAGAGATGCTCTTTCTCGTGTGAGGGTTTATCTGGGTATACCCGACGAATACGAAGGAAAAGCGAGTAAGAAAGTAGAATCAGCAAATGCAGAAAGTCGGTTATCGCTTGGTAAGTATATAACCCTGGAGGAGGTGAGTGGAAAGTTAGGATGGGCACCAAAAAGAAGGTAAAAAAAATAGTGAATCAGGTAGGGAAGAGGAGGAAGGCAGTTGCACGCGTAACTATACAAGAAGGCAAAAGCAAAGGAGAACGTCTGGTGAGGATAAATAAGAAGCCGCTGGAAATCATAGAACCCGAAGTGATAAGAGCGAAATTATCCGAACCTTTGTTTATCGCATCTCAGATTCCCGATGTCGCTGCTGACGTTGAGAGTATCGAGGTGGACGTAAATATAAAAGGAGGCGGTTTCATGGGACAGACAGAAGCAGCTCGAACCGCTATTGCTCGTGGATTGGTTGATTGGACGGGGAAGGAGGAGCTACGTGAATCCTACTTAGAATATGATAGGAGCCTGTTAGTCAGCGATACGAGACAGAAGGAGCCGAAGAAGTTTGGTGCTAAAGGTGCAAGAGCGCACAGGCAAAAATCTTACCGGTAAACTAAAAACTAAAATGATTCCAGTCAGATGCTATACATGCGGAAGAGTAATATCAGATGTTTGGGAGGAGTACAAGGAGCGAATAAAGCACGAGGAGCCAGCAGAAGTACTGGACAAGCTAGGAATAAAGAGATATTGCTGCCGAAGAATGCTTCTAACGCATGCCGAGCTGATAGATGAGATAGCACCGTATGAATAAGAGTAAAGATAAGAGAGACATGCTCAATAAAAAGGGGAAAATTCATTTAGGATTTCTATGTTTATACAAGATATTGAACAAATATGGCTGGGGGGTTGTAGGGTAGCTTGGACTATCCTTCGGCGTTCGGGATGCCGAGACCTGAGTTCAAATCTCAGCAACCCCATATCATCACGCATATACGAATAAAAGGTTGGTTTCATTGACAGAAAAAAGAGATAAATACACGAAATACGAAAAAGCACGCATCATAGGTGCACGAGCACTGCAGATAGCCGCCGGTGCTCCGGTGCTTATGAGAACAGAGGAAATAGACCCCATAGAGATAGCAATGGAAGAATTTGAGAGCGGAAATATTCCGATAACCGTGAAAAGAAAGAAATAACATGCGCCTTGAAGAGAAATTTGAGGAGTTAAGAAAGCGAAAAGAGCGAGCTTTGATAGGTTTTGTAACTGCGGGTTATCCCACTGCTGACGATACACCGGAAATTGCTCGTGCGATGGTCAAAGGAGGAGTAGACATTCTGGAGCTGGGTTTGCCTTTCTCTGACCCTATTGCCGATGGCGTTACGATACAGCGAGCGAGTGAACGAAGTTTAGAAGCGGGAATGAATACAGATGTGTATTTTGAAGTCGCAGCAGGGATAAAAGGAGTGGAAAAAGTCTGCCTTACTTATTACAATTTGGTGCTGCAGCGAGGTTTGGAGGATTTTATAGCGGATTGCGAGTCGGCAGGAATAAAAGGTTTAGTCGTGCCCGATTTACCCGTGGAGGAGTCAAAACCACTGCTGAGAATATGCGACAGGCATGAAACGGACTTGATTTTTCTTATCGCACCTACAACGACCGAGAAAAGAATGGCACGGATTTTGGACGTTGCATCAGGATTTGTTTACGTTGTATCGCTGCTTGGCGTTACAGGCGCGCGGGAGCAGATTTCCGATGCTATACACCCGCTTATCCGAAGGATACGGGAAGTAAAATCATCCGTACCCCTGGCGGTGGGATTTGGCATCTCAAAGCCAGAGCATGTAAGAACGGTTTGTGAAGTCGCAGATGGAGCAATTGTGGGTAGTGCGTTCATACGGCTGATAGAGAATGGACTGGAGTCAAAATCTAAAGCGGGCATGCTTCGTGAGATAGAAGAATACACAAGGAGTTTGAAAACGGGGACAAAAATCGTTTGAGACGGAACTGCCGATTTTTTCGGCGATATTGCGATTGGCATATCCATAAATCAAGTGATTTATCACCGCCGAGAGCGCAGAGACCACAGAGTTTTAAGTACATCATGTTTATCTCTTAAAAAAATCAATTATCTTAGTGTTAGTATTAGTGCCAAGACATAGCCCGGTAGTGTAGAGGTCAATCATCCGAGGCCCTGGACCTCGGGACGTCGGTTCGAATCCGTCCCGGGCTATTACTGTTGCTGTTGACTATAGTCATCCCAAAAATTATTAACCACCAGATTACACAGATTACACGAGATTATTTATTAATTTACCAAAGAAAACTTTTTTTGTTTTTTCTTTTAGC
>QBUL01000058.1 GCA_013180605.1 Candidatus Methanophagaceae archaeon GoMg1 | reverse complement strand
GTGCCACGAAAAGAGGCTGTCAGGAAATACAAGGAAGCGGTCAGGCGTGCTACGCGTAGGAATCTGCCGATAAATCTTGAAATGGTAATTCAGAGGCTTAATCCGGTTGTTACCGGATGGGGGAACTATTTCAAGATAGCAAACGTCAATTGGCTGTACAAGGGACTCGATGGGTGGACAAGAATGAGGTTACGTGCATTCAAAGAGAAGAGGGAGAGCTACAACAGTAATCGGCGTATATTGAATGCATTTCTGAGAAATTTGGGCTTGAAATCATTGTCATCGCTCTTGAACCCTGCGTGGTGATATTACTCACTCCCTGCAATGGGGCTACGCCATCGGAGAGCCGTATACGGGAAATCCGGACGTACGGTTCAATGAGGGGTCTGAGGTCGAAAGACCTCCTCCTACTCTACTGTGGGCAGAGCCCACAAGCGTTAATCTGTGTCTATAATTTATTTTTTATTGCTTTTCTTCCTGATAAAAATCTTCGGTGCACAGAGGGTCTTCAGCGAGATAATCGCCACTATGCAGGTAGGCCCTCACGCGACATCCGCCGCAGATGTCTTTATATTTACATGCGGCACACTTGCCTTTTACCTCACGATTTCGCAGGTCAACAAAGACCTTTGAGTTCAATATCTCACGAAGACTCATCTCCCTGACATTTCCCGCTTTTATGTCTAACAGCGGGCATGGCACGACATCGCCGTTCGGTTTGATAGAAAGCATACCGATAGCTGCTCGACAGCCGGGAATCTCGGTATAAAAGAAATCGGGAACGAAAGAACCTGCTTCTTCTTTTCGTTTCAGTATCACCCAGTACTGACATGCCTGTGTCGTGCATATTTCGAGTCCCTTTCTCCTGTTCTGCTCTTCGTATAGCTGCATCAGGTTCTGCGCATACTGGACACTGCCGAGTTCACTATCTGGTAGCACTTCCTTTCCCCTGCCCATAGAGACGTAATGGAAAAACCTGCACTGCCTCGCACCCAAATTCGCAGCTATGTCAATAATCTTCCCCGTCTCTTCCTCGTTCTGTTTCATTATACAGGGGTCAATCACCAAACCCAATCCCGCATTTCTAACCGCTCTCGCACTTTTTGTTGCCTTCTCAAAGACGCCTTCTCCTCTTATTGCGTCATGTGTCTTTTGAGTACCGTCAATAGGTATTATGACGTCTTCGACACCCGCGTTTTTCAAACGAGCAGCGACTTCTTCGCTGAGCAATGTCCCGTTTGATGCGAGTACGACGTGCAAATCTCGCGCTCTACAATAACAAATGAGGTCAAATATGTCTTTTCTCAGCAATGCTTCTCCACCGCCAAATGTTATGCTCGCTTTGTCGCCAAATACGTCTGCTATTTCGTCTATAAGTGCAAAGGATTCCTCTGTGCTTAGTTCGTCCGCTAACGGCGTGCCTGCTTCGTAGTAGCAGTGTTTGCATCGCAGATTACACTCGCGCGTGATGTTCCAGTTGATGTTGTACTTTGACATTTTCTCTGTTTTATCCGGTAACAATTGTATATCTGCAGGCATTTTATTCGCCCTCCATTCTGATGTTTATAAATTTTGATATAATTTTGTTTACTTTCGTTATTTCACCTTTAAGTTTATTTCTCACTTCTGCTCTGACATTGTTCTTCTGCACAAATTTCATCGCTTTTACTTTTTCATGACACTCTTTCCCAATATCAGCGAGTTTTAGATGCATATCGTCATTACCATTAAATTTGGGTATTGCAAAAAGTAATGGTCTCCTATGAATAGCACGAGCACCAAAAAGCCCTCTTGGTTGTAAAGGTTTTATTAGTTCGTTAATTATTTCGGAGTTAAAAATAGCACTCACGTAATATGCTTCCATCTCATTTTGCGTTTCAAAAAACCATGTCTTGACATCCGCAATAAAACCTTTGGGTTTTACTTCTTTTCCATTTGCTATGAAACATGGTAGCGATGACTTATCAATAACACAGGAGACCAAATTGGTACCAGTTGCGTTGTATAATACAACGTATCTCTTGGATGAATTCTGAGTTGTAAGGAGATTATCGTAGTTTAATCTATCCAATAAACTTGGGAAGCGCTTTTCTGATTTTTCTGTCCTTCTTTTACGCCAAATCGCCTCTGCTTTCTCAAGCCATTCTTCAGCGCCTGTAAACCCCGCTCTTTGTAATTCATTTGAATTTAATAGCCTATATCCATTAAAATGGTCTCTAATCGGAAGTATGACCGGGTGAAGTTTAATATGACCAAAAGGAATTATCTCCCAAGCCAACAATGTGGCATACAGAAAATCATCTTCAACGTAACCTTCTAATACAATTTTCCATGGCTCTTTAACTATGTGATATATCTCGGGAGAGGTCTTCACGGTAGCTTGTGAGTTTGTGTGAGATAAAATATCCACAAAATATAGCGACCTTGGGAATATACTTGCACCCACTTTGAATTTATGGAAGTAATAAGAGGGTTCTGCTGAGAAGTCCGGAGGAATGTATTTACAAACTTCGGTAGATAATCTTGCCTTTGCTTCAGAGAATTTGACATTCCTGTCGGGTAACACGCCTGCATACCTTTCTGATAATACTGGGTATTTGGTTGTACCCTCTTGTAATCCAATTAACACACAAGAAGGCATATTGAAAAGAGGGTTCACTCCCTCTAAATCAATTATTTTGACTAACTTTATGGGTGGCTTTTTAAATTTTCTGAAGTTGATGTGGTGGATTGTTCCCGCTAAAACGCTCCTTGGCATCACAAAAGCTATTATCCCTTCCCGTTTCAGGTATAAATCCGCGCACTTGCAGAAGAAGAGTGTTGCTAATTCTATCTGTGTAAAAAGATGAACGTCTTTATTTTCAAGCAGGTGGTAACTTAAGACCTCTTTCTTTAAAAAGTTCTGGTATTCTCTATTTTTCATAGACCTCATAACAACCCAGGGAGGATTACCAATGATTATGTCGTATTTATCAAGTTTTCCGTAATTGAACAGGTCTGGTGACTTCAAACAGTCTTTTGTGTAAATTGGTAACGTTATCTCTTCCGAATCTTCAATTAAATCGCTGATTGCTATTAGATAGTTTGCCTTTGTAATGGTGGCAGCTATCGGATTTACGTCTATACCTGCCACATTTTTTGTAATATCGCTTAAAGGTGCTCCTTTTTCGATGTGGTGTCTTATAGCACGATATAAAAAAGTGCCTGAACCACATGCGGGGTCTAATATTTTTGGAATACCTCCTTTACATAAGGCAAACACATCATTCAGAATAAGTTGAACGAGCCATTCCGGTGTGTAGTATTCACCCGCTTTGTGCCTCACCTCACGCTCAACGATTTCTTCGTATATTTCTCTGAAGATATCTTCATCTATTCTGGAGAAATCGTAATTTGCTAATGCCTCAACGATGGAACAAAATAGGGCGAAAGATTTATCCTCAATTTCGGGACTGATAAGCCACAGAGAGAAATCCTCTTCAAGGAAATTTGCAATGCCTTTAGCGGTAAAATATTTTCCGCTGATAACATCAAGAATTTCATCTCTATTTGGTGATTTTTCAAATTTCAAATAAACCGCAATTTTAGCTAAAATATTGAGGTATGTATGGTCTAAGAACAGTGAAATATCCGGTTTGTATCCATAAAGCGTTCCAATGGTACTTGCCCAGTTATCCACCTTTGCCTTTATACCCAGTTCGTCTTTTACTTCTTTCCAGAGACATTCCAATGTCTTGTTAATATAGGGATATATATGACTTGCAGAGCCAAATTCCGCTCTGAGAGCGTGTGCTGAGATTGGCGCGTTCGTATCTTTACTTATGAGTTTATTTTCTACCACCACGGCGGTGCTTGACATTATTTGTTCACTCCATCCCTTGTATGCCGTCCCACTTATTGTATATAAAGTATAACTTCTGTCTATTTAAGACACAGATTTACACTGATTTACGCAGATTTATTTTAGTTTTACCATGTTGATTCTTATCATCTATCCATGTTAATCTGCGTTAATCTGTGTCCCTAATTTATTTTCTGTTTTCTTGTTCCTTATGTTATGAGTGTTCGTTTCACCATAATAAAAAGCTCCTTGATTTCCTTTTTAGTGCTATACAGTTTTTCAACTTCTGCTCGGCATCTTACATTCTTTTTCTAAAATTAAGCACTTTTCCTTTTTCAATGTCCTCGTTATCATGGATAAGCGTCCCGGAATATTCGCGTTCAAAATAAAAATTCGCGTTTTCTATTTCTTCTTTTGCTTCGGATTCCATGTGTTTTGGCCACACGGAAATAAGAGCATCTCTTTTTGAAACCCTGTAAACCTCTTCCAATAATTTCCTTCTATCTGCCACCTGAGAAAAATAGTAAGAATGAAAAACATCATACAGAAGGACTATGTCAACAGACTCGTCTTCCAAAGGGATTTTCAGGTGAGTAACGCAGGGGAACTTCCCCCCTACGTCCTCTCAGAACCCGGCGTGAACCTCTCAGCTCACCGGGCTCCCATCATC
>QBUL01000059.1 GCA_013180605.1 Candidatus Methanophagaceae archaeon GoMg1 | reverse complement strand
TGCTTGCCTCCATGTAGTCGCCGCTACTCTGGAACCCTGCTTCATTATCTGTTGGCTGCAAATAGGACGTTACATCGCGCTCGTCAATTCCTATTTGTGCAGCAGTAGTAGAACTCCACACGTCATTCCAGATATGACCATTGAAGAGCCGGTCGCCTTCATTTGGATCCGCACCTGGGGCAATTGTTATCAGCTTTGCACTCTCTACCTTTGATAGATCTATATTCATCGTTCCGAATGGTGCATACGCAGTCGCTTCTTCGGGCGTTGTACACTTAGATGCGCCACCGTAGAGCAGGTCGAACCCTTCATTGACAAATAGCTTCCGCTGTGGCAGTTCGCACTCATCTGCATACACAACTACCAGGAGCATGCCGCGTATGGATACCTTGCCACCACCTGGATGTGAGTTGAGCAGTACTGCGATGTTACCGCTTGTATCGAAATCTCCAGTTACGTTGTATGCCAGCATCCCGTATGGATAACTAGTAGCCCAGCCCTTCTCGTCCGAGTAGTGTGCAGCCAGTGTTTGATCAATTCCGTTGAATGTCAGGCTGACCTCATCAGGCATTACTCCTCCTTTGTCCCATGTGTATGGCACATACAATCTTGCTTCTTCGATGGTCGCAGTATCTGGAACTGGCAGGTCGCTTGCAGTCCAATTGACGGTGTACGTTGCCCAGTCAGGGTGGGAGTATGAACTCAAATAGTAGCTATCGCCGACCGAATACACCAGGTTGCCGTGGAGTTCAAACGTCTTCCATGTAGTGATGTCATCGCCACCCGTATATCGCTTGCCCTTGTAGCCATTGTTCACTACCGTTGTAGTCATAGTTGATTCATTGTTCGTCTCATCCGACTCGGGGACTTCACCATTGCAGTCTGCGGTAACGGTAATAGTCACGGAATCTCCAGCATTTCTGCTCGTTGTGTCATTAACGCACACCGTTGTATTTTCACCTGCTGCCAATCCATTTATTCTTACTTCTTTGCTGAAACCGTCAATAACAAAGCTCACATTGAATGCGCCTGCATCCTCGCTGCCGATGTTCTCAATCATTGCACATATCTCGTTGCTCTCGTTTCCGAAAAGGTAGCCACCGCACTTTAGCTCAATTTCTGTCACGTTTAAGTCTGGCTTTGGTTCCTCCTTCTTCTCCAAGATCAGGATCGCATTGCTCGCTGCCATGAAGTCGCCTTTTGTTCCGCTAGCCGGTATGTGGCTCTGGAAGGCTGCTATATTGTTGCTTGCCTTGAGATATGCCAGTACATCTGTCTCATTGATGCTTAATTGGCTGGACCCCCAATAGTAAGCCCATACGGTTTTCCACATTCCATCATTGAAATACAGTCTGTTCATGTCAGGTCCTGGCTTACCGCTCTCACTGCCCCACGGGGCAACTGTTACCAGCGTAGCCTTATCTATTCTGCTGAGTGGTATTGGTCCACAGCCTTCGAACGATGCATATGTCGTTGCCTCTTCTGAGCTTACGCCATATGAATCCTTTGCCCACAGGAAATCTGTCCCTTCATTGATCCAGATTATACGCTCCGGCTCATTCGGATTGTTATACACCACTGCGAGAAGCATGCCTATCATACATACCTTACCGCCGCCAGGATACGAGTTGGTAAGTACAGCTTTATTACCGCCCGTTGCATTGAACTCGTTTTTCACATCGTATGCCACCAGTCCTACATTTGTGTTAGAATCAGGCTCCTTAAGATCAAAGTAGTTTCTATCCATTGATATTGAATTGCCATTGAATTGCAAGTCGAAGTAGTCAGTTATATTCTTACCAGACGATTTGTCCCAACCATAATACACGTACAATCTTGCTTTCTCAATGGTCGTATTCTCTGGTGGAATCGCCGAGAAATTCTCTGCTGTCCAATTGACCACATATTCAGTCCAGTCAGGATAAGTGGTAGCGCTTAGATAGTAGCTGTCACCGAGTGAGTAGGTCAGGTTGATTGTATCTTGGTCGTGGCACTGTCGAGTTGTTATGTTCTTGTCTGCGTCCTGCCAACCATCGCCCTTAAAGCCAAGCCATTGAGCGGTTATGTTTTTTAGCATCGTGTTATTGGTCTCATCTGTCTCGCTAATCTCACTGCTTGAATCCGCAGTCACGTTTATCGTATAGGTGTCCCCTGCATATGGATACCAGGAACAGTTACAATAAACTGTTTCGGTAGCTCCACCCGCCAAGCCTGGAACTCGCACCGTACACAACGTAGTTCCGTCGACTTTAAACGTAACGTCGAAAGCTTCTGTGGCTATTCCATTGTCCTCTTCTATCACCGCAGATAAGTTGTTGCACTGTGTGCGTGCACCAAGATGGGGTACAGGTCCAATCGCTTTATTCTTAATACTTTTTGCATCGTAATTCACCGTAATCGCGGTCACGTTTAGGTCTGGTTTTGGTGCTTCGCAAAACTCCAGTTCCATCTCTGGCGGTACATCAATTACTCCGTCATATACGCCTGTAAAACTCGCAGTTGATGGCGTGGTGTTTTTAAATGTATTGGCATATGAGCTGCCCACTACTCCATCTATACTGCGCTCATCTCCAATGCAGCGCATTTCTACTGTTGCATCATACGAATCTCCAGTTGAATATCCATTACGCAGAAGCATTGGTTCTATGTCATCGAAGTAGTAATAGTCGTTAAATCCCGGACTGTCGGTTACGGCTATTGTTACATAGTCGCTTGGATTTATGTCGAGGTACAGCGTAACCATTTGTCCCTCTGCAACAGTGGAATCCACGGTTCCCGAAACAGGTTCTATCAATGCCTGCGCATTGCCTATCAGCGCCATTGCACTTAATAGTGCAATAGCAAATAACACACTATTTTTTCGATTTTTCATTTTTTTCTTTTTTCACCTCCTATTTGTTTTGGGTATTTATATCGCGCCCCTCCTCGGCGCCTTTTCAGATATTCCTTCTTCCATTTTTTCTTAGCACATCTTAGCCCCTTCGTGGATTCGCACCACGTATCAAACTTTAGAAAAGTTTGATCAAACTGCTTCGCAGCGTAAGGGGCACCATTTGTCTATATCTCTTCCCTTAGCCATCCCTTTTTATCCCCCCCCTTTTTTCTTTTAGCGCATTCATCTCTTCCCTTTTATCTTCCCTTTTATGTAAGATAATAAAGCTTTTTTGTTGATACTCTTTATAAGCTTTTCGGTATAATTCGTATAAAGTATAAAAATTATGTAATTAATATGAACAAAATCTTTTATACCACTTTTAAAAAATAAAATAAAACAGCTAACGCCTTATGAATAAGGCGTTAGCTAACTACTATCAACTTTCCGTTAGTGTGCAGTCCAGCTTTGCAGATATGAAGTATCCGGTTCCTCGATCCATTGTTGTAAAGTCATTGAATCCGTTTGGTGCAGCGGGATTGTATGTTTCAAAGCTCCGCGTGCTTGCGTCAAATCTTGCGACGTAGTAGTAGTCGCCGTCTATCGAAGAAAGCGCATCGCTGATTGGCTTTGAGCAGTTCAGCCAGCCAATCATATTCAGTCCCGATTTCAATTCAGTGACCATCGAATTGTACGCGGTGCCGCGGTACGTCCATGTGCCTGGAGAAGTGACATGCACGAAGTAGCCAATTCCTGGGTCCATTATGCCACTGCTCACATCCTCAAACTGCTTGGTAACTGCATTGTAGCTGTATACGGCATCATATTTTCCAGACATTGATGACAATACCGCACCTGCGCTGTTGTTATTTGGGGCGAGCGGCAGCGAGACTAAGTTCCAGCCTTCGTAAAGGTTTTTGCTAAAAGTTTCCCCCTCAGTCACACAAGGTTCCAGTTCCATCGTTGGTGGTACATCAATAGCTCCGTCATATACGCCTGTGAAATGAGCTGTCGATGGCGTGATGTTTTTGAGTGTATTGGTATATGAAGCGCCCACTACTTGATTTATTTCACGCTCATCTCCACTGCAGCGCATTTCTACAATCGCATCATATGAATCTCCTGTTGAATATCCATTACGCAGAAGCATTGGTTCTATGTCATTGAAATAGTAATAGTCATGATATCCAGGATTATCGGTTACGGCTACTGTTACATAGTCAGCGGGATTTATGTCAAGGTAAAGTGTAACTATTTGCCCATCTGCAACCACGGAATTCACGGTTCCCGAAACAGGTTCTACCAATGCCTGCGCATTTCCTACCAGTGCTATTACACCTATTAGTGCGATAGCAATTAGAATACCAGTTCTATTTTTTCGTGTTTTCATGATTTTGTATCTATCACCTCCTATTATTTTTTCAACTACTATTAACATACCCTTCTTGTTTTTTATCATATATTTTTTGTCTCTCTCCTCTTCAGCGAGGCGTCCATGTGGTGTTGTTTGTAACCGCAACCTCATATCCCCTGGCTGGTTTTACTTTGAAGTTCGTACCCACGTAATAGGGTGGGAACGGCACTTTTGAATAACTTTCCGCTTTTTGACTCGTTGAATTCCACCACGCTACCTTGGTGCAA
>QBUL01000060.1 GCA_013180605.1 Candidatus Methanophagaceae archaeon GoMg1 | reverse complement strand
CCTACCTTCCAAATCTTGCTGCACCGACGGATGATGTTTATAAACGGTCTGTGGCATCTCTTATTGAAGAATTGAGACGGTCTGACGCTTTACATATCCCATACCTCGTCACTCACCTTGGGAGTCATCGCGGATATGGTAAAGCAGGAGGTTTTCAGAGGATAGGGGACGCAATTAACACGGCATTCCGTGAAGTTGATAATGTGGTGATGCTGCTTCTGGAGAATACCGCCGGGACAAAGAACAGTATGGGAGGGACCTTCGAAGATATTCGACATATCATGAACCGTATTGAGCATAAGGAACGAATAGGTATCTGCTTTGACACCTGCCACGGCTTTGTTGCCGGGTATGAATTACGGACTGAAGAGAGCCTGAAAGGCACGATGCAGCATTTTGATGAGGTCATTGGACTTGAGCATCTGAAACTTATCCATCTCAACGATGCAAAGGCAGGTCTGAACTCGCGACTGGACCGGCATGAGCATATTGGGCTTGGGTATATAGGGGAGGATGCTTTTCGGGTGATTCTCAAAGAAGAACACTTCAAGAAGTTGCCGATGATCCTTGAGACTCCCGTTGATAACCGGAGAGGCGATATCGAAAATATCCAGAAGGTGAGAGAACTTGCCGACTAATATTGAGAAGATCATGCAGATTCTTAAAGAACGGTATCAAGACAAAACATCGGCATTGATGGATGTATCAACGAGAAAAGACCCTTTTCTAATCCTGATTTCATGCCTTTTGAGTCTTAGGACCCGGGATGAAGTAACTGCCAAAGCTTCAGAACGGTTGTTTGCACGGGCAAAAACTCCTGAAGAGATGATAACCCTAAAAAAGGAGGAGATAGAGGCTGCAATCTATCCTGCCGGATTCTACAAAAGAAAAGCTGAGCAAATCCTTGAAATCTGTCGTGTCCTGATTAAGAGGTACGATTCACGTGTCCCGGGCGAGATAGACGAGCTCTTGAAACTCAGAGGTGTTGGTAGAAAGACTGCAAATATCGTTATCACCATGGGTTATAATAAACCCGGTGTCGCAGTTGATACACACGTCCACCGCATATCCAACCGCCTGGGACTCGTAGAGACAAAAAGTCCGTATCAGACAGAGTTTGCTCTACGAAAAACGCTTCCAAAGCGGTACTGGATCGTCTTTAATAACCTCCTCGTCATGCATGGCAAGGCTATATGCACGCCGATAAGCCCGAAGTGCAGTATCTGCCCGATTACTGAGTACTGCAAAAGGATTGGCGTAACTCGTTGTAGATAAGCTTCATTTGAAGTTGCGTGCACGATTTACTTTATACATAACTTAAATTCTTTGTAAAATTCACATGCGTTCGAGTAAAGCCCATGAGCTCGTAAAATCGCTGTGCATCAACCCGAAAATTCTTTGTCGTCACTTCAATAGAGACACAACCTCGCTTCTTTGCCTCTTGTTCAAGTCTCGATACGAGTTGAGCGCCGGTACCTCTACCGCGAAGTGACTCCTGCACAATCAACTCCAATATCTCTCCTACCCGCCCAGCATGATGGAGCTGAGGCAGGATATGAAGACTTGCAAAGCCTACAACACATCCATCGCTCTCGGCAACGTAGTACAACACTGTGTCATCACGGAGATTTTGAACGAAGACATCATGAAACGACTTTCGGTCAAGCGAGACCTCCATCAAAGATGTAACCAAATCATAAACCGATGCTTCATCGGATTCCTTAGATGGTCGAATGCTCATCTGTTCCATCATTTGCTTAATGGGCAGTCCCATACTCATGACAATCCCCTACTTTAACTATTTTATGTCCTCATAAACTTTACTTCTAAGAAGCGTCAGCTTCCTTCTATATTCTTCTTCACCACATCTTCTATCTCCTCAACTTTGCTCAAGATCGTAATACCACGCATCCTTCGTAACTTCTCTACGTTCTCCACATCCTCTTTCCGAATTCGTAACTTCAAATCCCTGCCGTTAGGCAGCGTTGTTATTATTTCGCCCTCTTTCTGGTCCACGGGGAAGATATACACAGGCACGTCCGCCTTCATGGCTTGCGCTACCGAATTTGTAATCAGTGAATCCGCGATGCAATGTGCTATCTTTGCCACGGTATTTGCCGTAGCGGGAGCGATTAAAACGAAATCGTATTTGCCCAACTGTATTTTTCCTGATAAAAAAGGAGCGTTTGGTCCTAATTCCGGACTCACCTTTGGAAAATGCTCTTTAACTTCTTTCAAGAGCTTGTAGAACTTTAAAACCACCGCTCCTTCCCTGGAGAGATAAACATGAACCTCTAAGTTATACTTCTTTGTGAGTTCCTTCATAAAAGTCACGCACTCGGTCAAGCGATCCCCCGACCCTGTTATTCCCCATGCTATCTTCATATTCATTACTGTAATTATTCAATCTCATGTGGACTTATAAATCCTAAACCATAAATAAGCCCTTTCACAAGTTGTACCGATAAAAATCTCACGAAATAAACTTTTACACTTCTGAAATTAACCCCTTTTGATAGTCCAAGGGGCACTGTCTAAAAATCCAGTGATATTTAAACTTTTGGTCGTGAGGGGCTTTGCACCTAAAGTAACTTTTGCTCCTAAAGTGTGAAGCTTGCTCCTAAAATCGAAAACAATACTAAGTTAGAAATGTAAAGTCAACTAGGACTTCTTCATCCATTACAATTTTATGAATTACTTTATCTAAGGGACCGCTCAAAAACAACTTATCGGAGTTTCAATATATATCAGATACCTATTACCTTCTTGGATAAATCGAATAATTCCATTTTGGATGTAAAGAAGGGAGTTTCAAATTGATTTTTGTATGCAGTAATAATTTATGAACTTTGCCATGTTATTTCTGAGCAAGCACTAAGCGTTCTTTTATTTTTTTAATAGACTGATCGAGTTGGATAACACCAACATCTCTGTTCCATTCCTGGTCATTTACTAAAAATGTTTCAAATTTTTATAATCCCGTTCTGGTAAAGATAATAACCGTTTCCATTTAATACATAAGAGTGAACAGCAATTTCTTGGAGAACTTCATATATATTATCATCTTTTTCTATAGCTATAGCTAATTTTTCTGTCAAATCGGCAAGCTTGTCAAAGAACTTATCGGGTATTCGAATGACATCTTCTTCCCCCCTCTCGATTCTTTTCTGTAAGTTACCAACGGCACCATATGCAAAATTTAGCACATCATGAATGAGTACAAGTTCGGGATTAAAATCAAAATTAAAAATTCTAGACACAGTCGCATACGCAGCACTGAAGAAGTAATTCTTTTTTCTAAAATCTTCTTCTTCGCGGACTTTTTTCGCAACAATTTTAAGCTCATCAACAAGTAGTTTCCTAAAAGAAGCTTGCATTAGCTGTTCCCTCCTTCTCAATTCTTTTGATACTCATGGGAAGATACTCTTCTGATTTAATACCCACTGTTGGTATACCGGACTCAGTATCTTCACGACCTACTTCAACTGAAATAAATGGTTTCACTACCCTTTGAAGAGGACCAATAGGTTCCTCGATTCCTCCAAACATCGCTAACCTTTTAAACTCACTTTCCTCCGTTGAATGAGAAATGGGTTCCTCGATTTTTTCTCTTAAACTTTTTAAAAGTATAACTCGTAGATTTTTTTTTAAATCTTCATAATCAGTAATATCTATATCCTCCTCTTTGGAGATTCCAACCAAACGCTCCACAAGACCCCCAACCAGTTCAAGTGCTTTAGCTTCTGATAACTTTTTCTCTTTTTCCATCATCATATGTTTATATTTATTATGGGTATTTAAACCTTTCTATTTTTACTCAAACCCCTTCTTTTTATATATTAAATATGAAAGATTATAAGCAAGCGAACTCATTGAATCTGATGGCTGAGGTAAGAGTTCTCCATGCCATTTTCCAAAACCAATATTATCCATTAGAGAGGCGTGGAGAGTATCAAGAGTAGTCGAACGGACGCTATCAGGATTGAATTCATAGATTAAAGTGATAATTTTATCAGAATACGATATGAATTTTTTACTCTCCTTTTTTTTTAAAAATTTTTCTAATGTGTCTCCATTTTTCTTGATGCAAGACTCCAACTCGGCCCTTTCTGGTGTTTTCAAATTTTTAGACCCCCACAACGAGTTTAATAACTACATTTATAATTGCTACCATCGATATATAAAGGGCTACTGAAAAGGATATTAAAATCCAGATAAATAAAAATTCAAAATTGTATAAACTGTAACTAAGGGACCGCTCAAAAACAACTTATCGGAGTTTCAATATATATCAGATACCTATTACCTTCTTGGATAAATCGAATAATTCCATTTTGGATGTAAAGAAGGGAGTTTCAAATTGATTTTTGTATGCAGTAATAATTTATGAACTTTGCCATGTTATTTCTGAGCAAGCACTAAGCGCTGCGAAGGTGGCGAAAGTACTTGTGCAAATTACACCGGTTAAACACCCAATTAAGGGTCGTAAAGCCTTTCTACCTGGATCTGTATTGTTGG
>QBUL01000177.1 GCA_013180605.1 Candidatus Methanophagaceae archaeon GoMg1 | reverse complement strand
GCGATACCAAATCCACGAGGTAATCTCTGTCCAGCGTAGGTTCGCCGCCTGTTATCACCGCTTCTTTTAGCGGTATATCCCCGTAATAATCGGAGGACGATTTCTTCACGAGGTTTATTAACTGCTCAACGCTCATCGGCTCGCCTATGGGTTCACGAGCGAGGCTAAAACATCCTCTACACCTGAAGTTGCAGCCGGAAAGCGTAATCCAAACGCGTGGCTTTAACTCTGACAGCGTAATAAAAGGGATATACCTATATTCTTTGTTCATTTCTTCCTTAATTTATATACTTAAAAATAACGTTAAGTTAAAGTTCTACAAAGACGAGAAAGAATAATTTTTGATAATCGGACGCAGATGAACGCAGATAATCATGATTTTAAATTTAGAATAATGTTTAATAGACGGAGGAGATCATTAGCATCTTCTATCGTGTTTATAATAAACGGGGTTATGGTTTTCTGTGTAAATCTGCGTAAATCTGCGTCCTAAATAGGTAGAAGTTATACTTTATATACCGATCAAAAAGAATTCAAGATACCACAAACTCACCCGGTATTGCAATTATTGTTTCCGTTTTCATATCAGGATACATTCTAATCCATTTTTTCGTGTTCTCTTTTCTTTGGTTCTGGGGAGCAAATTGCTGGACACATGCTTTACCCCCGGCAACGTTCCTCAAGTACTTTGAAGCGGAATCTACCGCAAGTTGAATCTCATTGTCACTCGGTCTTCTTGCTACTTTTTCCCTTGCTTCACCAGGTGCAAACTTGATGACCTTATACTTTATTCCGGGGTCAATCTGCGCTAAAAAGGAAGCAATTCGCTCAATTTCTTCCACATCTACAATCCCCGGCATCAACACCGTTTCTACCCTAAAATCGAGTTTGCTTTCCCAGAGGTATCTCGCTGCCTTAAGAACCGGGCGATTGGACATACTGGTGTACCACTGGTGGATTGACTTGGCGTATGCTTTTATGTCAAGCTTAACTCCATCAAGACCGATACCCTTCAGTTCCATCACGTATTTCCTGTCCAATAAATATCCATTCGTAGATAGCGTAATGTGTTTCACTCCCACACTCCTTTTGAGTTTTAGCACGAGGTCAAGCAGAAAGCCCTTGTCCAATGTTGGTTCGCCCCCTGTTATTACAGCGTCTTGCAGTAGCGTATTGCCATTATAAGCTCGACTCGATTCCTTCACCCAGTTTATTAATCCGCCAACAGTCATCGGCTCGCCTACCGTGTCACGAGCAATGCTAAAACAGCCCTTGCATTTGAAGTTGCAGCCCGAGAGCGTAATCCAAATACGTGGTTTTGGCTCTGTTAGTGACAGCGTAATAAAAGGAACGTATCTGTATCCATGTTCATATTTCGTCTCCGGCATTGGCATTTATTTCATATTGATTTTTATTTGTTTTAAACTATGAAAAGCCCGACTCAAGACCTTTAATAAGTCCAAAGATAATGGATGCGAAGAACTTCGTTATGGTCTATAATGAAATAGAAGAACATGGAGGCGTAAAAACGCATAGGCATGAAGCAGAGCATGGATATTTTGTTATAGGAGGAAAAATGCTCCTCCGTAGAGGAAAAGGGGAGAGAGAAGTGGAAGCTGGAACAGCTATATTTATTTCTTCAGGTGTCCCTCACAGTTTCAGAGCGATAGGGAAAGATAAACTTCGGTTGATTATGATTTATTCGCTGCCTAAAGTAACGAGGTAAATAGATGAAGAAGTTTTAGTTTTAATAATTTGAAGGTTGAGTAATCATACATGCGAAAGAAAAATAAACCTACAAAATTATAAATAAAATGGCAGAATAACAAAAATGAACCAGAGGGTTAAGGAACTCATTGAAAGAGGAGAAATCGAAGAAGCCTTAAAATTGGC
This sequence comes from Candidatus Methanophagaceae archaeon GoMg1, assembly GCA_013180605.1. GTDB lineage: Archaea > Halobacteriota > Syntropharchaeia > Alkanophagales > Methanospirareceae > QEXZ01. The sequence continues at coordinate 29,283 of QBUL01000177.1, read as the reverse complement.
CAGCGAACAAGATATTGATTATTTATCTGAAGTTGGGGAAGATTTTGTGCAGTCAGATTCAATAAATGCAGAGAAAATTTTCAGAATAATTCTCGAAATAGAACCGGAAAATGATAGAGCCCATTATAAACTTGGGGAATCATTATACAATTTAGAAAGATATAATGAGGCAAAAAGAGAGTGGAGAGAAGTAATAAGGATAAATCCAAATCACTTTGAGGCTCATTACCGTCTTGGGAATCTATTATCATCTTCATTTTTAGAAAAATATGATGAAGCAGAAAGGGAATTTGAAGAAGCATTAAGGCTAAAACCAGATGATGCTGAAGTTCGTTGCTATCTTGCAAATCTGTTAGTAAAATTGGGAAGTGAACGTTATGAAGATGCTGAGAAAGAATTTGAAGAAGCATTAAGGCTAAAACCAGATGATTATTTGACACATAATGATTTAGGAGTTTTACTGCATAATTGGAAAAAATACAATGAATCCGAAAAAGAATTTAAAGAAGCTTTGAGATTGAACCCGGAAAAAAAGTATGAAGCTTCAATTCACATCAATCTTGGAGCGCTTTTTGAAGAGTGGGGGCGTTACAAAGAAGCAAAAAGTGAATACGAAGAAGCAATAGCGATATTGAGGGAATTAATATTGACAAAACCCGAGGTTGCGAAGAATCTTGCCAGAGCACATTACAATCTCGGATCTTTATTAGCAGATAAATTAAAAAAATTCGGTGATGCAAAAGCAAAAGGGGAGTTTAAAGAGGCAATAAGAATATTTAAAGAAGCAATAAAGATAGAACCAGAGCTTGCTGAGGAGCTTGCTATGGCTCATAATAATCTCGGAGCTTCGCTATGTGAATCAGAAAAATACAAAGAAGCAAAGAAAGAATTTGAGGAAGCAATAAGGTTTAATAGAGATGTTGAGAAAGAAGATTCTTCGGTTTATATTAACTTGGGGAATGTATATGGAAAATTGAAATGCATTGAATTAGCTATCGATAATTTTAAAAACGCCATAAATGCAGATCCTAAAAACGCTGAAGCCAATCAAAACTTGATACGGGCTGAGTTAAATAAAGAAGGCGTAGGATTGAGTTGGTGGGATTGGTGGCAAACCAGTCTTCCTAAAGAGGTGTTTGGAATATTTCTTGGTGGAGTAGCAATTATATTGAGTGGAGTGGCGGTATGTTTAGTTTGTAAAGGAGGACCAACTCCAGTCGGCCTGCTGATTCTAATTGTAATCGCCGTCACAGTACTTTTATTTCCAGAAATTCAGTATTTCAAGGCAGGTCCTTTTGAATTTTCAAGAAAACCAGGATATTTTCCACTACTACAACTACAACCAAAAAGCTTTTATGTATTGATGCCAATAACATAACGCAAGTCTCCATACTTAAAAAGTGCAGGTATGGAGCTTTAAAATGAAAGGTTATAACAGATATGGATGAACAAATGAAAGGAAATGAATATCCCATTAGTAATCACGGGCTTAAGTCAAAAGGAATCGGGCAGAAACTTATAACCCTTTTATGGATTGGACTTGCTTTATCGGCACTTTCCCTTGTGTTTTCATTACTTGAAGTAAGCGTATCTTCAATTTACTATACCTATCTTGAATTAATTGATGGTTTGGTAGCTCTTTTTATTCTTCTCATAGCTCTTGTTATCATAATTCTCTTTCTTATATGGATGTATCGCCTCCATTTCGACCTTTTAAATATATTTCCGGGTTATCCCATAAGCCCTGGCGGGTCTTTAGCACGTCTTATTATCCCCATCTATAATATTTGGGGAATATGGAACACATTTGCTACAATAGCAGACCATTTTAAAAGGGAACCAGAGCCAACAATTGCACATGCTGGTGAAAGCTTGCATTTTTGGCTACCCTTATTGTACATAGTCTTAATTGTAGCGAGTATTATGGATCGTATATTAAGAGGACTTTTTAGTATCGGTAGAGATGTAGCACCAATCTTATTTCTTGCTGAAGCTATAAGTAATGTGGTTGTAATTGTTGTATGGTTACAAATGGTAAGAATCATTTTTTCTGAGACAAACAATTTAATATCAATAAAAATAGATTAGAGTTTGTATGGTCATGGTGATCATATCAGGGCTAAAATTGAAAGGTGAGGCGAAATGGAGCACGAGAAAAAAATCATGATAGGAATTGTATTTGCTTGGGTAATGTTGGTTTTTATTGCCTCCGCTTCCACAGAAATACCGGTAAAACAATGGGGGAAAACGTATGGAGGTCCAACCAATGATTGGGCGGCTTCAGTAATTCAAACATCTGATGGCGGTTATATGATTGCTGGAAGCTCAGAGTCTCGCAGTGGTACTTTTTGCTATGATATTTGGATAGTGAAGACTGATTCTTCGGGTAATAAAGAATGGGACAAGAAATTTGGAGGTGCTGATAATGAACATGCATATTCAGTAATTCAGACATCTGATGGCGGCTACGCTATTGCAGGAACAACGGAATCTAAAATGGATTGGTCTGTTTTTCCATCACCTACTATGTTTGGAGAGGACGAGGATATTTGGTTAATAAAGACCGGTTCTTCTGGTAATAAAGAATGGGATAAAATGTACGGTGGTGCAAAGCGTGACACAGTAAGCTCAATAATTCAGACTTCGGATGGTGGCTATGCTTTTGCTGGCAATATGCTTATAAAGACGGATTCTTCTGGCAATGAGGAGTGGAACATAACTTATGGCGGCAGCGCATACTCGGTAGTTCAAACATTTGATGGTGGATATGTACTTGCTGGAAGTTTTGATGGTAATTTTTGGTTAATGAAAACGGATTCTTTCGGCAACGAAGAATGGAACAGGACTTATGGTGACATCGGGTCTGAGTGTGCATGGGAGATGATTCAAACATCAGATGGTGGTTATGCTTTAGCAGGATTAAAAGACCCTATATCCTTTGGTAATGGGTCACGGGATTTTTGGGTTGTGAAAACTGATTCATTTGGCAATGAAGAGTGGAATAGAACTTATGGTAGCCAGTATAGAGATGAAGCTAGGGCGATGGTTCAGACATCTGACGGCGGTTATATACTTGCCGGTGAGACGGGTAGTGATGCTTGGTTAGTGAAGGTTGATTCTCAAGGCAATAAGGAGTGGGATGAAATATATGGTGGCCCGGATGATGATAAGGCAAACTCAGTAATTCAAACATCTGACGGTGGTTATGTATTTGCTGGGATGACGGGGAGCAAAGATTATCGTGGTGGAGATTTTTGGCTTGTGAAAGTAGGAGGAAGCACGGAGGAGCAACCATCTGGTAAGGAGAAGATTATCCCCGGATTTGAAATAATATTCGTAATTGCTGGATTGTTGGTAGTAACGTATCTTTTAAGGAGGAGAAAATGACAGAAAATAATGGAGCAGGTCTATACACCCAACCAATTGTCATGACATTAAGAGGGGTGGGTCCATTATCGGGAAGAGAGTTGAAAACCAGATGTGATTCAGATTTTAGAATTTCTCAGAGGGATTCATCCTTCTATCGTTGTTTAAGAGGGCTAAAATATTTAGGTTTTGTTCAAAAAATCGGTGAGAGATATGAACTCACCTCTTTTGGAAGCGAACTTGCTACAAGAAGTGGAGATGCTTTTTTTAATTATTATTCATTGGGCTATATACGATGTCCAGAATGCAGAAGAAGAGGAAATTCAGTCAGATGCGAGATAGAGAACATAAAGGAGTTTAGGAGAAGTATGGGCGTATCCGTTAGATGCTGCATTTGTGGTTATACAAAAGCCCCATATTTTCGTAATATATCCAGAGAGGAATTCATGGGGCTATATAACTCAATTTGATTCTATACATGGGATAAACATGAGCGAAAAACATGATTTGTATTTAAACATTTTAAAAGATTATTTAAGCAAAAAAGAAAATATAGAAATTATATCGACAGAGGGAGGGTTTGGTTGTCCCGTTTTTCCTGATATAACCGCAATAGATTCAAGTAGAGATATTTATTTATTCTACGAATTAAAAGTTGAAAAAACAGACATCAGAAATGCAATATACCAACTCGAAATGGCAAAAGTTTGCGCAAAACAGCAAGGACGTAATTCAGCAAGCTTCATTGTGCTACCCTTTGAGTTATTTTTAGAATTTACAACAAGACAGGGAACTTTTAAAGAGGGTGAAGATTTTTACGCGGAAATAACCGATTACCTTTGGAAGGATCGTTTATTTGAAAAACTTGGGTATGGAGTTCTATTAATCTTGAAGAAGGAAATAAAAGAACTTAGATGCGCATTTATTGATGAGAATATTAACCGTCAGAAGATAGTTTCAATGGAGGGGTAATTTGATGGGGCGTTGATAGGCATAGCGGCGATTGTGGTAGCTGCGATATATGCCGGGTGCGTTTTATTTGAAATAAACTGAGCATTTTAGATATAGGATGTGTAGTTACAGAAAAGCGATGGTTTTAAATAGTAGGGTGGAGTTAGAATGAATAGGATGAAATGGAAACTCGGAGTGATTTTGGTTTTATTGATCTTATTTTTGCCAATGATAGCTAATGCTGAAGAAACAACAAAAGTGTATTCGATAAGTGATATAACCTCATATAGACAAAAGGGGTGGGAGGATACAGTGTATGTATATTTCAATGACACGGTCGAAAGAGCAGAAGTTGGGGAACCTTTGTTAATTGAAGGTTATGTAATGGTATTTTTTAAGAAAAATAACGAAGTATTAGAAGGTTATATTTCGGATTACCCATTTGTCATCCTCTTTTGTAAGAATGGAATGGACATAGAAAATTATTATAGGGAGAGTGACAATGTTGGTAAATTTATAAAACCAAAAACCAAATATGGAGGTTTTGTTCCAAGAGAATCAGGATATTATAAAGTTTATACAAGAGGTTTTTATGATTCTTTGCCATGCAAAAGTCTTTGGCCTCTTTATTTTTATGTATCAGAAAAAGACTCGGACGACGACGGAGTACCAGATCAATACGATTACGACCCTTATAATCTTGATATACAATCGAAGAGCGATGTCAAGGCACCTGCATTTGAAGCTATTTTTGCAATCGCAGGCTTATTGGCAGTAGCATATATTTTTAGAAGGAAAATATGGAAAAAGAGATGAAGGAAGCCTTGTACGATAAATATAGAAGGAATACATTCTTCTAAATGAGGAGAGAGCATGAAGAAATGGGAAATCGCTGTGCTTATTGGCTTTTTTGCAATTTTTGTAATACTCTTTTTCTCAGCTGAATCGCCGTGGCAGCCAAAAACATCAAAAGTAGGTGAAATGGTGATAATTGATGACGTTAATATTTGGCCTCATTCACTATTAGTTGATGATTCCCTCGATGTTAATTTTATGAGCGAGGATGGGAATATAGTTGGCTTTAAAGATTATGAAGCAGGTACTGGCTGGAAATTTATTATATTGAATATTCAAGTTTCAAACTATGCAGAGGAGTCAAGAAGTTTTTCTGCTGGAGGGATAGAAGATGAAGATGGTATGACATACGCCAGCTATGATTTAGAAGATATTCGGGGAATACCATACCACTCCCTTTATCAATACGAAGATTTTGTTAAGTTACCAACAAAGGAGCACGAGTTTATCTCGATTGCATATAAGATGCCTATAAACGCTGTCCCTGAAAAGTTCCATTATTATATTTACAATTCCCATTCACGGCATGGAGAAATAATGTTAAAAAAATGAGGGGAAGGCGTGAATAGCGAAAAACTGAAATATACGGGATGGCTCTACCTTATTGGTATTCTTGGACTCATATTTGGAGCAGAAATGTGCATTCTTGCAGTTTTGTTCTCAAGTATGATAGTGGATGTACGACCTATAATATTGGGTGCTTTCTTGTTACCATCAGCAATACTTTTCTTACTTGTAAAAAGGGAAATGACATATCTGATGTTCACCGGAATGTTCGCCATACTTTGCGTATTTCGTACATTTTATCCAGTTGGGATATCAGGCTACCCTGATTGGATGGCGTTTCCTTATTGGCTTTGTTTAGGGTATTTAATTTATAAGTATTTTGATTTTAGGAAAATATTTGCAGAAAAAACGGCTTTTGAGGAAAGGACTTATGAAAAACGATATGAAAAACCTTACAAAAGGGAGAAGGAGGCTAAGACTGAGGCTGTTCCATATTATTATAGAGTGCTTGGTGTAAGTAAGGACGCTACCCCTGAGGAGATAAAGAGTGTATATCGCAGACTCGCTAAGATATATCATCCTGATAGGGGTGCTGACCCAGATACAGAGAAAAAATTCAAAGAAATCCAAAAGGCTTATGCGGTGTTATCTGACTCTGATAAGCGAGCACAATATGATAGATTTGAAGATAGCTATAGTGAGTAGATAAAAAACAAAAGGAGGGATTTATATTATGCAAAAGAAATGGAAGTATGGAATTCTTGGATGTGTTTTCTGGATGGTTGGACTAGCAATGACTTTATACACGGGAAAACTTCTTTTACAGCTGTCTACAAAGCTTGTAGAGGCAAGCCTATTATACCATTCAGATGATTTGCTTCACTATTCATTTGAATTACATGAGATTTACTGGTGGTGGATGGTTACGGTATTTTTTATATTCACGATTGCATTTGGATTTTTCATTGGCAGCTTGATAGAAAAATAAAACAATAGAAAAGGGGAAAAATATGACCGAAGAAATAGGAAATGGAGAGATGAAAAAAGAGAATAAAAGACCTTTGGGGCTTGATGTAGTATTATTTTTCTCTGCAATTTTTGGTTTGGGGATGCTCATAATTGGTTTTACTGCCTTTTCATTTTCTTTATACTACTCTTCACAATATCCGATTTTATTTATTGCGCAGTTAGCCCTGTCGTTAGCAGGCTTTTTATTAATTCTGTCTGTTGTAGGACTTTGGTTGCAAAAGAAAATTGCTTATTGGAGCATGATGTTTGCTTGGGTCGTCATAATGTTTTCCGGTCTCTATACAAATTACGTTATTGAAATTAAAACAGGAGGCTTTATTCCGGCTGGACCCGGAGGCTTTATCCCCGACTTACTTTTTTATGGTGTTATTCCAATTGCAATAGTGTTCTACTTGTTAGCGGAAAAGAGTAAAATCGAAAATTGGATTAGAATTAAGAATTTACATCAGGAAATATCGAAGGAAGCGTGGTTTGTACCTCCTATGGTTACGATAATGCTTGCTTATCTTATATCGGTAATGGAGCAGGATCTGCTCCTTAGAATAGGTTTGTATGGTATCATAATAGGAAATGTTTTTGTGATTATATGGCTTATTTACGCTTTTTCAAAGCGGGGTGGAGAGGCTGGGGCTTCGTACAAATGATGGATATATCTATAATAGGAAATACAACAGCGGCTTTTGGCGAGATATTATCTGGCTGGCTAACGTTGGAACGGGTGGGCATACTATCAGGGATAGCTATAGGGGTGATAGCAGTGGTTATAAGTAAATATGGCATTTTACCAGATATAGAGCCTCGATATGAGTTTAAACAGATTGCATCGGAATTTAAAAAATTCCCCATTCAACGAGATTTTTTAAATAAATATAAGAATAGATACGGGGATGTGTATTCACATTTTATCTTATTTAATGGTGGAAACGGTAAAGCGAGTAATATTAAGGTAGAATATAACTGGATTGTAAACGGAGAAATTGGAGGGGTTACTGAGGATGCTATTAGAAAGGCAGGGCAGAAATTTCTCCACCATGATTACCTTTTTCCTGGGTGGGAAGATGTTTCTGTTCCTGCACTCGACTTCAGAAGTACTGTGTTTGAAGAGGCAGAATGGATACTAATTAGAGTACGTTATAAAGATAGCTTAGGGTTTAATCATTGTAGATGTGTACAATTTGTTTCTATACATGGAGAAAAAGGATTTAATATGGACCCCGAATCTCATAATTATTGTGGATGGGTAAGCCGATGTTTTAAAAAAACAACTCGAAAATGTAGCTTTAGAGAAGATGTTTGTAGCACAGACGGGCTTAAACCAATTTTAGAAGAGGATAAAGAGAAGGAGAGAAAGGAAAATGAAATGGAATAATATCAAATATGGACAAAGCGGATGCCTCGGAGGTAAAGAAGATGAATAAAAAACAATGGATTGCACTTGGATTTTTGTATTTTGATTTTTATGTGCGAGATTAAAAATGCACAACCCAAACCAAAACACAAAAGGAGCAAAAATAGGCGTAGTCCTGACCGACCCTGACGACTGGACTGCCCGTGCATTCCTGAATAGCATCCGCAAGACAGGAGCGAAAGCCTTCCCGATCGACCTCTCAACGTTAAGCGCATCCATCGCTGCTTCGGACTTTTCCATTTTCAATGCGGATTCAGAATACTTAAAACTCGATGCTATCCTTGTTCGTGACGTTGGCATCAGTTTCTCGCTTGAAACCATTTCGTTCAAGTTCGACTTGCTTCGAGCGTTTGAAAATTCAATAATCGTTATGAACCGTCCGACAGCAATCCAGAACGCAGCAAACAAATTCTTCTCATTCCTCCTTTTCAAACTCGCATGCTTACCTATTCCACAGACCGTAATTAGTTCTGAGCTTGAAGTCGCTATGAAAACAATAGAAAAATTTGAATTTGTTGTGGTAAAACCGATTTTTGGGAGTCAAGGGGAGGGAATAATCAAACTTGAGCGTTCTCAACCAGAATCTGAGTTAGCATCAAAACTCAGAGAGCTACTGAAAGAAAGAGGCGTGCTTTATTTACAGGAGTTCGTGTCTAATCCCGGACGAGACATAAGAGTTTTTGTAGCTGGCGAAGAAGCGTTAGGTGCGATTTACCGCGTTTCGACCAGCGGGGCATTCATCAGCAATTTGAGTCAAGGTGCCACGCCAGTTAAGTGTGAGTTAACGGAAGAAATGCGAGAACTTGCAATACGCGCTGCACGAGCAGTAGGCACGGATTTCGCGGGTGTTGACTTGATAGAAGGTAAAGAAGGATTGTATTTGCTTGAGGCTAATGCAACACCTTCGGGAAAAGGCATAAAACTCGCTTGCGGTGTTGACGTTACCGAAAGGATTGTTGAGCTGTTGCTTGAGCGGGTTGAGGATTGAGCAAAAAATAAACATGTAGGGAGTAAGAAATGGAAAAGAGAGAAGGTAAAGTAAAAGATTTGGTAGTGAAATAAAACATTTATATAGAGCGAGGAACCAATAGAAAAATATGTCAGAATTGGTTACAATTCAAGACGTATACGAAGCGTTGAAGAGGATAGAAGAGAAAATGGTTACACGAGGAGAGGTAGAAGCACTCATTGATTCGGTTGAAATTCTCAACAATCCAAAAACGATGGAAGCACTTCGTAAAAGCGACCAAGATATCGAAGCGGGTCGTGTTAAAGAAGTTACTTCCGTCAAAGAGTTGCTTGACGAGCTGTGAACATGACTGGGGTAGTAAAGCGAACAGACACTTTTCTAGAATCACTAAAGACCATCAAAAAGAACAAGAAAGCCCTTGAAGAGCTTGATAAGAAAATTAATGAATTATGTATGAAATACGTAGAGAATAAGTGTAAAAATGAGAGAAAACGAGACATTTAAATGCTTCATTGCAATTTTTATACTTGCTTTACTTTTGATCTTAATTTCAACACATGGAGCAGCCTTTGCTTATTCTCACGATAACACCGCACCACCGAATTTACTAATAACCGAAATCTACCCAAACACAGCCACGAAAAACGAGCCTGACGAATACGTTGCAATAACCAATCCATGTGCATATTCTATAAACATCGAAGGCTGGAGCATAACGGATAACGAAGGAAAAATCATATTCCCTACTTTCGCTATTGCTCCCGGCGAGACAATCTACGTTACGAGAAACGCTACAGCATTTGTAGGACAACTAAGTAACGTATCCCGTAAAACCATTTTTCCTGATTTCGAATACGGCCCCGACTCCAATTCTGACGTTACTCAACTGCAAACAGAAGGCAGATTCGCATTACGCAACAGTGGTGACGAAGTGATATTACAAGACAAGAGAGGAAGAGAAGTGGATGCTGTGATATACGGTGATTGCTCTTACAATGGAGTAGGCTGGCAGGCTGAGCCGTTGAAGAAGCCGAGAGAAGGAATGATTTACAAACGAAACGATTTTCAGGATACAAATCAGTGCAAAGACTGGCTGCTACTCACGTTTGGCGCTTCGTATCACGCACCCCAAAAAATCACTTGTTTTGGCGAACTAACCGCTTTTGTATCGCCAGATTGTAGTTTTTCCGTTTTGCAACGCGAAATAGAAACAGCATCTGCCTCTTTGTATATCAACCTCTACCAGTTTGAGAGCATTTACCTCATGGATGCGGTTTTGGATGCTTTAAATAAAGGAGTGAATGTGTGTTTGCTGCTCGAAGACCGTCCAGTTGGCGGTATCAAAGATGAAGAGAGGTATATTGCAGCGAAAATAAAAGATAGCGGTGGGGAAGTTCGTTTCTGTCACGACCCGTTCATAAATCACGCTAAATACGCGGTCATTGACAATGAGCGTACCCTGATAACGACGGAAAACTGGAAAAATACTGGAATCCCGTATAACAGCTCCTTTGGAAACCGCGGCTGGGGTATCGTGATAAGTAACGCAGAAGTAGCGAATTACTTCAAAGAGGTATTTCTTGATGATTTCTACCGTGGTCGTGGAAAAGAGTCTTCGCAAGGTTTAGTGAAGTTAGAGACAAAAGAATTTACGATGAGCAGGAGGAAGATACTCGAAGGCAGTTACGTGCCTGTTTTCGCGCCGCTTACCCTGCGCTGCAATTTTACGGTCATTCCCGTTTTGGCTCCCGATACGGCTCTGAATAACGAAACGATACTGGATACGATAAATAACGCAAAAGAACGTATTTACGTGCAGCAGTTCTTAACCCGGCGATTCTGGGATGAAGAAGACAATCCCTTTTTTGCTGCTCTGGTAGATGCCGCGAGAAGAGGATGCGACGTAAAAGTGCTGCTGGACTCCAAGTATTTAGAAGGTGGAAACAACAATGATGAAGCCGTTACGTGGTTAAACGAACTGTCGAGGGAAGATAATTTGAGCTTAGAGGCAAAATTAGCAGATTTGGATTCCTCAGGGCTAACTAAAATACACAACAAGGGGTTAATAGTGGATGGCGAAAAAGTGCTGATAGCATCGCTGAACTGGAACGCCAATTCGGTTCATAACAGGGAAGCAGGCGTAATAGTGGAGAACGAGGAGATAGCTTCTTTTTACGAGGACGTTTTCTTACATGACTGGGATAAGTCAGTAAATGAATGGGAACAGAAGGAGAATAAAGGTGGGACATTCCTAATAAAAATCGCATGGGTGGCATTGACGTTGGTTATTTCTTTTGTTGTCTTCCGGGCGGTTAAGTGGTATAAAAGGATGTAGAGAATGTGCTCAATAAAGAGTGGGAAATCCTAAATCCTAAGCACCAAATCCTAAACAATATCAAAATCCAAAATCCCAAAAGGAAGGTCTGTTTTGAATTTTGAGTTTAGATATTAGAGTTTGTTTAGAATTTAGAGTTTAGTGCTTAGAATTTATACCACAAGATATTGAGCAATTACGATATAGATGTTATATGAAGTTGTCCATTGTTACCTGTCTTTTATCCTGCATTGTATTATCTTTGTCTTCGTCTTCTTCTTGAGAGTCTGATTCAAGAATATCAATGGGTACGATTAGACCATTTATCATCATCAATTTATCGAATGGATTATCCTTTTTATTCCGTTCAGTTAAAAATTCATCATTCCCGTAGGTCATTTTGAACATATCCCGGATGACTTTCGCTTTTTGTGAGGTGGTACTTTTATTCGTTCCAAAATGATCACAAATATCATCCGGGGTTGCATAAGGTTCAAAGCTCCGGTCAAATAGGAAATTAATCTGTCCCAATGCATAAATGACACCCGCAGCCCAAATTTCTATCCTCCCGGAGAGATAGGGAACATTTCGTTTACGTGACATCTTTCGTATTAGTTTCTCGCATAGTTGCTCGTATTCATCATCGAGATGTTGTTCACAGAACTCTGTAGTCAGACTGACGAGTTGATGGGCTTTTTCATTTATTCGTGTTTTATCTCTCATTTTTCAGAGTAGATTTATTTCTTTGCTCTTCTTGCTAAAAATGTAGAATCATCTCCCAGATGAATTCTAAATTCGCCCTCTAATAAGTCTTCCTCTTTTATTCTAATCCAACCACTGCCACAGACAGGATCGCATTCATCGTTGCCTTCCCAGGTAAATTCAAACCTTTCTCCATCTGCATAATCAACAAGTTTTCCATCTATACATCCTGAAACTAAACCAAATTGAAAAACTCCAAGATTGTTCGGATCTATCCTGATATAAGCCTGCACTTCCATGTTGAAATAGTCTTCATCCCACATTTCCATTTCATAGATATGCCAGGTTCCTGTAAAGTCCGTGCCTTTATCCATTTTTTATTTTTTGCATTTTGCATTTTTCAATGAGCAATGTCCCGAAGGGCAAGGGCGTAAGCCCACAGCGTATATGCTGTGTTATGCGATTCGTGGCAAGCAATCTTCACACTCTAATTATAAAAACATGTAAACTTCTGTGTAGCGATTTGTTAGCCAATTTTATCAAAGAGTGATTGTTGGGGATTATTTCTTTTATGCCCCATTTTTTCATTTTTCAAAGGTCTGACATCAACAACTGCACCATGATTTATAAAAATTTCATAAAATTCCTGATAATTATTCCCCCAATAAATCATTGCACAAGACATTGGAGCACCTTTGCCTCTACTTTTTCCATTCTCTAAAAATTTCAATCGGGTATCATATAAGAAACATATTGCCGTTGCCCTCCCAAACACACTCTTTTTCCAATGACCCGTGTTTGTTGCAACGGGCACAAGCGCTAGAACTTCGGAACCATACTTCTCATGCGCTTCAGCACATTTAGCTAACCAATGACGGATAGTTGTTCCATTTTTCTTATTAATTCCATAAGGCGGATTAACATATACCGTTTGATAATCCCACGATTCTCTTAAGCCATCGTGTTCCGGTAACATGTATTCGACTTTTGCATTTACTATGGAATATTCACTTGAACATGGGTCTAAAGCGATTTCTCCACCAAAAACCTTTTTCACCGCATTTACATACTTTTGCGGAGTTCCCCAGTCTTGACTCTTTGAATTTATGTTTCTTCCAGCAGTCATTTATAGAATTTCCTCCCAAGGCTTCAATTTTAACGTCTTTATCTCATCTCTAAGTTGACGGATGTTACCAGAAGAAGGTGAAATAATATTAAACCCGCTTTCTATATGCCCCTGATTTTTGGTAAAGTATTTCAAAAGGGACTCATCGGCATTAATGTTCATCTGAACTTTAGTAAATTGGTTTTTCTTCTTATCTGGAGCGTAACTTGCAAGAAATGCTTTCTTTACAGGTTCATATTCAGTAGTTGGGTTAATTATCAAATCCTCAACAAATTCTGTAATACCAGAATCAGTAAGGAAGATGAGCCAATCATAGGATTGTGCTAATACCTTGAGTTCCTTGTTATAATCTTCTGACGTAAACCAATTTCCATGGTTACTAACAACTCCAACTGTTAGGATGAAACCTTGTAATAATTCGGCGTCATCAGATTCAACAACTTTAGCAAGTAATTCATGGTACGGCTGCGAGTAAAGGACTGTATTTCCTTTGTAAATAATGCCGTATAATTCACCGGTGCCAAGCCTCACTTTCTGTAAAGAGGAAACCGTTCTGGCAACATAGGCTCCTTGTTTTGCTTTTTCAATTGTTTGCGGCCCCTTTTTTATTCCTTCTTCTACGCCAACCCGTTTACATTCAAATATGGCAAACGGTTTGCTGCTTTGTTCAACTACGGAAATAATTATCTTTTCATCTGTTTTTCTTGTAATGGAAGCAACAAGAGATGAATTATTGCTACCCGCTATAGTGCATGCATTTCTTAATATTCCATCTTTTGAAAGAAGATTATTATTTATTTTCTCAAAAGACGTGAGATCCGTGCTTTTATCCAGTGCTTTCAACATTTTGCTTGCTGTAATGGAAGACCCATCATTTGGAATCTGAATTTTACATTCACTGAGAATAGGATGAAGGGAATACTCTACATTATGCGTAATATTGGGATTCCCGTATTCGGGTATTCTTTTTTCGATAGAAATAGAATTATTCAACTTCCATGTTTTTAAAAGATAAAATGTGATTATTTCAACAATTGTACCTAACGCCCGTCCAGCAGCCTTTTTCGAGTCTTTAGCATAATGAAACACCTCTTCGGTCAATGCTTTCTGCAATTGATCAACTGATTCGTATGTCATAGCTATTCTGTTCCTTTTTTAATTGGCTAACAAGCATTATACAGAAGTATATATATCCTTTTTTATTATAAATATTTTCCAAGATCTTCCCTATCGCTTGCCATGTCGCTTAACGGTTGGCAGATATACGACGTTGCGACCGGAGGGGGCAATGTCCTGAAGGGTGAGGCGAAGCCGAAGCGTATATCTACCTGTTATATGACTGAGCCAGATAGGGTGAGGCAAGGCTTCCGAAGGAAGCCGCTGAGTTGCCCACATTTCTCATTGCCGTGTGCTCAATAGACAACATAGTTGTTTTTCACCATTCCTCTTATCAAATATAAAATTTAAATTGGGGTTTTCTTTCTTTGACTTTAGGATTTGAAACAAGTATCTCTCCCACGTCATCAGAGAACATAATCGTTACTGGTTCAGAATCTCCCAATTTGCATGCATTATAATTAAGTTTGGTGAGGCTATAAATGTCCAATGCTACTTGCTCTACAGGAGTTTCTCCATATTGAACTATTATTTTTAATGGAATCGGAACTTCCCAACCATCGTATGTTTCAAGTCTTGGTTTGAATCCAGTACCCCATAAATATCCAATCTCATCGTTCCATTTAATGAAAGAACCTCTGATAACCGGCATTTTCCCAGGGCGATACAACCTCAGGTCATTTCTTTCCTTTTTTACACGGACACCAACGAGCTTCACATCTTCAGGACATGCCTCTTTATAACCTTCGAAAGCATCTTTATTTATACGAGAACGACAATGAATAAACAACTCTCTCAGCTCTTCCCCTCCCATGTCACCGTAGGTTTTTAAAATTCCTGACAATAAATTATATGCAGCCTCCTTGCTAAGATAATACTGCTTCTTCTTTGGAGAATACCAGGGTCCTTTATCGCCTAAAAAAACAATTCCATCACCAGAATCAAGAAACATCTGAGCAGCACAACAAGCCGTTCTGTTATCTGATTCTGTATCTGTTTTCCTAAACGAAATGCCAATATAACAGACACCTTCCCGGGCAGATGCTAATCTCCAGGGTTTACCTCCAGCTTTATAGTATAATCCGGTAGACAAGTTCCAAGCCCTATCAGATAAACAGGTTACTCTTCTGTTTTCATCCCCATAATTTTCCAGAGAAAGAGTTGTCTCCCGTATTATCTGAATAGGAACGTTATATTTCAATGCCCTGGCCTTAATCTGCCTCCTAAAATCTGGAGACATACCATATTTATCCGTAGACCATTGTTTTCTATCATCGAAATCATCGAAAAGAGTTACCAGCCCTTTTTTAAACTGGTCTCTAACCTTTTTCTCTGGAAGATAACCCCACATATCATCAGGACGGGATTTTGGACGACAATTTTTATGCACCTCTTCTGGAACAACACAAATAATTACATTGAAATCCTCGTCGCGTTTCTCCAAAATCTTGAAACCTTCCATATAAATATTCACAACGCCATAGGCTCTTTCATGACGGTCACGGTGCCGTGAAGCATTAATCAACGCCTCTTCATTAACCACGTAACTCCAAGCGGGTTTATCTGGCCATTCACAAGTAAAAGCAGCCTCAAATCCTGGAAAAGGAGGCCAAAGCTTCAGCTTTTCCGGCTCACTAATCTGTGGAGAATTTAGAATCTTTGACCATTCCTCAAAAAGAGTTAAGCCCTCCTTTGTACTGATAACACCATACGTAATCTTCTTAGGATGCGAAGGGGAATCCGCGTCGAACGGGCCAAAAAGAGATAGCCCGTCATGTGGATCTTCCAAAGCTTGGCCGTGACGGAATTCGATAAGTGGCTCTTTAAAAATGGAATATGTCAGAGACATTAATCGTCTACCCCCTCATCTTCCCGCTCATCAAATTCGTCATCGTCGTCCTCCGATATCTCCTCTCCCTTCATTTTAGGGTGTTCCTTGGTCTTACTATCATCTATTCTCAACGGAGATTCGAAAGACAACAATCGAGCATCAAAAACAACTTTGTGCTCATCCTCGCCGATAACTATCTCGCCATTCTCATCAGAGAGATATTCACAGATGGCCATGCATCTATGTAAAAAATCGCGGTTCCACAAGGATTTACGAAGTGCTTTATGACGAGTAGTGGCTTTCCTTGAATCCAATGGAACGCCAGATATTTCGGTTATATAAAAATTGATAAACACTTCGGCTAAGATATCCTCTTCTCTCATCTTAATCTGAAAAGAAGGAGCCAGGTTATATCTAAAATCATAAGTATAAGGATGTCGTTCCCCAGCTACTTGAACATAAGTCCGCCTCCCAGTGTAGCCGGTAAAATGAAGATTATCTTTTTCAAATAGACCGAACGGGAAAAATATCCTCCCAACATCAGAACTTCGTAGTCCTTTTTGGAGACATTTTACATTCAAAGAACACTTTAGGAGATTCTTCACTATATTCTCTGAATAAATACCTGAGATAGTTTCTTCATTCCTCCAGTCACGTCTGCTGACAATACTATGTTGAAAAATGTCTGAATCTGGTGGCGGACAAAAAGCAAAAACGAAACGAGAATCCTTGGGATAAAAAGCCCATCTATCACGCAAAATCTTTTCTTCATGAGAAGAAAGGTCTTCCCTAAATCGGATCTCCAATATCTCCTCTGGAACTTGCTTTACCCTTATGCAATTAGAAAAAATCTGTTCTGGTTCGTGTTTAAGAGTCAAGTGGTTCAAATATATCCTAGAAGCAATTTCCTTGCCATTCTCAACCGGTTTGGGGGCGTCGATACTATCAAGTTTCTTAAGCAAGCGAGATAAACCACCGGCCCAAGCCTTATGAAAAGGAATATAGGTGATATCTCCCATCATCCAATCGAGCTCTGTGGGACTCAAACCATCGACATTCAACGGAATAAGAAAATCAATACCCCGCTCTTTACCAATATTCAAAGCCATAGTCCTCTCCTTGACGGGATTGTCTTTCCTAACAGAATTATGAGATAACAATGCCAAAACTCGAAATGTCTTTTCTTTCATAGCCTTATCAATGTCTTTAGGATAAGACTCGCCCCCCAACAGCTCAAAACGATCACACCAGACCTTATAGCCCTCGCTAGTCAACCGAAGAGCAAGCCACTCAGCCAACGCAAAGTCCTCAGTAGCATAACTGATAAAAAGATGATCTCTCATTTTATTTACCTCGAATAATGGCATTTTTATTTCCCCTATATCCTTGTTACTCACACGAGCATATATTTCCATTGTCTTCTCCAAAAACATCTTTTAATTCACGCACAAAGAAATAAATTATAGACACAGATTAACACGGATGAAACGAACAAGAAAACCTTTCTTAGAAAAGAACCTATTTGTTTTTCTTTTAGCACAGGTTTTCTGCGAAGCAAATTTTCCGTAAAGGCTTTTGCTTGCAAAAGGGTTTTTTGTAAAAAAGAAAAAGTGTTGTGTAATCTGTAGTTAAAAAGAGAAAAATATAAATACGTTACCTCTTTATTAGAGACAAAAGGAAACAGGAGGTAAGGTGAAAAAAATGGAAAAGAAAAGAGGGATAGTAGGCTTTACGGGAACGTTTAGAGAAAGCATAGCAGATGTAAAAGACGGGTCTAAAGTGGTGTTTACGGGCTCGGTAGCAGTGTGCACACCATTTATCGAATTGCTCGCTTACACGGTGCGCGACCGAGGTTTTGACATGTTATACGTGCCACGAGCAGATGCGAAAGAAGCGAGAAAAATACGCGAGATAGAGAACATAGGGTATAGCGTTGTAGATGAGAAGGGCAATCCCGAGAACCCTGATGCGGTTGTCGTGCTCGGTGGATTAGCAATGCCTAAGTTTGGATGCCAACCTGAGGACGTCATTCGTATGATTGAAGACCTATCAGGCGATGAGAAGCCGAAAATCATCGGCGTTGGGTTCATGAACATATTTGAGAGCGCGGGCTGGGATAAGAAGATAGATTTCGATACGGTGATGGATACTACCATGGAGGTAGTTATCAAATAGATAATGCGCCGACCGGGATTTGGACCCGGGTCTTAGGCTTTTTGCCCCCCTCTCTTTCATTCTAAAAAATTCTTTTTTTCTTTCTTTCGTCAACGTTTCTTTCTTTCTTCAAAAGAAAGAAAGGTTGTTGGCAAGCCTAGGTGATACCAGGCTACACTATCGGCGCTAGCTAATATTTTCCCTTTTTGTTTTTTTTTTATTGTATATAAAGTATAACTACCTCCTATTTAAGACACAGATTTACACTGATTTACGCAGATTTATTTTAGTTTAACCGTGTTGATTCTTATCATCTGCGTTAATCTGCGTCCCTAATTTATTTTCTGTTTTATTGTTGTTAGCTATTCTATTATAAATTCCTCTCCAACCTTCGGCGAAATCGCATCACAATCATATTCCTCCCTCGCCCAGGTTGCGAATCCCTCTGTATCGTCGCCATGTACCGTAAATATGATTCCTGTGCCATTTTCATAAAATTTCGATACTATTCCCTTCAGCTCGGAATCCCCCGCATGAGCCGAGAAGTCATATTGCTCCACCTGCATATTCACTTTCACTATCTCGCCATCTATCTCCACACATCCTTCGTTCATTAACCTTTGCCCGTTCGTTCCTTCTATTTGATAGCCCGTAAGCAGGACTTTGCTCTTCGGGTCTTCGTGTATCTTTTTCAGATAGTACAACACAGGTCCTCCGTTAAGCATTCCCGCGGTGGTGACAATTACGGAAGGCTCAGAAAAAACGTTCTTTCGCTTCTTTGCGTTTACGAACCGCGCATTGCCGAACGCATCGTTCAACGCCTTCGCATTTCTCACGAATGAGGGGTGATTCCTAAGCGTACGATAAACGCCCAAGCCCATACCATCTACATAAGGCGTAAGTCCATACGAGTGCAAAATCATTACTACCTCCTGTGTCCTGCCCACGGCAAAACAGGGCACAATCGCATTATGCCCGGAATTCAGGGTTTCCGTAATGGAGTCTATGAATTCTCGTTCCAGTTCTTGCCTGTTCCTATGCTCCCTGCCATAATACGTGCTTTCTATGAGTAAAATATCAGCAGCCGGGAAATCCTCAGGAGAGGGACATTCCATCAGCCGTGTCGCATCCATTTTTATATCGCCCGTATAAAACAGGCTTATATCTTCACTCTCTTTTCTCAAATACGTCGATGCACTACCGGGTATGTGCCCCGCATTAAACAATTCGAGTTCATAGCCGTCCAATGCAACTCGTTCACCATAACCGAGCGTATGCGTGCGCTCGTTCATCTTCCTGAGGTCTTCATGCCCGAACAAAAAAAATCCCTGGTCTTTACCTATTTTTATCGTATCTCTGCTCAAAAGCTGGGCTAAGTCACCTGTCACTGCAGTCATATAAACGTCTGGCGTGCCATCTCTACCCATTGACATCAAACTTGGAACCATACCGGAGTGGTCGAGATGTGCGTGAGAAACAACCACGGATTTTGGGTGAACACGTCCATTTCCCTCCGGTGTCTCCGGGGGGGTTGATGGTCGGAGTCCATAATCCAACATAATTTCGTCGTCCACCAATATTGCAGAACGCCCTACTTCTCTACAACCACCAAGAAATTTTATTTTCATTTTTGCTCGTTCGTTATTAACCGTTACTCCTTGAAATTATCTCGCTACACGTGTGCGGATTTTCCGCCACCTGCTCTTTCGGTCTTGGCTATCTCCACTCTTCTCAGCGGATACACCTTTTTCGCCGCGTTATATATGTCAGACGACATTTTCCCGAGTATTATCTCCTGTATGTATTTGCTAAGCTCTAAGCTTTTGGCTCTGTTTCTAATTATGTCCTCCATTACCTTACGTATTAGCTTTATCTGTAACCCACTTGCCTTTCTCAGTGTAAAACAGGACGATTTTACGCACAGCTCCTCCCCGTCTTTTGTCACGACATCAATATTTGAATCTACCTTCGAGACGCCCTTTCTCGCTAAACTCCGTAGATAACCCTTATCCATCTTGTGCCCTATGAATTTTGTATATGCCATGTTATGATTCACTTCCTCTATCGCAAGCACTAATTTCAAATTAGAACCCTTTATCAGCTTGCCGGTGAGTTCACCCAAAGTCATCTCTACTCGCCTTCCGATTAAGTTAGATGGCTCGTCCGCCACTGTATCCCCTGCCTTTATCTCACCAAACATCTTTGGTGCTATTATCGTGTACCACTGTTTCGTCTTCCACCTATCCTTCGCTCTTTTCTTCGCCAGTTCTCTTCACGCTCCTTTATTTTACATATAACGTATACATAATTGCAATATTACTTTTGTAACGTTTTCTTATAAATAAGTCTTCTTACTTATATAATAAACCTTGAACCCTTGACCTTATATTCCTATTTTGTTTTTTATCGTTTATCTTTTATCTGAAGATAATTTAAGATGGATTCAAAAATCTTTTTCCCATCGCCGAAATACGTATCCTCTTTTCTCCCTTCTCCCTTCCTCCTGGACCATTCTGAATTGGTAAAAGAGTAAAAAGCCCTTTCTGGATGCGGCATCAAGCCTAATATGTTGCCTTCGGGATTGCATATTCCCGCGATATTATATACCGAGCCGTTGGGATTCCAGGGATATGGCGCATAATTGCCATCGGGGTCAACATAGCGGAAGACAATCTGGTCGCTTTCCTCCAGAAGTTGTATGTACTCCTCCTCCCTTTCTCCCTCTCGCTCAGCAATGAAAAACTTCCCTTCTGCATGTGCGCAAGGCATCTTTAAGATGCTGCCTTTTTCTATCCCTCCCGTGAACACGCATTTTCCACGGTTTTCGTGCTTTATAAACGTAGGGCGGCATTCAAAACGAGCTGAATCGTTTGTTGTTAATGCCACACGCGGCATTGCTCCTTTCTCATGTGCAAATCCAAAGCCGGAGCCTGGGAGCAGACCCATTTCCACCAGTACCTGAAAGCCGTTGCATATCCCTAATATCGGGCTTCCATTTTCTATAAAATCCTCTATCTCTTCCCCTAACGCACCTTTTATCCTCGCAGCGAGTATTGCCCCTGCTCTTATATAATCACCCGATGAGAAGCCACCGGGTATCACCAGTAAATCGTAATCTTTTAAACTCCTCCTCTCTCGCTCGTTCACTGCTCCTGTCAGTTGTTTCAGGTGCACTATCTCTGCCGATGCACCCAACCTCGTGAAAGCAAAGCTCGTTTCGAGTTCGCAGTTTGTTCCTTCTATCCGCAGAATGCATATCTTCGGTGTTCTCATCACACTTTTTCTTTTTTTTTTTAAAAAAGAAAACCTGTGCTAAAAGAAAAAACTAAATGGGCTATCTCCTGTGCGCCTCGCCTACTATTTCTCCAATGTTCTTATGACCATTAGCCACGAGATATTCCTTTAATTCCTTTTTTATCGTCGAATAAATTTCATGCCCTTCGCTTACCAGTGCGCTACCTACTTGAAACAAACTCGCACCGTTCTTCGCATAATCTATCACGTCCTTACCGGAAAAGATGCCGCCAACTGCGATTATGGGTATTTTCAATTCCTTGTACAGGTCAAAAACGGTCTTCTTACCGCCAACTGTCAGGTCTCTACCTGATTTACCGCCATAGCCCGTTGGATTACCCAAAAGGGGGATATCAAGCGTGGGGTCAACAGGTCGGGATAGCACCGTGTTAATAGCGGTAATCGCATCAGCACCAGCCTGTTCCAGCCGCACTGCAAATCCTGCGGGGTCACCTACATTAGGCGATATTTTCACGGCGAGCGGAATACCTTTTGGATGTGCAATATCACGCAGCACCTTTATTATCTGACGCAGCAGTTTGGGATTGTTTTCTACCGCTACGAAATCCGAATGCGGACACGAGGCATTAAATTCGAGCATGTCTATTGGATATTCAACGGCAATCTCTGCTACTTGCCGGCATTCCTCCACGTTTTTACCAAAAATGCTCAATATTAATGGCACGTCTGCATACTTTGCATCTTCTATTTCTAGCCCGTAGTTCTTTATTCCCGGGTTCGGAAGCCCCATCGCATTCACATAGCTACGGCTATGATGAGATAGTTCAAAAAAGGTAGGGTTTGGGTAGCCGTCTTGCTCATTCAACCCAATTGATTTGGTCACGACCGCGCCTGCTCCGGCTACTGCGTATCTATAAAGTAATTTCCCGGAAACTCCAAATCCCGCTGCATTCGCTATTGGATTGGGAAACCCGATGCCACAGACGTCTGTTTTTAATACCGGGTCGTATTCAGGCGTGAACGGCGAAGGCGGAATTGATAGCACGTTCGTACTTTGTGGCGTAATAGCGATTCTTTTTCCGCTCTTCTCTCGCTTCCACTTCCCAAACTCCGTGCTTCTCAGCTCTTCGGCATAGAAAACTGGTCCGTCTTTACACACTCGATACCCGCCGAGGTCACAAGAGCCACAGGCACCGCATCCGCATTTTACTATTCGTTCTACGGAAACCTGAACGGGTATTTTTTCTCTTCGCGTAATCTCGCAAACGCGTTCCATCATCGGTTCGGGACCACAGGTCAAAACCAGCTCACATTTTTCGAAAGATGCAAACAGCAGTTCCAATAACGCTGTCACCGTGCCCTTATAACCCGCCGAGCCGTCCTCCGTAGCGATTTTTACTTTACAGCCAGTTCTACCAAAATCGTGAATATACAAAAGTTCTGCACGGCTTCTTGCGCCTTCTAAGACCATCACATGCTTATCCAATTCTCGCGCTCGTTTCGCAGCGAACCTCAACGGCGCCGCTCCATAGCCTCCTGCCACCATACAGATTCTTTCGCCTTGTAATCGGAAACCGTTACCGTAAGGCCCTCTTAAACCTACCAAATCCCCCACATGTTTTTGATGTAAACTGTGACTACAATCCCCTACGTCCGCAATTGCGAGTTCCAAATCCCCTTCAGGCGAGGCACAGGCAATAGAAATTGGAATCTCGTCTACTCCAGGGTTCCAAACCATTAAGAATTGACCCGGTTCACTTTCTTTGGCTATTTCAGGCGAGTGAAAACGGAACGTTTTTACTTCTTTGGTTTCCCTTTTTAGTTCTTCTATTTTATGTAGCGTGGGGATGTTGAGTGGCATTTTTTAAACTTCTCCCTTATTAAATTCAAACACTTTTAATGTTTCCTTTAAACTGTATCTCTCGCAAAAATCCTCAACTTCAGCCCAAGAAATATAACCCCAACTCCTAACATCCCATTCTTGGAACCCTTTGGGGCTGTAATCACTTAAAGTATGTTGATAAAATTGCCTAAGACGAGAAATGTCTTCAGGAACTAAGGCAACAAAAAATGTATCCTTACAATATAGTTTCAATTGACCTACGGCTTTTAAAACAACTTCATTATTGCCGATTTTTCTGTATTCTTTTGACGACACTTTTGGGAATTGTACCCCTCCATGAAGTTGCGTTACATCGCCCTTTTGTAATGTTTTCATCATTCGAGTTTTCGAATAAAGTTGCATAAATAAATTTGATGTTAATTTACGCTTGATTTCTTGAGCATCTCCATTCCTCTCCGTTATCTCTCTTATTTTTTCTATAGCTTCCGTGAATTTTTCGAATTCTCTTGAAATGTGCCAATTCTTAAAAGCACTCACTTTTGCTTCGATAAACATTGCCTGCTTCCTGTTTTTGTTTTCAACTAACACCACTACATCAGCATCACCAAAATCAGAGAACGACTGTTCAATTAATATTCTTGCATCAGATATTTCAAAATTAATGCTCCGATAAGGGAAAGATATATGTGATAATAACTCATTGAGGAACTTTAAATTACTCTGGGAATGTTTTATCTCATAGAATAATGAATTAATAACCCCTCTCTCTGAGTATCCTCCTATTTCCATTTTTCACACCGTAATAATATAACCCTCTTTACGCCTTAAAAATTTCTTTTTGTTTGACTTCCATTTCAAAGTTCCTTGGGATTCACCCAAATTCTGAAGAAAAGCCGTACAAAATCATCTGGACTCAACTCCTCCGGTCTCCTCTCCAATTCCTCAAGTGCTAATCCTCCCGGAAGACGTGTTTTAAATATACTCCTCATCTTCTTCCTCCTGTGCTCAAACGCCGTAGTAACGAACTCAAAAAACTCCTCTTTATTTGCTATTAGCCCCTCCTTCTCCTTTAATCTCACCATCGCTGTTTTAACAGGTGGCGACGGATAAAAGGCATCCCGGTGCACGAGCTCAAGAATTTCAGTGTCTGCAAGTGCCTGTGTGATAACCGATAGACGGCCATACGAACTTGACCCGGGTTTTGCAATCATTTTCTTCGCAAACTCTTTCTGATACAGCAGCACAGCAAGCCCGAAGCCCGCGTTATGGAGCAGCAGTTTATACGTGATTGGCGATGACAGAGAGAAAGGTATGTTCGCAACGACCTTATCAAATTCCGGTAGTTCTATTTTCATAATGTCCCCTTCTATCACTCTCACCTTTACTTCTGCTTTGCTTTTTGTATTCTCGTATTGCGCTCGTAATGTCTCACAAAGTGCCTTGTCCTTCTCCACCGCATAAACTTTCTTCGCTTTGTTTGCCAATTTCTCCGTGATGCTCCCTCCTCCTGCTCCTATCTCCAACACCACGTCATCATGCTCTACATCTGCATAGTCTACCAATCTCGCTGTAACAGCGTCATCAATCAAAAAATACTGACTGCGACTTCTTGCAGCTTTTACGTTTATATCTCGCCTCGTAACTTCCATTTCCATTCACCGTTTTCTGCTATGCGACGTACATTTGCATTGCATTGACTATATTTATAAATGCGAGTAGAAATCAAATATTATAAAGGGATAAATAAAGGCGTAAGGCAGAAGATAAGATGTCAACAAAAGTAAAAGTAGCCTTTCCTCTGGCTGGGAAGAGCATAACGGTGGAGCGAGACGTTGAAGAGAACGAAAGCATAGTCGAAGCGATTGCCGGTCTGTTTTCGGAGATATCGCCTTTATCTCAACTGGAGATAAAAGGTCACGAGCCAAAACCCGAAATGGCGGCAGTAGGTTCTAAACCTTCGGAAACGAGCAGGGCGTGGGTTTATAGAACACAACAACCAAGCGCAAAATTCGCGGAGCGATATGCAGAGTTAATGGAAGAAGCAGAAGAAGCAAAAGAAAAGGAAATGGAAAAGCAAGACTAAAGTCTTTCCAAAAAGTAACCACAAGATTACACAGATTCTCACGAGAAAATGTGAAGATGCGAGAGGTACGAGAACATAGGCCCGATTTCTGGTCTGGTGGTTAATCTTGTGAAATCTCGTGGTTTTACAATTTATTATCGGAATGACTATAATCCATGTTCCTAAAACCTAAAACCTTACACCTGTAAAGAAACCGGTACATTTAAATAACACCATGGATAATAATCTTCTTTAAGGTGATGACCCTATGCGTTCAGACATATTAAAGAAAAATATTGAAACATTACCGCATCGTGCATTATTGATGTCTGCGGGACTAAAAGAAGACGATTTTGACCTGGATAAACCTTTTATTGGCGTTGCGAACTCGTATAACAACATCATCCCGGGGCACATTCACTTGAACGAACTAACGCAGGAAGTGAAGCGAGGGATTAGAGATGCAGGCGGCGTTCCTTTAGAATGGGGCGTGCCGGGTGTTTGTGACGGCGTTGCGATGTTTGTAGAGATGCGGCTATCGCTTCCAAGCAGGGAACATATTGCGGATAATATTGAGATAATGACACTTTCACATTCTTTAGATGGCTGGGTTGGCGTGACGAACTGTGACAAAATCACGCCGGGGATGTTAATGGCTGCGGGACGTCTCGATTTACCGGCGATTATGCTTACGGGAGGTCCAATGAAAGCCAATGTGGTGGGGGGCAAGAAGCATCATCCTATTGAAGGATTTGGCGTCGTTGGTCAGGTAAAAGGGGGTGTAATGAGCGAGGAAGAAGCGAATAAAATGCTTCCTCTGCTCGCTTGCGGCGCGGGTTCATGTGTTGGGCTATATACTGCAAATACAATGGCTGTCGCTACGGAGGTCATGGGCATGTCACTGACAAAATGCGCAACGACACTAGCGATAGACCCGCTGAAGAAGAAACAGGCGTATGAAACCGGCAAAAGAATCGTTGCACTGGTTAAAGAAGATATTAAGCCCGGGGATATAATGACAAAAAACGCTTTTGAGAATGCGATACGGGTAGATATGGCGATGGGCGGCTCAACAAATGCCGTTTTGCATATTCCTGCGATAGCCCGAGAAGCGGGCGTGGATATTAACGTGGATATGTTCGATGAGATAGCGCGGGAAACGCCGAATTTATGTAAGATAATCCCCGCGGGAACCGATGAGATGGCAGACGTTGACCGTGCAGGAGGCGTTCCAGCGGTTCTTAACCGCTTAAAGAATATGCTAAAAGATTCACCCACGGTAAACGGAAAATCAATACGGAAGATAGCAGAAGAAGGTAAAGTGCTGGATGACGATGTTATCCGACCCCTCAATAATGCATACTTTTCTGAAGGTGGCATAGCTGTTTTAAAGGGGAACATTGCACACAGCGCGATAATAAAGCAAACCGCGGTTGAAAAGGAGATGATGGTTCATTCAGGTCCTGCTAAGGTGTTCTATACCGAAAAAGAATTGTTAGATGCGATAACCCCTTACGGTGCTTGCGGAGTCGTGGGGCAGAGCCTCACAGAAGCGAAAAGGATTGCTGAGGGGGATGTTGTCGTGTTACCATTCCAGGGTCCCGCAGGCGCACCGGGAATGCCGGAAATGCTGATGCCTACGGATGCGATAATGGGTGCAGGGTATAAAAGGGTGGCGTTAATCACGGATGGTAGATTTTCAGGTGGCACTACCGGTCCTTGCATCGGGCATGTTGAGATGGAGGCATATAACAGCGGTGTAATCGGTGCGATAAGAGATGGCGATATTGTAGAGATAGACATTCCGAATAGGAAGTTAAATGTCAGGTTAAGTGATGCGGAGATTAAAGAGCGGTTGAAGAAAGTTGAAATACCGGAACGAAAACTTACGCCGTTGTTGGAATCGTACCGGAAGAAGTTTACCGGGGTTAATTGTTATGGTGAGAAGGTAGAGGCGTGAAGTGATGATTGTTTCATGTTCGCTTCATTTTTCGGCTTTTTCGGTTAGAAGTATTTAAGAGAGCACGAAAAATATTAAATAATGCCAACAGAGGTGGAGAATGTAATCAAAAAAGATGAAGGGCAGAAAGTAGAATTTAAAGAATCTTTAAAGTTAAAAAAAGAAATTGGAGAAACTGTTTCTGCTTTTTCAAATACTAATGATGGGATTATATTAATAGGTGTTACTCATTCACGAGGAATTAAAGGGGTTGAAATCGGAAAAAAGACCTTAGAAGACTTAGCAAATTATATCAATATGAATTCCGATCCAAAAATTTACCCTGAGATAAATCTCCATCAAATTGAAGATAAGGTTATTGTCGAGGTAAAAATAAAAGAAAGTGAAGAAAAACCTGTCTTTTACAACACTCATGCTTTTAAAAGGGTGGGAAGGACAAATCAGAAAATGTCCTCTGATGAAATACGGAAGTTAGCGAGGGAAGAAAAGAAAAAGATTGGGGTTTGATGAGCAAATTTGTGAAGGTGCCTCCTTAGAAGATATTGATGAAGAAAAAGTGAGTGGTTATCTGGAGAAGAGAGAAGAAACAAGGAAAGTTAAAAAACCAAAGGAGATGGATTTAACGATGTTATTGGTGAACCTAAAAGCGGCAAGAGAGGTAAATGGTGAAATAAAACCAACAAATGCTGGCATACTCTTCTTCGGTAAAAATCCTCAGAGATTCGTTTTGCAATCTCAATTACGATTGGCAAGATTTGCTGGGAAATCCGTGATAGGAGATTTTATAGATAGATTGGACTCCACTGGGACATTATGGGAAATGATAGAGCAAGCAGAAGATTTCTTCAGGAAAAATATAAGACTATTTGGATTTAGGACAGGGATTTCTTTTAAGAGGATTGATAAATTAGAGTACCCAATAAGAGCGATAAGAGAAGGAGCAATTAACGCTCTAATCCATCGAGATTATCGGGAGCATGCTGATACAAGAATTTCGATTTTTGATGATAGAATTGAGATAACAAATCCAGGAAGATTTCCGGAAGGAACAAGCCCCGAGAATCCAAGACATATTCCTGTAAACTACGTTCTTTGCCAATTAATGTATGATATAGGATATATTGAAAAGTATGGAAGTGGAATTTTACTGATGAAAAACGCCTGCAGAGAAAATAGAATCCCCGAACCAAAATATGAACTGAGCGAGAGGGAGGTAAAGCTTATTTTTTACCCCAGTAGAATAGCACTTCTTATATCCGAAATAGAAAAAGCAGGAATTGAGTTAAATAAGAGACAAAAAGAAGCTTTGGAATACGCCTTCTATAAGGGCTCAATTTCAAATAAAGAATATAGAGAGGCGTACAAAATTTCGGCGAAAACTGCGAGTTTAGAACTCTCTGATATGGTTAGGAAAGAACTTCTAAGACGGATAGGTAAAGGTAGAGCAGTAAAATATGAACCAAAAATTTAGGTAATGATTTGTGATGATTTGTAACGATTTGTAACTTTTTTAAACCCTTTTAAACCCTTTTAAACCCTTTTAAACCTTTTTTTATCTTTAGGTAATGATAGGTAATGATTGTGATGATTATGAGAGAAAGATCCTTATGCATTTTTTGATGTGTCAGGCTGTCCAACAATTACCAAACAACCAACAGATAATATTTTCTAAACAGATATGAAAACCAATTATTGTTCTCAGCACCTCCGCAGTTTATAGCCATAGCTAGTGTCGCGTCAACTTTCAAGTGTCGGATAAAGGTGAGATAACTTTATCTGGGCATCCTCGGCAGTGAATTGCCAATTAACTTTCGCATTTTTATTGTTTCTGAAT
>QBUL01000061.1 GCA_013180605.1 Candidatus Methanophagaceae archaeon GoMg1 | reverse complement strand
GAAAGATAAGAGAGCCAGAAGCAACGGCAATAGACTTGATAAATGAAGCAAACACTGCATTTGTTGTTTCCGGGGACATCCCTTCCGGGTTAGACCCCGATACGGGGGAATCGGAAAAAGCAGTTCGAGCAAATGTTACCGTTACGTTCCACCGTGCAAAAAAAGGGCTTGTTAAAGACCGACGCTAAGGAACATGTTGGTGAATTAGAGGTTGCTGATATAGGCATCCCCAAAGGAATAGAGAATTTAGCAGGTCCCGGAGACGTTCGGATGGTAGTGAGACATCGAAAACCAAGCAGCCATAAAGGGGACAATGGACGTGTATTAATAGTAGGAGGGGGTCCTTTTTCTGGCGCGCCCACTTTAGCTGCTCTTGGAGCTTTACGTGCTGGTGCGGATTGGGTGACAATAGCGGCACCCAAAAGCGTTTCGTCTGTTATCTCTTCTTTATCGCCCAATCTGATTGTCCATCCTCTTTCTTCCGGTATATTGGTAGAGAAAGACGTGCCAACGGTATTAAACTTGATAAGAGCACATGATGTAGTCGTGATAGGCATGGGTTTGGGTGCGAAAGAGGAGACGAAACGAGCAACACGAATGATAATTGAAGACGAAGCGAGTAAAAGAGTGGTAGTAGATGCAGATGGATTTTACGGGTTGCATTTGCCACTGAAAATGAAAAAGGAAGATAAACTCGTTATCGTTACTCCACACGCAGGCGAAATTTCGAAGATGGGAATAAAAAGAAAAGGAAGCGAGAAAAGCGTAAAAGTGCCGCCTCCTGAAGATATAATGGAGGAAAGGACAAATTTTGTGAAGGATTTTTCCTCAGCAAACAGAGTTACTACTTTAATGAAAGGTCCGATAGATATTATCTCCAATGGCGTTCGTGTGAAGCAAAACAAAGCAGGAAATGCGGGAATGACGGTTGGCGGCACGGGCGATGTGCTTGCGGGCGTAACGGGTGCGTTCTTCGCTATCGTTACAGATGAGCCGTTAAAGGCGGCAACTGCGGCTGCATTTGTCAACGGTGCTGCGGGAGATATAGCATTTGAGAACAACGGGTTCGGGTTGCTTGCTACGGACGTGGTGGAAAACATTCCGAAGGTTATGAAAAGTTTCAAATAAAAAGCCCTTAACTTTTCTCGTAACCTAACTCTTTAGCTTTTTGAAAACATTTGATTTGTTGCAATCAAGAAAATAAATTATTATACTTTAGATACAAAAATAAAAATCGTTCGATGGAAAAATGACAAAAAAGGCAAATATCATTGCAGTAGCGGGAAAGGGCGGCACGGGAAAAACCGTAATTGCCTCGCTAATACTAAAATTCCTGGCGGAGAACGGGCTGGGCACGGTGCTTGCGATAGATGCAGACCCTGCAACATGCCTTCCAAGCACGTTAGGTGTGAAAGTAGAGAAGACAATAGGAGACGTAAGAGAAGAGATAGCATCGCCTTCGCAGGTATTTTTCTCTGAAGATATGCCCACTGATATGCTGATTGAGTATAAGATAGAGGAGATAATGGTGAACACACCTCGGTTCTCGATATTAGCTATGGGGCATTCCGAAGGTCCGGGCTGCTACTGCCTGATAAACGACATGCTGAGGCATTTTATTGATAAGCTGTCCGCACGATTTCCAGCAATTGTGATAGATTGCGAAGCCGGGCTGGAGCATCTGAGCCGCAGAACGACACGCGACGTGGATACAATGCTTGTGGTTAGCGACCCCACGAAGCGGGGCATAGACACGGCAGCGAACATAAATAACCTTGCAAAGAAGTTGCAGATTAACTTTCGGCACGTGTATCTCGTGTTGAATAAGGTTACAGAGGATGAGAAGGTAAAGGATGCCCTGGCGGGGATAGTAAAGAATAGCGGGGTTGAGCTTATAGGGACGGTTCCGGAGGACGAGAACATAAGAGCGTTTGATTTGGTAGGGAAGCCGATAACCGAACTGCCGGAGGATTCTAAAGCGGTTGTTGCGGTGAAGGAGATATTTGAGCGGGTTTGTAAGGGTTAAATGGCAAGATAAAAAACCACAAGATTTCACAAGATAGACACGAGAAAATGGCTGAAATAGCCAATAAGTTTAATAATCTGTTATGGGTGTACCTTTTGGACTTGGTTGGGATGTTTGGATTGGTGCAATAGCCCTTTTTAAGTTTTAGTAGCCGTTCTAACGCTCTAACCCACCAAACCGCTAAACCGCTAACTCTCTATCCTCTGCGTTCTCCGTGTGCTCTGCGGTGAAATTTAAGGATTTTTGCATCAACTATATAGGTACCTTTTATATGTACCTTATATATGTTAAAAGCACTATTGAAAAAAGGTGATGCATATGCGAATAAAGCAAAAGCAAAGCTTAGGGCACGAAGAACTTTACACGAGTTTCAGAAAGGGATTGAGAAACGGCAACTGGAGAAAGCTGAATTTCTTAGATAAAGCGCTATACAGGGCTTCGCTGTGGTATGCGAAACATCGCTGCATAATTAACGGAATACATGTGGAAACTCTTTTGGGGCTTGTTGCGAGGTTAGAGGAGACAAAGGGCATGAGAAAATTTAAATATAAAAGGGGCTTTGAAAGAGCGGCGGAGACACACGAAAAAGGCGAAGAGAAAGGGGTGTTTGTATGGGTGCCAAGCGTAAAAGATTGGTTGAAAACAAAAAATGGCTACGTGCAAACATGAATGCTGCGGTACTACGGAGAATGTATGGTTACCGTACGAATTGGATGGAAGAAGCAGAGGGCTAAAGCCACATCCATATTGCATTCACTGTGGCGTTGTCAAAAATATAACACCCGATAAGGCGAAACCAGTGGGATATTACACGAATATCATTGCACGGCTGGGAATCACAAAGGTTCAGATACGGGTAATTACAAAAGGGCTGGAAAAAACGGATTTTGATAACGTCTATTTCATGACGAGGTCTGAGCAGGAAAAACTATTCATTAAAGCAGTCAAAAAATACAGTAAAGTGAGTGAGGAGACTATAAGAACCTTTTTTAGGTAGCGGATAGTGCCGAATCTGAATTGACTTTCTGGAGGGAGGGTGATAAGAGGATCGTCATTGGTGAGCGGGAGCGGTCTGTACTGTACTGAGTTCCCGGTTTAAAGGTGTGCATATTACAGGCGAGATGGTAGATTTAAGAACAGTAGATGGATGTGTGTGTGACCAATTAATTTACTTGCATCTTTCCAACTTCTTGTAAAAATCTGTGGTTATAAGAGGAGAAGATCATCAAAGCATCCGGTGGTGCATGGCGTTGGTGTGCAGGGCTGGTTAATCCGAAGTATAAGTTTTAAAAAGGTTTGTTCTTCAATCGCAACTGAGACTTGCGAGATTTGCTGGTAAAACCCTGACAAGAGATTTTTAAAGAGAGTTGGCAGAGGAAGGGGGAGTTATTATGCACCAAAAATTTGATTGTGCAATTATTGTGCAATTTTGCAATGGGAAGTTATGTAAAAAACCAAATGTCAAGCGAAGTGTTTTGCAAAAACACAGACAAAAAAAAAACTGAAAGGAAAGGGATAACATGAAAGAAATATCAGTTGTCATCTCGACAAAGAACGAAGAGGAATCCATTGGCATCTGCATAGAAAAGATACAGAAGGTGCTCAACGAGCATCACATTGACGGAGAAATCATAATTGCCGATAATTCCACAGATAAGACACCGGAAATAGCGAAAGGTATGGGTGCAAAAGTGATTGTGCCGGATGAACATGGCTATGGAAATGCGTATCGGCTTCTTTTTGAAGAAGCATCGGGGGATTACATCGTGATGGGGAGTCGATTCAAAGGCGAGATAAAAACGGGTGCAATGCCCTGGCACCATCAAAATATATTGGAAACCCTGTACTGACATGGATTGCGGCGGAGAGGGCTAATTTATTTCGATTGGGTATGAGTAAGTTTTTAAACATGTATGTAATAGATTAATAATAGGGGTGAGGAATAAATGGTAGAGGAAGGACAACTTGTGGAGCGACTCGCGCCGAGAATAGAGGAGCGGATAAGATATAGAGTTGTGAGAAGCATCATTGATGCGCTTGAGGAACAATTTTATCCACCGGAAGAGATGTTCAGAGAGGAGTTTGTGAAGAGTGTGGAAGAGGCTGAGAAGGAGATAAAAGAAGGGAAAAGTAAACGCTATAGTTATGACGAATTCAAAAAAGAGTTTTTAGCGGAAGAAGAATAAAACAAAATTGGAGAAGGGGATGAGCCTACCATACGACATAGAAATCGGTGATAAATTAAGGAAGAAACTGGAAAAGCTAGAAAAGAAAGATAAATCGGTTTATAACGCTATAATAAAGAAAACACTTCAAATCGCGGACAATCCATACCTTAGCAAGCCTCTTCATGGAAAACTAAAGGGTAAAAGAAGAGTTCATATTGGACATTTTGTGCTCATTTATGGGATAAACAAGAACGAGCGCAGAGTAATATTTTTAGACTTTACGCATCACGATGAAGCATACAAATGATGAAAATTAAAGGGAAGGGTAGATCAACAAAATACGTACCTCTGGTTGGCGATTAGTTGGCGATTTGAACATTTTTCATTGTATATAAAGTATAACTCCTACCTATTTAGGACGCAGATTTACGCGGATTCAC
>QBUL01000062.1 GCA_013180605.1 Candidatus Methanophagaceae archaeon GoMg1 | reverse complement strand
CGTACGTACGGTTCGATGAGGGGACGGAGGTCGTAAGACCTCCTCCTACTCTGCGCATCGAATCCTAAATCTAACCGCTTGTCAGGTTTTACCATTTTTCTCCTGATTTTAAATTGTTGGACAGCCTCTTCAATACATAATAAAACATTTTTACAAAAAGAAAACATTGAGAAAATCATGACATTTTTCAGTCCATTTGCTCACGCTTTCTTTCTCAAAGAAAGTTTGGTGCTTGAAACGATAGGAAAGGCGATAACAATTTTCGCAGTAGCATTTGTGGTTCTCTTAGCATTAGCGCTCTTCTTCTGCTCCTTTACACTACACACAAAAAGAATAATATTTCCTAATTTCGTGTTGTTCATAATAAGTTTGCTTTACGAGCCGTTACGCAGGCTGCTTTCCTTCTTTCGCGTTGACCCCGCGCTGATAGATCGCGTATCCGTAGAGATAAGAAACGCACTTAACTATCCCGATTTCGCCGCTACGAGCATGGAAGAGCGTGTTTTACTCCTGCCGCAGTGCATACGAAGCGCGGAATGCCGGGCTAAACTGAACTCGGTGGACGGTATCCACTGTACGGAATGTGGTAAATGCGTGATTGGGAAACTAAGCGCTATTTCTAAGGAGCTTGGTATCAGAATGTACATATCGCCTGGTGGGACGTTCACAGGAAGGATTCTCATGCACAGCAGACCCAAAGCAAAAGCGGTAGTGGGTATTGCTTGCTACCCTAATCTGTACGAAGGGATGCTAAACGCAAAGCTCATGGGCATACCAGCGCAAGGCGTGCCTCTAACAACTACAGGATGTGTCAATACCACCGTTGACTGTGAAGAAATAATAAATAAATGCAAAATGCAAATTACGAAATCAAAATGAACGGTCTAATCCCGACTTCGGTGTATGTAATAGTAGGAGAACTTTTTATCATCCTTGCTATTTTACTGGCGGTGCTAATTTTAGCTGCCGTAAGCTTAGCTATCTATAAACGGGACATGTTCCCACGATTCACACTCTTTGTGCTCAACCTCTTTTACCAACCCTCCAAGCTATTCCTCGGTTACTTCCACATAAATCCTATAATCGTAGATGAAATAGGCATTGCACTGCTGAATTCGATATACAAAGATGCGTATGGAAAGACACCGATGGATAAGAGATTGCTGTTCCTGCCTCAGTGCCTTCGCAACCTCGAATGTCCGGCGAAGACGTCGCCGCAAGAAGGTATAATATGCGAAGGGTGCGGTAGATGCGAGATTGCGGACATCAAAAAGATATGTGATGAACACGGTGTAGGAATTTGCATTGCGCCTGGTGGCGAGTTTGTTAAGCGTGCAGTAAGGGACAAAAAGCCTATGGCTGCAATGGGTGTTGCATGTCAACATGACCTTTACGAAACAATGAGATACGTTACTTCAAAGGGAGTTCCAATGATTGGCGTGGTGCTTTCAAAGACCGGGTGCGTGATGACGGAAGTGAATTGGGGGGAAGTGAGAGAAATGTTGTTTTACAGTGGTTGATATAAAATGCAACGGTATGACGTGATAATCATAGGTGCAGGTCCTGCCGGAGCGATAGCAAGTAAAACTTGCACAGAGAAAGGACTTAGTACTCTACTTTTGGAGAAGGAAAGAATCCCCAGGTTTAAACCCTGTGGTGGTGCAGTATCAACGAGCGCGCTATCACACGTAGATTTTGGAATTGAACAGGATTTGATAGAGCGAGAATGCTATGGTGAACGAGTTCATTTTGAAAATCATCAAATTGAAGTAAGAAGGAAATCGAGGATGGCGATACTCGTGTCTCGCGATAAATTCGATGCTTTTCTTGTTTCAAAAGCAGTTGATGCCGGCGTTGAGCTTCGTGAAGTTGAAAAAGCGCGATCTCTAAACCAGAAGCAATCAACGATAGTTGTAGAAACCAATAAGGGGGAGTACAATGCAAAGGTAGTTATCGGCGCAGATGGCGTTAATAGTATCGTTTCAAAGTACGTTCGAGAACCTTACAAGCATGACGAGTTGGGGCTTTGTATCGCCGCAGAGATTCCGGTTAGTAATGCGGAAGTTGATGAGTACATAGAGAATGCCGTTGACATTCATTATGGTATCTCTAAATCAGGTTATGGCTGGGTATTTCCCAAAGAGCAGCATTTTTCCGCTGGTGTGGGTGGAGACCTTTCCAGCATGAAGAACTCACGTAGTATGCTTTTGACTTTCCTTAAGAAGTTAGGACTCAGCACGGATGTCGTTACGCATGCACATCTAATTCCTTCTGGCGGCTACGAAAGAGAGGTATGCTCGGATAGAATAATTCTGGTCGGCGATGCCGCGGGATTTGTCGACCCTTTCTATGGAGAAGGAATCAAATATGCTTTTATCTCAGGTAAATTAGCAGCAGAGCGAGTTGTAGAATCATATGAGAATGATGAGTTCTCAAAATCGGCATTGGATTCCTACAAAAGATCGTGCCGTACAATGTTTGGAGAGAATTTAGAGTATTCTTTAAGATTGACCCGGTTGGTGAATAAATATCCAAATATCTTCTTTCGGCTTCTTTCATCCGATAAAAAGGTTTTAGATAAAGGGCTTGAGATTGTTGCAGAGCGAATGAGATATAAAGAATATCGGAGATGGCTCATCCCACGAGTGCCGTATTTCATGCTGAAAGCACTGCTGCCGTTCTAATAAATTAGTCTACTAATATAATCCCTATCTCTACCTTATCTTTTTTCTGATAATGTGGAAAATACTTCTGGAACTACTATTAAGTATAGAGTCTTAACCATACCTTTCCACCGCCTTCCATCCATGCCCTTTCCCTTCGCTCACTCCAGCGATATAGTAGTCTTCTTTTTCTCGCCCTCTTCCTTTGTTATCTTCACGCTGAGCACACCGTTTTTATACGTCGCCTTTGCGGTTTCGGGCTTTACAGGCATGTCAAAGGGTATTTCCTTGGAGAACTTTTTCTCGTTTTCCGTTCTTATTTCCAGTGAGTCTTCAGTTGCATGCAGTTTTATATCCTTTTTCTCGACACCGGGTAATTCGGCTACGACTTCGTAAGAATCCTTCTGCTCCATCACATCTATCAAAGGCTCGCGCTCGCCTCCTGGAACGGGCTCTATTCTCCTGTACGAAGGTTTTATATTCCCAAACTCTTTTATCTCTGGCTCCTTTCCCGGCTCCTTTGTATAGGAGAATCCGTAGATGAAAGGACCATATCTTCTTACTTTTCCCTCCGGCGTCTCCTCTTCTGTTACAAAATCCTTGTACTCCTCGGGCAATTCCTCTTCCAATCTCCTCGTCATATCCTCAAACGGATCCCTTAACCAGTCCTCGATGTCCCCCGGTTCTTTCCTTCGCCTTCTCGCGAATTCTTCCTCAAATGGCAGTGCCCGGGGCACTCTTCTCGCTTCATCAAACATCTGCTCCATGTACTTTTCCATCAGATCAAATATTGAGGGTCTCTTTCTTCTTTCCGCCATGTTTTATTGTTTCTCCTTCCATATATAAAAAGTTTTGCCCCTTTTTAATTTGGCATTTTTTGTTACGAATGTTTTAAGAAATCGGATATTTTAAATGAATATTAAATATTTAGGCATCTCATAAATGGAACGATTAAAAAAAGCGAAAAATTTAAATAGTCATAATTTAGATGGTTTGGACGGTGAGAAAAAAAAATGGCACAAGGGCTTTGTTATGTATGCAATGAGACGTTTGCAGCAAAGGATAAGGACGCAGCAGTGGATAAACTAGTGGAACATATGATGGAAGCGCATCATGGTTGGCTCTGGGGGGATGCAATGCAGACGAAAAATATGCTTGAGAAATGCCCGGCATGCGGAGCCGCTTTGGGTAAACTTTATGCCAAGTGCCCCAGTTGCGGTGCGGACCTCATAGAGCAATACGCGAGAAAGGTAGCTGCGGGATACGTACACTAAAATCGAGACAGAAAGTTAAGAAGAAGGAGGGCTCTTACGAGTCCTCTTATTTTTTCCCCTTGTAACATTTAAATTTATATTTATATTTGTACTTATTTTATATTTTTAAAATTTTAAATTAATCGTGATTAAGACGTTAACGTTTATAGCAGTTAATATATCTAAGGAGGAATAATTTACAATGGATAAATTAGATAAGAGAATATTGGAAGAACTCCAGTTGGATGCTCGCAGTTCGTTCACGAAGATTGCGCAGAAGATAGGGGTGAGCACGGCCACTGTAAGCGAGAGAGTGAAAAGGCTAACGGAAAAAGGCATTATTTGTGGTTATACCGCGGTTCTCAATACCTCTGAACTCGGCATGGTCACGTTAATCACGAAGATAAAAACCAAGCCGGGATATAATAGTATTCAGGAGGTGGGGGAAGCGGTAGCGGAAATGGCAGAGAGCTGTTGCGTTCACCACGTAACCGGCGATTGTGATCTGATTGTCATCTCTAAGTGCATTGGTTATGATAGATGCGGAATTATTATCGAGAGGATAAAAGAAATCGAAGGTGTGGAAAGCATAGATGCAGAACTCGTGCTAAAAACGCTGAAGGAAGAACTCAAGGTTGAGTTGTAAGGGCACAATCTAAAAATGTAGTGATTTATCACCGCGGAGAGCACAGAGTACGCAGAGTTTCAAGACGGTTCCAATCATTGTTTAGGCTTTCTGGTGGTATATAAAGTATAACTTCTACCTATTTAGGACGCAGATTTACATGGATTT
>QBUL01000063.1 GCA_013180605.1 Candidatus Methanophagaceae archaeon GoMg1 | reverse complement strand
AACTTATCGAAATCCTCTATCGCTTTCACTTTCAGGTCGATATCGCCTAAATGCCCCGCTTCATCCGGTGCTTCTACGTGAACCAGAACAAAATCGTGCTCCTTCAAGCTGCGTAACGCATATTCCGCCTTGCCCGCGTAATTTGTGTCAATATACCCCGTAGCGCCAGGCACGTCTATCACATCCAGGCCCACGCCTCTCCCCACGCCTTTTACAAGATAAACACCTGAAATCACCGAACCGTTTACGCCATACGTATCACAGAACGCAGGCATTGAGGGTTTTCTACCGCCGCTCCAGAGCCACACCATATTCGCCTTCCTTTTGTTCTCCGCCGCCCTTCTCACGTTTATTTCATGCCCCTCCAATATTTCTCTCGAAGTAAGCACGATATTCTTTAATATCTCTTCTCTCGGCAGTTCATCCGCTATTCGTGTACCAATTATGTCGTGTGGTGGTGCCCCTCCAACTTCTTTTTCGCGCTCAAAGACATAATCTTCCGATTTGAGAACCAGAACATTTCGATAGCTAACGCCAGGATAAAGTTCAATTTGACCCCCTTCTACACGTACCTGCAACTCTTCGTTAAGCGCCGCTATCAATCCTCTTGCCTCTTCGTTCGTTATATGCCCGCCACTGTAATCCACTATCCTTCCCTCGCTTTCCGTTATGAGATTGCATCTAAACGCTATATCGCCTTCATCAAGCGGTATGCGCATCCCCATTGCTTCCAGCGGACCCCTTCCCGTATGATATTTCGCAGGGTCATATCCAAGAAGGGAGAGGGTGGCAATGTCACTCCCGGCATCCATTCCCTCAGGTATTGTTTTTACTGCGCCGCAGATGCCCGCGGTAGCAATGAAATCGAGGTTGGGCGTAGAAGCGATTTGTAAAGCGGTTTTGTTATCTCGCTCAGGAATCGGGTAATCCGCCATTCCGTCCCCTATTAAAATCACGTATTTCATTATCACCAAACTATATTTAAATTATTCATAGTTTATGTTTATATTATAATTGTGTGAGAACAGATGGAAACCGATATACCGTTGAGGGATGTAATGGTACGAGAGGTAGTGCAGGGAGATAAAGAGTTAAACGTGAGGGATGCAGCGAAGCTGATGAAGAGATACGGTGTGGATAGCATTGTGGTACTTAATAATGGCGAGCCCGTGGGAATGGTTACACAGGGGGATATAATCGGCGAGGTGGTGAGCAAGGACACAAAACCAAGCACCGTGAAATTGAAGGATGTAATGACCACGCCCCTGATAACTGCGTCTTCTAACGACCGCCTGTCGGACATAGCGAGAATGATGGCGGTGGAGAGGATAAGAAAGATACCGGTGATAGAAGATGATAAATTGGTGGGCATCGTTGCAGACGTGGATATACTCGCTGTTTCATCGGAGATGAACACGATACTGGCGGATTTAATCGAAATGAACGTGGACAGGGAGACATTCGGCGGGACCGGGGGCGAAGGAGAAGGAATGAGGCAAGGGATATGCGAGAAATGCGGAACCTTCTCAAATGATCTGGTAATGAGAGACGGGTTGATGGTGTGCGAAACTTGCAAAGAAGAGATGGAAACAGAGAGAT
This sequence comes from Candidatus Methanophagaceae archaeon GoMg1, assembly GCA_013180605.1. Lineage (GTDB taxonomy): Archaea > Halobacteriota > Syntropharchaeia > Alkanophagales > Methanospirareceae > QEXZ01. Next base: position 3,125 of record QBUL01000063.1, on the reverse strand, counting down.
AATCAATCCCCGATTCCTGCTTTCGATACGGAGAACACTGCCTCAGCTTCGGGCAGGTTAGGCGAGTCAACTAATTTCGCTATTCTCTTCTCGCCTTTCGACTTCCGCAGGTATATTCTGAAAGTAGCGGTATGCCCTACTATATGACCCCCTATGGGTCTTGTAGGGTCGCCGAAGAAGGCATCGGGTCTCGCCATCACCTGGTTGGTTATCATCGCCACCGCATTATTGATGTCTGAAAACCTAAGGGCATCGTGTAGATGCTTGTTTATCTTTTGCTGCCTGTTTGCCAACGTTCCACGTCCTACATACTCACTCCTGAAATGTGCCGTCGCCGAATCTATTATTATCAGCCGTATCGGCTTTTCGGCATTTTTTAGCTCATTTGCAAGCTCTCCTGCCTTCTCTACCAGTAATATCTGATGATTTGAATTATATGCACGCGCAACATGTATGTTTTTAAGAACGTCTGCATAATCAAGTTCCGCAGCCTCCGCCATATCCTTTATTCGCTCCGGTCTAAACGTGTTTTCGGAATCTATCATTATGACGGAGCCGTTTAACCCGCCCTTTTCAGGCGGTAACTGCACGTTTACTGCGAGCTGATGTGCTATTTGCGTCTTTCCACTGCCGAATTCACCATAAAACTCGGTCATCGCTTGCGTTTCGAGACCGCCACCCAGCAACTCATCGAAAGATTTGGACCCGGTAGTTAGCTTGCCTATACCCTGTCGCCGTTCTAATATCTTTTCGCCCGTCTCGAATCCACCAATGTCCGCAGCCACCCGTGCAGCGTTTATTATCTTCGCTGCCGTAGATTCGCCTATCTCCGCTGTTGCCACCAGTTCTCCGGGAGACGCTACTGCTATTGCCTCTAACGAATTCAAACCCGCTTCACGTAACTTCTCTGCTATTGCAGGTCCAACACCGGGTAACTCCTCTAAGTCCACTTTCTCTCTTCTCCTTTTATCGCTTATTCAACAATGAATATTATCTCTATACTAAATATTCTAACATTAACATTTAAATACTAAATCCTTAACTTTTACCGCAAAGCACGTGGAGAACGCAAAGGCACAATAAATCTGCGTAAATCCGTGTAAATCTGTGTCTTAAATAGAAGGATGCTATATTTCATAATCTAAACACCAGTGCCACGACTACCGAGCCGAAATTTCCATCTTCTATCTCTACGGATTTTACTTCCAACTTCTTTTCCTCTATTTTCATTCGTAGTTTCGTTTTCGTATCCCGAACCCGTGTCTCAGCCATCTTATACAACTTCTCTTTTATCTTCTCCTCCAGATACCTTCTCGAATAATGCCCGTGGTGCTCACAGATAATGCCAAAGTCTTTTTGCGCTATCCCTTCCTCATTTTCTTCCCATATCCAGCCGTATCCTATACCCGCACCAATGACCTCGCCTGACGCTCCATCTGCCCTTGACATCACACAGTAGGTTATCTCGCCCGGTGTTACCACCGCTTCGCTTCGCTCTATTTCCTCCGCTTTTGCTGGAAGTATGGAAGAAACTTCAACCAGATTGCATTCGCTTATGCCCGCATCGTGTAAAGCGAGGTCAAAAGCGTTAGCCTGCTCGAAGTCCATACCCACGCCGGAAGTAACGAAAAATGCACTTGGTATCAATTCCCCTTTTCCCATTTATGACTCCCTTTTTATTACTTATTTCTATTGTCTATACAAGAAAATAAATTACTGACACAGATTAACGTAGATTAACACAGAAAATAAATCGGTGTAAATCAGTGTCTTAAATAGAAGGAAGCTATACTTTATATACAACAAGCACCAAATCACAAATTAAGTTAAAGGTTCTACATCCTTTATCGTAGGAAATACATTACTCAATCTTTTTTTACTTATATGTGCTGCCGCACAGGCATTGGCAACTTTGAGGCACTCTTCTGCTTCTCGTCCTCCCAGAAATGCGTATATAAAACCTGCGTTGAACACATCGCCCACACCTGTTGGGCTTATTGGCTTCACATCGAACGCAGGACAGTTCCTCTCAAAATCCTTGTTTATCCATGATGAGCCCTTTGCACCCCTGTGAACAACCACGTTTTTGCTTCCTTTTTCTAATAATTCGTGCTCGCCCCTCTCCTTCCCGCTCAATCCCTTTATCTCCGCTTCGTTAACAAAAAGGAAATCAACAGAAGGAAGAAAATCAAAAACGGTTTGTCTTGCCGTTTCCGTCCAGTGGAGGTACGCACTCCAGCCGACATCTACGGCGGTATAAACGCCTGCGGATTTTGCCGTGCGGAGTATTTTATCATTTACCGTGAAAAGACCCTCGGTGTTCCAGTGACCAGCACGCATCAAGAATCGCGTTTTCGTCAGAAGCTCAAAATCCACGTCTTCTTCCTTCAAGTCCGAATTCGCTCCTCGGTCCGACAGCATTGACCTGCTGCCATCTTCAAAGGATATGCTCACCGTTATTCCCGGATGCTGATGCTCTTCTTTTTTGGCAATCGTGGCGAAACAGTCAACGCCCAATTTTTGTAACTCCGATATTATCCATTTTGAAAGTACATCACTGCCGGTCTTGCAAATAAGAGCGGTTTTTAATCCTAACGAAGCACATGCAGCAGCGCAGTTCCCTGCTTGACCGCCTATGCTGAGCATGAATTCACATCCTATCTGCTTGTCACGCTCGGGATAATCCTGGACGGGCATCGTGGCTATGTCATAGAACACGTCGCCTATGAGAACCACGTCATAATCTACTTTTCTCTTTTCCCTTTCCGCTGGGGTTCCTTTTTGTTTAACTGCCATAGATTATTTATATCCTTCACACTGCCAGGAAGAGAGCGAATCATTACCGGCAATCCCGTGTCTGCGCTGCACAGTAGAGCGAGATTTATCTGAGGTACATGTATCTTATCCTTGTTGTAGCCCTCCCCTGCCTGATTGATGCTCATAGAACGTGAGAACATGGAACTCAGGTCATATACCATCTGTTTGCTCATATCTGCAAGTTCCTTGAACAGGACATACTGACCAGCCCGATTTAGGTTCGGTTTAGTATCGTCGGCGTTGTATAATTTCGCCCATGCATCTTTCGCACGTTTTAATGGGACATTGCCAGAAGCACGCACCATAGT
>QBUL01000064.1 GCA_013180605.1 Candidatus Methanophagaceae archaeon GoMg1 | reverse complement strand
GAAGTTTTATTTCTTAATCCTGGTTCTTCAATTATTTCTCCTCTCTCCATCTTTCCCTTTTCTTTTTTCTTTTACCATTAATATTACATGGCAAGAAAATAGAAAATAAATTATGGACACAGATTAACGCAGATTAACACAGATGGGGGGATGAAAATCAACAATTCCGTTAAACTAAAATAAATCCGTGTAAATCTGTGTCTTAAATAGAAGGAAATTATACTTTAAATTTATACAATGGAAAAAATTGTGGAAGTGGAAGAAATAATCAGGTTATTGAATGAAGACTTTGTCAGGGAAATAGAAGCCACGCTGATATATGTGAGAAATGCCTTTGTGATGGACCAGTGCGACCCGAGCAGAGTCACCGAGGATATAGCCATTGACGAGATGAGGCACATGTATTGGCTTGCCGACCTGATTGTGAAAAGGGGCGGAAAGCCAAGTATGGAACACAAAGAGCTTGAGTTCGGGGGAGATGACCTGAAAAGTCAATTAGAGAGGCAGATAGCACTTGAAACAGAAGGCATCGAGAAGTACAAGCAGCAGATTGATGCGATAAATGATGCAGAAGTGGTCGGCGTCCTGAAACATATATTGGATGAAGAGAAACGGCACAGAAAAGAGTTCAGGATGCGGCTTGAAAGGATAGATGAATAACCTTCTTAACAAAAGGTGATATCATGCAAGGTAGTGATAGATGGAAAAAAGGGACTCCGTATCTTCTCCAACATGCCTACGGTGTCATGATTGCCAACGCAGCTCTCGGAAACCTGTGGGTGCTGCCTGACTTCTTCCACTTCATTTCCTAGGTTCGCGGGTGATTATGATTGGATAGATGCCGCTAACTGCTTGGGTGACCGGATGCTCTATGCATCTTCGTACCCGGTTAGACCTTTGAAGCAAAGTCTTGAGGAGTTCGGGAGGTTTTCTTACAAACCTGGTGTGGTGGATAATCTGCTGGCGAAGAATGCGGCTGAGCTGTTTGGGATAACGATTTAAGGGAGCAAACGTTATATGAGTTCAGGCTCCGTATGTTAAATAGGGAATATGTAACTTTATGAGAAATAAGGTTTATAAGATAAAAAAAACAACAGAGATATGAAGGGATAAAGATGGGTCTAGCAAAAATAATTGCTTTGATTTTTCTCACGCTTATATTGGCCACATCAGTAGCAGTGGCATCGACCATAAGCTATGAAGATATACACGTAAATTGGAAAGGGGACATTACAAGACACTATGGGACTAATGATTGTATAGACGAAAACACCTATTATAAAATGCTCGAAGCGAAATCTAGGGGGTTTTGCTATTTTTTCGATGAAGAACTTGATTGGGCACGTAACAACATAGGTTATTGCATTCCAACCTGTTGGATTAAAGTTTCTACCGAAATCCAATTTGTGAATGAAAATATTAATTTTACTGGAGGAGTTTGCGGAAGGAACAATCATACAATCGTATCATACAAATGGGATTTCGGAGACGGTACTATTGAAAACGGAACTGAATTATCGCAATCTTCTTATACAGGGGGATTAAGAGACAAGTGCATAACTACCCACAGTTATTCTTCAGAAGGAAACTATACTGTCAAACTTATAGTTACAAATGATCAAGGAAATACTGATGTGGATATAGAAACGGTGGAAATAATAAACGATGTAGAAGCAAAGTCTGTTACGCAAAGAGATCTTCAATATAGATACGGTGAGACATGGGGAGTTGCTAAGTACAAAAAGGATGATTTTGAAATACGTAGAAAGACTCAAAAGGGGTCGGGAGAGCCACAAGTAGGAGAAATTACAATTATAGAAGGTAGAGAATACGTACATTTAGGGAAATACACAGAGGATGGAAGTCTGGAAAAAGTGTGGGATATTCCAGTTTCAGATGATCCAATTTTTGTCCATATCTATAAGGATGATATACAAATTTTTTATGAAGTCATACATACCAATGGTAAAGGCAAATTTACTTGTTATTTCATTCCAGAGGCAGCTGGCGATCACAAACTTGTTGTTGAATATTCCGGTCCATATATGGACTATTGCATGAGCTATGAAAGCCCTAATTGGGATTATAAAAGGGGCGATTATTGGTATGAGCAGGATTTTTATGTAAGTGAAAAAATAGAGCAGGAGCAGTCTAAATCCCCTGGATTTGAAGCGATATTCATAATTACTGCATTACTGGCAGTGGCATATCTTTTGAGGAGGAGGGATAATTGAAATCAGTAATCTCTTAGTTCAAAGATAGGAGGTCGTAATCATGAATCCATTAGAATTAGAAGAAAGGGAAAACAAAGAGGGGTATGATTTCGTTTTTAAGTGCTTAGATAAAACACTCCGAGGCGAAAAGGTAGAGATCAAGGATCTAGTTCCTGAGTTAAAGGAGATTAGTAACAAAAGCTATTCTTTGTTTACACACCCAGGAAATCCAGAAACTGCAATGACCCGTCCTATTACAAATATAGGTAATGTTCTAGCAACAGGTATATCAGAATATATAATTTTCCCCTTAGAGCTTTTTAACACAAAAAAAGATTTTGAATACTATAATGGATTATCAAAAACCTGTGGATTGACTTTTGAAGATTTCTTAGAACATGTAAGGGAAGGAGAAATTAAACCTATATTAGTAACTTCTCCAAAAGAATACGATCATAGTGAGAATATTGGAAAGTATTTCTATAGAGATGTCTTTGAAGCGTGTGAGGATCTGGATTACGTACCTCCGTACCCAAGTTGGCGGGTAGTGCGATTATTTGAAGAGATTAAACTTGCTAAAATAGCTAAGGATGAAGATATACCCATAGAAGAAGGTTGGGGAAATAAAGTGCGGGAAAAGCACCCGAAATATTCCATGGAAAAGTGTAATGAGGATAGTAAGGATCTTCTTGATATTGATACTATCAAGAGGATAGAGAAGGAAGATTTTAATGAAAAGGTTATTATGACAGCGGGAATCTCTTTATTCGATCTTAGATTATTTGGATTTGAAGGATTAGCAGACATTGGCTTAGAAATAGGCAAGAACGATCCTTACTTTGGATACCATATATTAAACGCCTATGATAGTTATCTTATTCGTCCTTGCGTGGATGCCTTATTTGGTCATATACACTATGATTATGGTGAAATAAAAGCTATGTCGTTTCTCAGAGTACTTACAGGCAATTCGGAGAAATATTGGGAGCAAATATTATATTCTTCTCCTGCTTCGTCTTCGATTATTGTAAAACATCCTATAAAGCTCAATATAATAAAAAAGCCAAACCGGAAAGAGCTTAAAGGTTTTCTAAAAAATAGGGAAGAACAAGAGCGGAATAAGTGTTCATTAGATATAATGAACGCATTTAACGATGCTGATTTGAACAAAGTTTATGGATCATATGAAAAATTAGGTGAGGTGATTGAAGAAGGAATAAACAAGGAACTTGAGAGTTGGTTCGAGAAAGAGAAAATCACAAAAAGTTTTTTGAGATTTGGAAGTCGCTTCATTGCAGGAAGTCCAGGACTTATCAAGTTATTTGAGGGTTTTAAAAATAATCCCGAATTGGAAATTCTCATCACTGTTGCAGGTTGTATGGCTAGCGAGGAAGTAGCAGATGTTATAAGGAATATTAATCCCAAGGATGTTGTTAAATTTTGGGCTAAAACATGGCCATTTACGAGGTATGGATTGCCTTTTGTATTATGGGAATATGATTATAGAAAAAGTTAACATGTATAAAGATCGCACTTAATAGGATATGTAATAGCATGATAGATATTTTTTGTAAGTCCCGCACACACCGAACGGATGCCCCGCAATTTAGAAGCTGTCTCACAATCCAAAATCTTAACAAAAAAGGCCAAATAAGACTTTATATCAAAAATAACCAGTCGAATTCGGAAAATGTCTTATTATGGGACAAGCCCTTTATTGTGGGTGTGGCGTGGTCGGGACTTTCTCCTAAAAATGGAATATTATATATCGGCTCAGAGTGGATGCTTCGGAATCCTTTCCGAGTGAGGAGCAGTTAGAGCCTACAAGGCGTGATTTAATGCCCGGACTGAACGCGGATCTAAAAGCGGAATCACTCGCAGTAGGAAACGTAGATGTAGAATCCATGCTTGCAGAAACATCCACTTCTTCAGCAGGTCCAGCCAGGCACGGGGCTGAAATCCTTATTCTTTAAATCCGTTGGTCATAGAGTGCGCTTAGACATCAACAAAAACTCGCCACTCACGATAATAAAAGAAAACAGCGATTTTATAATCCTGAAAGACAATAAAGAACTGGTAAGAGGCGAAATTGAGCACGTACTCGCACATTGTCCTGAGCAAGCATACATCACGCTGAGCGATTGCTTAAACTTGCAAGGATGACACGCGAAATATTGGATAATTACGATTTTCGTGTAGATGTCTCGCAGACAAAGTGTCTTACCTGTACTGGCTGCGATATAACTCCTTATAGGGATATATGATTTTTTTTCCTTGTTTGCAGCACTTTCTCCTTCGTATGTCCAAAAGCATACATCTCTTTTGTGACATACTATAAGTGCTATTTTTTCGCAGCGTTGCACAGCTCCAATTTGCAAACTGCTCCCTCTACGCGTACCTCCATGCATATCCTACAGATTCTCACGACAAGGTCCTCAGCAAGTTTTTTAATTATAGAACTGGTGAGTGTGGAGGATGGCGCGGTGAAGGTGCGGTTGAGTGGCGCATGTGCCGGATGCCCGATGGTCAGTACACACTGGTGAACTTCGTTGAGGCAACGCTGAAGAAAATAGACATTGCCAAGCAATTGCCCAAGGAAG
>QBUL01000065.1 GCA_013180605.1 Candidatus Methanophagaceae archaeon GoMg1 | reverse complement strand
CCAAACCCTTCTATCTCCTCTTTGCTGAGTAAAGGGATATAACAAACCTTTCTTTTAAAAAGTTTTAAAAGCGTTACCAAAGAAATATTTCTTTTGCGAAACAAAAAAAAAAATAGCGTAAGCAATTTTTAGTAAAGGTTTTTGCTTGCAAAAAATAGCGTAAGCATTTTTTTAGTAAAGGTTTTTGCTTGCAAAAAAGTTTGATGTAGACGGTTTTGTGTTTCATGTGCGACATATCTCGTGATCGGTAATGCGTAATCTGTAATTCGTAATTCGTAATGCGTAATCGGTAATGCGTGATCCATGATTTTTGTTTTTCTTTTTTTCCCTCCTGATTTGCTTTTCATCTCCTTCTTCACCTATCATGTCTTTTCTATGTCTTTCTCAATCACTTCTACCTCAGAGAGCGTTAATACTCTCACTCCCTTCCCCTCTATATGCGCCTTCAAATCTTTCTTGTGGTGATGTCCATCAGAAGAAACAAAGTAATTTGATCCCGTCAAGATAGCATTAGCAGCGTGAATCGCATCTGCCGAATACAGATCATATTTTACCACAAGATTTTGTGCATATTTAATGACCAATCTATCCACAGGAATCACGTCAACACCACAAAGATATATTATCGTATCGAGCATCTCCAACACTTCATATATCTCATCATCTTCCCATTCGGCTTTTTTCAATCCCCTGGCGCATTCCGAGAGGAGAATCTCGGAGACAACTAATTTTATTCCCCCTTCTTCTGTCCATTTCCTTAATTTCAAAGCCTCCTCGCTACCTTCTTCAACTTTAAACCATTTGACAATTGATGATGTATCCATAGAAACTTTTGGCTTATACACTCTCATCTTCCTCTGTTCTAACTGCTAAAACCGCTTCCGATAAGCTTCTTGGATGCTTCTTTGCCATTTCCTGTGCAAAATTATCCATTTTCTTGTTCAATTCTTGAATCTCATACTTCCTCACCATTTCCTTTATCGCACCCTTCAGGAATTCCTCTTCATTCTCGAACATGCCACGCTCGATAATCTTTTCAACTTGGCGTGCCAAAAATTCATCCAGTTTTGCTTTTAATACTATTTCAGGCATTTTTTCCCTCTTTCACTATTTATTTTTAGTATGAACATATATAAATATTTGTAATTCCATCAACTTCATATATCTCGCTTCTTCCCTTTCTAAATCTTCAATCACCTGTTCCCACCTTCTGGTATCCGAAACTGCTTCTAAGATTGAAAAGCCTTTTATTTCCACTCCAAATAATGTAATCTTCCCATGCCGGATGACTCGCTATTTTCTTTGTTTTTATTGCCTCTTCTGTTTATAAACTATTATTACACTTCCCTATAATAAAAACCCTTTCTCTTTCGCCTCTTCTTCATCAAACATCCCTCTTACATCACACTTTCTTTCTGCGAAGCTGCGACGCTTGCGAAGCCTTTTTGATTAAACTTTTCTTAAAAGTTTATTGATCAAACTTTTACTAAAAGCATTAGTTTGGATTAAACCTTTTTTAAAGGTTTGATGATTAAACTTTCGTAAAGTTTGAAAGAAAGAACCTGTGCTAAGAAAGGGTTTTCTTGAACTTATCATGCGCAACCGCCACAATTACACCATCCATTTTAATTTTCACACCCAAAATATCCAATGCCTTCACACCAAACCCCTCTATCTCCTCCTTGCTAAGCAAAGGGTCATACCCATATGCATCAACACCAAATTCCTTCAACTCCTTCACCATCTCCCTCACCGGCGACTCACTCCATCGTATCACGATTCTGCGATCGGTAATGTGTAATCGGTAACCCGTAACACGTGATCCGTGATCGGTAATGGGTGATGGGTAATCCGTGAAGCAGTCTATGCCGATTACTTCGTATCCCTCTCTTAACTTAACAATCGTTCTGTAAGGTGCGAGCCAATGAAGCCTGCACAGCCGGTTACAAGTGTTTTCATATTATCAAGGGACTCCTTTTTAACTATTTATCATAAAGATTTTCGTATTTGGATGTTTAGCAAACCACAAGATTACACAGATTTTCACGAGAAAACAATAATAGTAATCTAATTTTAATAAACTATTGGCTATCCCATCCATATTAACCTTAATTTCTTGTGTTAATCTTGTGGAATCTCGTGGTTTTTAAGATTAGCTATACAAATAAAGATTTTCTATCTCCTCACATCTGCCTACGAAATCCTCGGGGTCTACCACTTGTTCCGGAATATATGGATCAGGAATCATTTCTTACACTTCTTACAACCTTTGTTAGATTTGTTATCGAGAGCCATAGAATGTCGGTCTCGATTTTTTCCCTTCCTCTCATTTACTGGTTTCACTCCTGTTTTTCACCTTTTCAACCCTTCAACTCTTGAGGCACTTTCTGAAAACCCATCCCAACATGGTGAAAATGCTCATCTTCTGTGATAATCTGCCTTACATTTTTGCGATGCCCCAAAGCCAGCCAGCCCCATGTATCTATAAAAACATCCTCATCCATCATGCCGGATCCTTTCCATAGAGCTCTTCTTCTATCTCTTCAGCAGAAAGAGGACTCCCTGAGAGACAACCGGCAACTTTAAGGATTGGGTCTTCCTCCCTCCTTTCACGGGTGGCAAGGAAATCCACGAAGTGCAGAACCTCTTGGAGTCGAGACTCCGAAAAATGTGAAATTTTTTCTACCACTTCCATTTCAATCACCTTCTCCCGTAGACTATTGTTTTCCAACTATTTAAATATAACTTTTTGGGCGAATTTTTAGTTCTATTCCCATTTTTAGTTCCGTGGAAGTCCCTCATAACTTCATCGATTTTTCTTGAAATCTCTGGCGTGAAATAAGCCTCTCCGCAATTCTCACAAATATATGCAGGCACATCTTTAATTGAAATCACTTCTTATATCCCCACCTCGAACACTGCCAAATACTTCGTAGCCTTTGTCTGTCCAAAAGGAATTTCGCTAAGCTATGTATGTATGCGCCATCTTGTCCGCTTATGCCGGTGATTAAGGCTCGTTTTGGCATTTCAAATATCTCCTTCGGGGGGTGATGCGTGATCGGTAATCAGTGATCGGTGATCCGTAATGCGTGATGCGTAATCAGTAACGACGTAATCCGTGATAGGTAACATATACTTCCTCATTTTTATACTCGTCACCCTTCACCCATTTGTTTGCCTCTTAAGTGCTTTATCTTTCCTCTCAATCTCTGTGTTCTTCACTATTCTTTGAACGGTGTTCATGGTCTTCTCACCACTATATTGAATTTCATCTCCAGCAAATGCCTCATCGGTAATATGTGCTCTTCGTCATACGTCCAGAAAGTTATCTCTACATAATCCCCCCCTCTCCTTAATCCATATCGCATCTGACAATATCTCAATATCTTCAAGGTCACGTATCCCAACATCAATTAAAATTCGTTGCATAATGTTTTTTCGAAAATTATCATTTACCACATCAATTATCTCGAGGATTTCTTTAACCTCCTCCTTCCTTGCAATTATAATATCTATCAAATCCCTGCTTAATCCCTCTAAGAACCGATTTAATACCAAATTCAAGACGTTCAAACCTCTATCCGAGAATATAAACTCTTTGTCGGATAAAACTAAATTTCTGCTTCGGTTTTCAAATATGTGCCCCGGGACACAAAATGAGAACACGACATTAATATCTGGAAAGTTCATTAATTGCCTCCTTAACGGACTTCTCGAAGTCAAACGCTTCTGATGCTTCCATAAACCCTTCCTTTTCTTCCTTTGATGCTTCTTTTCTCAATAACCCTCTTTTATAAATAAGCTCTTCTATCCTATCCACTGCTCTTAAAAAATCTATCTTTCGTATCTTCCCCGTTCTTAATAAAAATAAGTCGTGCAGAACCTCAAATGCTTCTGTTACCACTTGAAAATCTCTTTTATCACTCAAAAGTATTTGTAAAGCATGGAACGCACGATATTCCATTATCTCTTTATTTTTAAATGCTATATCTGCGCATTGTCTTATTTTATCATGCAAATCACCGAATAACTCTTCGGGGAAGAAATCTTTTCCGTAGAACTCTAACCATGATTTTATACCTAACAATTCCGCAGCTACACTAATCTCATCTATCTTTTCGCTCATCCTTTTTCACCTCTTTTCCTTTTATATTATGCCTCAACCTTTAAATATTTTATTATTACATTACATCGCTTTCTTAGAACGTGTTTATTCATTTAGATAGTGGATAGAAAATTATCGCTAGTTCGTTCATCAATGCGATATTCAAATCACGCTGGATATTCTCAATAACCTTTGCGGCTTCCGCTGTTCTTATATCCTTTGCTTTATACACGTTTGTAATCAACCCGTAAAGCTCAGCTAATACTTCTGCCGTTTCTTCATCCATTTTGATTCTTCATTTGGGTGATCCGTGATCAGTGATTCGTAATCTGAAATATACGTGAAAGTTCCTCAGATTTATACTCTTTACCGTCATTCTTTTCTTACCTCTGTTTCTTTTGTAGCAATCATAACGTTCCATCATTCCCTCTCATGTGCAATCGATCCCTCGTTTCAACATTTCTTCTATTCATATTCCCTCTTCTCCAGCTTGTAATTAAAATCAATCTCTCGGATTAAAACAGAATCAGCTCCAACTTCTTTTGCATGGATACCTTTGACATCGCCTTTTTCGATACGATAAACTTTCTTTTTGCCATGCAGAATTTCCTCCACCTCGAACATAGTCACGTGGTGTTTACTTTCTATTTTCTCAACAAAAGTTTCTTTCCAAATAATTTTATTGATTTTTACCATATTAAATACTTATTACATCCTCCTTCATCGTTACTTCCTTTCTTTACTCATAACCTCCCGAAAAACTTTACTCATTT
>QBUL01000066.1 GCA_013180605.1 Candidatus Methanophagaceae archaeon GoMg1 | reverse complement strand
CCAACAACTTTTTTACCTTCGGTAAAAACCTTGACTAAAAATAGTTCCATAGTTTCTCTTTTAGCACATGTTTTCTGCGAAGCGAATTTTCCGTAAAGGCTTTTGCTTGCAAAAGGGTTTTTTGTAAAAAAGAAAAGTGTAAAGAAAGATTTTTAATCGCAAGTAGGGAAACGACAAATGCACCTAACCAAAGAAGAAGAGCGGATATACAAAGGAGAGGAAGGATGGACGAAGCAAAAAGCGATGGAAATAATGGTGGCAATTGGCGACATAAATCACGCATCCGGGTTAATACCCATAAAAAGCGCACACGTATCAGGCGTATCTTACAAAACCATCGGCGACGCTTTTGAATTCATAAACCGCCTTGAGGGCACCGTAGAAGTAAAAAGTACCTTGAATCCTATTGGTATGGACATCGAGAAATGGGCGGAAATGGGCATTTCAGAAGCGTTTGCGGTTAATCAAACAAAGGTGCTTGATGCGTATAAAAAACTCGGCATCTCCGCCGAATGCACCTGCATTCCTTACCTTATCGGTCACGCACCGGCAAATGGCGAACATATCGCATGGGCGGAATCATCGGCAGTTTTGTACGCTAATTCTGTCCTGGGTGCGAGGACGAATATGGAAGGCGCACCTTCGGCTCTTGCTGCGTCGCTTATAGGGAAAACACCTTTTTATGGGCTCCACCAATCTGAGAACAGGAAGCCAGGGGTAAAGGTATCTGTGAATTGTGACCTCGCAGATGCAGACTACAGCGCCCTCGGGTTTCTGATAGGCAATCTTGTAGAAAGCAAAATACCGCTGATAGAACTTCCCCCTTCCTCGCTTCCGAGCAGAGATGAGTTGAAACATTTATCCGCCGCGATAGGAGCCACCGGGTCCGTAGGTATGTATCATATAAAAGGAATAACACCAGAAGCCAGCGTTGATGAAAAGAAGTTAAATTTAGAACCCGATGAGAAAATAGAGATAGAAAAAGAGGATATAGAAGCCTTTTACGTCAGTTCCAGCGAACCCGACGTGATAGCGATAGGCTGCCCGCATTGCTCTCCTATCGAACTGAAACGGTTATGCGAACTCTTGAGAGTGGAATGCGAAGGTAAAGGAAGAAAGATAAAAAAAAATCTCGAGTTCTTTATATTCACCGCACGTGCAGTAATGCAGAACACTCAAATGCAGCAAATAGCGGAGCGGATAGAGAATTACGGCGTTAAGGTGATTTGCGATACATGTTTCGTGGTGTCTCCTGCTTTTGAGCACTACGATTGCGTATTGACCAACTCAGGTAAAATGATGCGATACGTCCCTCTTCTGTGTGGGGATGCGGAAGTGAAGTTATGCAAAACGGAAGATTGTGTTAGAGAAGCATTTTGAAAATGGAACGAATAACGCCCTTGCCCCAGGAAGTTGATTCAATGCAGGGAACAAAAAAAAGAAGCAGTTCCTTGAGATTTGAGAAAGTTGAGTTATACCTGCCTCTTATGCTTATCGCACTCGCATTCGCTCTTAGATTCTATAATCTCGATTTTCGCCCGTTCCACCATGACGAGAGCGTGCATGCACATTTTTCATATCTGTTGTTCAAACAGGGCATCTATGGGTATGACCCCAGGTGGCACGGCCCTTTTCTATATTATTCAACCGCCGCGATGTACCGCTTATTTGGAGATACCGAATGGATTAGCAGGCTAATGCCCGCTCTTTTTGGCGTCGCTCTGGTTGCACTACCCTTTGCGCTCAAGAAACAACTTGGTTTCAAGGGCAGTTTTATTACCGCTTTTCTTCTCGCTATTTCCCCCTCTTTTCTTTATTATTCACGTTTTTTTAGAAACGACATTTACATAGCGTTCTTCTCATTAGCAGCCGTAGTCTGTGTCATACATTATATAGAGAAAAGAAAGCCCATTCTCCTCTATCTCGCGTCTATCCTCTTTGTTCTCGCGTTGTGCACAAAAGAGAATGCCTACATAATCTCCTTTATCTTTTTCTCTTTTGTTGTCTTCTATGCCCTCTACACCTACAAACAAAGTACGGCAAAAGCATTAATGACAATTTTAAAGCTTCGCTGGCTGCAGATTACCATCTCGTTGTCAATCATCGTGATAATCTACACGTCCTTTTACAGCTTTGGCTTCAAAAACCCGCAAGATTCTTTCGCGCTCTTCCGCGCAGTATCTCACTGGGCGTCATACAGTGCAGGACCCACGGGTCCTTTTTACTTTTATGCCGTGCTATCGTCATTGTACGAACTACCAATTATTGTCTTCGGGATTGTCGGGATTTTATATTTCACACGTAAAAAGGACTTGTTAATGATTTTTATGTCTTATTGGGCGATCAGCAGCTTTTTTATTTATTCGTACATACACGAAAAGGCACCATGGATTCTGCTTCACTTGCTTCTGCCGCTAACGTTTATCGCGGGGAAGTTCGTGGCGGAAAACCTTTCATTAAAACGTATTGGAAGAAATTTAAACGTATATAAACCCGTTTTCACGGTGTTTACGATTGTTATCTTAGCTTTTTGCGTATACACGTCTGTTAATCTGAATTATTATCATTTTGATGACCCTGCTGAGCCCATGGTGCAGGCAGCACAACCGCACCGCAGTTTTAACGAGTTCGTTGCAAAGGTAAACGAGGTTTCTGCCGAGCACGAGGGCTACCAAACGAGAATTCAGGTCGTGGATGAAGCCGCATTAACGCAATATCTATGGCATCTGCGTCATCACAATAGGATAGAGTGGAATCCCGGTCAACGAGAACTCGATGCACCAATAATCCTCATATCCCAGGATAAACTGAATACCACGCAAAATGTCACCGGATACTGCCAATTTAACAGTTCTATCATGCAGTGGTATACTTATCCATTGACAGCATCCGATTGTCTATCGTTCGCATCGCCGGATTATCTGTTTTTCCGGCAAATCGACAAAGAACCGACTAAAACCAGAGTTGTGTTGTTTTATAAATAAGTTTTTTCTTTTAGCACAGGTTTTCTTTTTTGTAAAAAAAAGAAAAAGTGTGATGAGAACAATAGTGATAGGGGGAGGGCTTACAGGTTTATCTGCTGCTTATTTTTTGTGCACGCACCGTGACAGTGAAGAAGTTATCCTCGTGGAAGAGGAAGGGAATCTGGGTGGCTTAGCAAACAGCTATGCCCGAGGTGGGTACACCATCGAGAAATTCTATCATCATATTTTCAGTGACGATGTTCTTATTCAACAACTAATCAAAGAACTCGGTTTGCTTGAAAAGCTCGAATGGCGCATAGGAACCACAGGTTATTACATAAACGGTAAAATCCATCGCCTGAACACGCCGCTCGAAATATTGAAGTTTGAATATCTCTCCTTTTTCGATAAGGTTCTTTTGGCAAAGGCGGTTCTCAGTGCACGCCGGCTAAAAGACCCCCTGGTCTTTGATGAGTTCCCGGCAACGAAATGGGTGATTGAAAAAACAAATCGGTCTGTGTATGAGAATTTCTTTGAACCGCTATTCAAAAGCAAATTTGGCTCGTACGACTCCATTTCGGCTGCCTGGCTCCTGAGCAGGATAAAACTGAGGTCAAACAGGACATTTAAAGGAGAGCGACTGGGATATCTGCGAGGAGGATTTCAGCAACTCATGGACAAAATGGCGAAAAAAATCGAATCGCAAGGATGCGAATTGAGAACAGGTTGTAAGGTCAAGGAACTTGCGATAGAAAATAACAAAGTCGTCGGTGTGGATACATCCGAAGGCTTTATCGCTTCTGATAGCGTTATAGTAACCACGCCGTCGTTGTGTGATAGGCTTCCAATCAATGGTAATTCATTAAGTACAAAAATAAAGTATCAAAACACTATTTGTGCTCTCTTTGGAACGGAAAGAAGTTTGATGGATGGCATTTACTGGCTGAATATAAAGGCTGAAGTGCCCTTTGGCGCCATTATCGAACATACAAACTTTGTTCCTCAAGCTGACTACGGCGAGAATTTAGTTTACGTGGTGTCTTATGTGCATGAAAAAGACCCGATATGGAAAATGAGCGACGAAGAGGTCATTGATTTGTATCTTGACGGTATAGCGAAGATGTTTCCTGAGTTCCGCCGGGAGGACGTGAAGTGGTGTGGATTAGCAAAGAAAAAGTACACTGCACCGATATATGAGCTTGGCTATAAAAACAAGATTCTTCCCTATTCTTCGCATATTGAAGGACTATACCTTGCAGGGATGTTTTCTTCACCTAACTATCCCGAGCGAAGTATGAACGGTGCAATCCGAGCTGGTTTTGAATGCGCAGCAGAGGTAACAAGAAAATAAATTGTTGACACAGATTAACTAACGCAGATTAACACAGATAAGATGAAAAGACCGATGCCGTTAAATTATCTCTAAGAAATCTACTCTTTCAAAATCGGAGTCAAAGGTAGCAATTTTATTAATTCCGTGATGTTTACATGTTACGGCGATTAAGGAAAACGTTTGTGTCAATAAATATCATTTGCTTCGAGTTCGAACTCCTTTAACAACTTTTCGTCCGCTTTCCCCAGTATTCCCCTGTATCCCTTTAACTTATCGCTTTTTGTCAATGTTATAGGGATTTTAGTGCCTTCTGGTATCTCCACGGGCTCTAAAGGCTTGAATACACCTTTTTCATACACAACTTCAATTGTTTCCTCCATTTTGCAACATTATACTATTGTTTCTTGAATATAAAATGCTATTTCTTCTACACCGTCACCTCCGATGATAAAAGATAAGTTCTTTTGGTAAAGCTTTTCTTTCTAAAAACTGTTCTCGTGAAAATCCGTGTAATCTGGTGGTTAACGATTTTCGGAATGACTATAAAAGGTATTTTTGTATGTGTTTAGCTCCATCTACAACCATTTCATCCTTCCTACCTCAACAGCCATC
>QBUL01000067.1 GCA_013180605.1 Candidatus Methanophagaceae archaeon GoMg1 | reverse complement strand
GTTTTAACCCGACTCAAAAGCCAGTTCCTTATTGGGCGCATGCCGTGTCCTTTCATACTTCTGAAAGCTTTTTCAATGCCGTCCTTGTCAAAATAGGCGGAGGCAATCTCCTCTTTCGTTCGTTTCGGGCCTGTGCACATCAGCAGGTATTTACCATCCAACCATTGAGCTTCTTCGATTTTGCTATCAAGTTTTTTTATTCCACGCCTTACTCTCCCCGTCTCGACGATGATTTCCAGCTTGATGTACTTTGAGACGCCCTTTGACATTTCCTTCACTTTGTTGGCTAGCCTGCTCACCTTCCTATAATTCCCTGCATTCACCTTTGCTGCATACGCTTCAAGCTCCTTTAGCACTTTAGCCAGTTTAATCTCTCTATCTCCTCTTACTGCTTTTGCCTTTTCATGGCTCTTATAGACCACCATTTTCCTCTTTCTTCCCAAAAAGACCTTTATCTCCTCAACGGCACTGATTTCCGCACGCACCATATTTCCCTCCTTCTCTAACCCATTAGCTTCTCTTATTATCTTTCTTACTTCCTTAACGCTCTTCTAAAGTAGTGTGATGGAACATGCTTTCTCCCTCATAAGAGGGAACCTCTAATCGAGCACGCGAAGGCATATGAGCCCGCCCGTCCGAAAGTGCTGCAAAAGCTCGCTTCATAGCTGTGATAGTTTCGTCCATTGGCAAAGCCTTACGCACATCTGTCGCTTGAAGAATAATCGCGGTTTCCTTCTCCTTTTGCCTTCTTCCCCCTTTCACAAAAGCAGCCGTAATCAACCGTTATTAATTTAAATCTGAAGTTCCGTAACAAAAAGTAGAAAAGAGGAACTGGAAGAGGCGGAAAAATGATTGCAAAAAGAACATAGTGTAAACCTATTGTTTTTTATATTGTTGAAGGCGAGATTAATCTGTGGAGAACAAAGGTGATTGACATGAACGAAAAGGTGAATGAAAAACAGAAAAAGGATGAAATACTGAGGATACTGGAAGAAAATGCGCGGTTAAGCGATAATGAGATAGCGAAGATGGTGGACATGGATGAGGACGAGGTTAAGAGCATCATATCAGAATTAGAGAACAGCGGAATTATAAGAAAATACAAAGCGTTGATAAACCACGATAAAACAGGCATAGAGACCGTTCATGCGGTAATAGACGTAAAAGTCAATCCTGAAAGGAACACGGGTTATGATTCCATCGCGGAACGAATATCGCGATTTCCAGAAGTGAAGTCCGTGCGATTGATTTCTGGCGAGTATGACCTTTCGGTATTGATAGAGGGGAAAACGATGCACAAGGTTGCGTATTTTGTTGCAGAGAAGATAGCGCCTTTGGAAGGGGTTCGTAACACGGTGACGCATTTTTTACTGAAAACGTATAAGGAGAATGGCGAGATGTACGAAGAGGAGGAGAAGGGAGAAAGATTAGCAGTAACACTCTAAAAAACACTTTTTCTTTTTTCACAAAAAAGAAAACCTGTGCTAAAAGAAAAAAAAATAGTTTCTTTGGTGCAGCTTTCATTCTTAAAGGAAGGTTCATCCCAAGTAATTCACAAGAAAAAGAAAAAAGGCATGAAGTCAAATAGAGTAGCAGATAGGGTGAAAGGACTAAAGGGTTCAGGTATACGAGAGTTCTTTGATATCGCGCAGCAGACGGAAGGAGCGATTTCATTGGGTGTCGGCGAGCCGGATTTCGTAACTCCATGGAGTATACGGGAAGCGTGCATATTCTCGTTAGAAAAAGGTTATACATCCTATACGAGCAATTGGGGTCTGCTGGAGTTAAGGGAGATGATTTCAGACAAGGTTTATACGGATGATTCCGTGTATTACGACCCGGAGGGAGAGATACTCATAACAACAGGCGTAAGTGAAGCATTTGACCTCGCCGTTCGTGCTATCGCCAATCCCGGTGACGAGGTGATAATTCACGAGCCTTCTTATGTGAGTTACAAACCCTGCACGCTATTTACTGGCGGGAGTCCCGTCTGCGTGGATACCGGGGTTGAGGACGAATTCAAACTGAGGGCAGAAAAACTGGAACAAAAAATAACGGATAAGACAAAAGCGATTATTTTGAGCTATCCTAACAACCCCACAGGCGCGGCACTTAGCATAAAGGACCTGGAAGAGATAGCAGATGTGGTGACCGAGCATGATTTGCTTGTTATTTCGGATGAGGTCTACGGCAAGCTAACTTATGATGGCAAACATACCTGCTTCTCATCGCTCAATGGAATGAAAGATAGGACGATACTGCTGAATGGTTTCTCGAAGGCGTATGCAATGACCGGATGGCGATTAGGGTATGCCGCCGGGAATAAAGACATAATAGAAGCGATGATGAAGATACATCAATATATAATGCTCTGCGCGCCGATTACGGCACAGATGGCGGCGATGGAAGCTTTGAGAACCAATGACGAAATGGAGCAGATGGTGAGCGAATACAACCGTAGAAGAAGGTTGATGGTAGAAGGACTGCGAGAAATAGGGCTGAGCTGTTTTGAGCCAAAAGGTGCGTTTTATACGTTCCCATCTATTGAGAATACCGGTCTCACGTCGGAAGAGTTTGCGAAGCGACTGCTTTTAGAGGAGAAGGTAGTGGTAATACCGGGCAGCGTATTTGGTGCTTCGGGGGAGGGTTTTATAAGGTGTTCTTATGCGGTATCGCAGTATGAAATAAAGGAAGCTTTGAAGAGGATGGGGCGGTTTTTGGAAGGGCACCGTGTGGTGTAAATGGACGTAACTACTCAATATTCGGTGGATTTAAATTCAAAACGCGTAATTGAGCCCTAACCATGCCACACCTGAATGAAATTCGGGGGCATCCTCCGCGAAGCGGATTAATATTTCGCTAATTCCTTCAATAACTCAATATTTTCTTCCATCGACTCTTTTAACAATTTCTTCAGTTTCTTGTCCTTCGTGTGCTTTATTTTGATTTCACGTTTTTCTTTATCCATTCTTCCACCTCCTTCAGCGTGATTTCGCTTTTTGCCAAACTTAATAGGAACTTAATTATTTCATCCGTTCCTACATTAAATTTATATCTTCCCTTACCACCTCGCCTTTTATCCGCTCGATCGTGAATTCTATCGAACCTATAGTCAGAACCCCGAACACACCACCTGCATTTTCGATTATGTCGTCGTGGATTCTTATCACATCATCGGCATCAAATGGAATTTTGATTTGCATCATTGGTCAATAATTAAATATACAGGTATTCTCATCCCTTTTATTACCGGCTTCCCGCATAAGATTTTAGGATTTATTTCGATATGGGTCATTTTGTTTTTTCCTCCCTCTTTAATTTATATTAACGATTTCATGGTATACATAAAACTCATCATTAAAAAGTGAAGTTTTTCGTGAAAGGGAAAAGAGATACCTTTTTTTTTGATCGTAATTACCTAACGCCAGAACTAAACTGCCGGCGGCAAATTAAGATAGAAGCCTCAATAAAAACAGAACAACCGCGCAAAAAGACCGAGCATCAAAATGACCCAGAGGCAAGCCGGTCAGCTTGAGTGATTTGTTAGGCCAAGTAACACTTCACATTGTCAATATTTCAAAGGCATCCCTTTAAATGAGCCGAGAGAGATAGACCCTATTCCTAAATTTTGTCAACTGTGTAGCCATTACTCCTCTGTTTTTTGCTCTTATTCAATGCGTCCCTTTTTAATGAAATCTAGCAGGGCTACTGCTTGAAGCGCATCACTTCCAGGACGACCTTGGGATGTGATGGCAGGCTCAATATTCCCGTTACCAGAACCATATCCAGACTGGCTAATCCTCATTAGATTCATACGATTGAAATTCCATTCTGTTTCTGAAAACATATACCCTAACTGCTCTTCAATTTCTGCAGAGGCAAATTTCTGCACGAACTGTACTGCTTCTAAGGTTTTTATAATGTTTACCTCGCCTCTCAAACCTCCAATAGGAATACATTCTACCTCCCCCGTATAAACTGCTGTGCTTGCTAACTTTGTATGGCTTGCATCTGAAAGAGCCCTCTAGATATCATTACGATCTTTGATTTTGATGCGTTTGGTGTCACCGAGCATTTTACGTAATTCGTACGGTTTTTCCAAACGCAACAATTTTTTGTTGTTCTTTTCTTGTCCGATGCCAAAAGCCCAGTGCATCGCTAATCCAATATCTTTATCTAATCATATTCCAATCCATTCGCTTTCAAGTCCCATACGTAAACTATTAAAGCATTGCGTTTTTAAACCTTTATGAGCTAGAATATAGGCAGATAAAAAAATGATTATATGCATTTATAAAAAGACATTTGACATATCTATTCTTGTACTTGTATGTCTGAATAAAGTTTTCATACATAGATAAGTCTTTTCCTATTTGTCTTATTACCTTTTTCATGATTGTCCTCATGTTAAGAAGATAACGTTCAATTTTAGGTCTTTTTGATATCTCAGTCACATACCCCATACTTAACAGCAGTTGGCTGTGTATATAAAAAATAGCCTCATCTTATATATCTATTATTTTTATTATGTGTGTCTATGTGTTCTGTCATCGTATTCGGTGCTTAATCGATCAGCGGTCGAGAAGAGAGCCTGCTAAGTATTCAAGAAAAAATTCTATCCGATGTTCGACTTCAAGCAGGGGGGTAATGTCACTATTGGCAGCACAGGCAATATTCTAGACGGTATTGTCCATGCAGCCATTACAGAGGATTCTATGCGGTTCCGATTGTGAGGATGCTCAAGCGATTGAGCGTACACTTTATAATAATATTTTATCTTGCATCTAACTACAAGAAAGCCCTTTTCGGCTTGAAATCTTTAAAGGACAATCCTGTTATTATCTACATTGCCAACTACTGTTTAGAGCGGGGTTTGTGACTCTCTCTACTTCTATGGGGAACCTAAAATTAAAACAAAGGTTATCGTTATTTAAATTAAATAAATCTATCTTTAATATTTTAAAATAGGGGACAAAAAGAAGAGATCAAAAAAGAGCTGATGAA
>QBUL01000068.1 GCA_013180605.1 Candidatus Methanophagaceae archaeon GoMg1 | reverse complement strand
CTCTATTTGCTTGATTTATCAGGGAGATAGGTTCCACGTAAATTACCAAAGAGCCAACTTTTTTTGTTTTTTCTTTTAGCACAGGTTTTCTTTTTGTAAAAAAGAAAAAGTGTTGTGTTAATCTCGTGGTTTATTAATTACAACTTATTACTGGAATGACTATAAAAAGAAAAGGCGGATTGTATTTATAATGACAATGTACGAAAAACAAATACCTGCGCACATATTCAGGGCGTATGACATACGGGGTATTTTCAATGACGACCTGTACCCCGAGACGATGCTAAAAATAGGCTTGGCTCTGGGGTCGTATGCAAAAAAGAGAGGCAAAAAGAATGTGGTTGTTGGTAACGACATACGCTCTTCCTCCCGGTTGCTCACAAACACACTTGTCTCTGGGTTGCTCTCTTCGGGTATGGACGTGACCAATGCAGGAACAACCTCATTTGGCGTTTCCGCCTTCTGCGGCTGGCAGCTCAAGAAGGATATAACTGCTTATGTGACGGCATCGCATCTGCCACCCGAATGGAACGGCGTGAAGTTTTATACAGGGGCAGGAATAGGTTTTTCCGCCGATGAGAATGAAGAGATACGAGATACAGTGCTGGAAGGGAAAGAACACGAAGGACGAGCTTATTGGGATGAAGTCGGCAACTACCAAGAGGTGGATTTGAAGAAGGAGTATATAGAATACATAGCGGGACGATTTGAGGGTAATGGCAAGAACATCTTTAAAGAGATGAGAATCGTGCTGGATTGCGGAAACGGGAGCATGGGATTGGTAGCGCCAGACGTGATGAAACGAGTAAAACTAAAGACCGATGCGCTGCTGTTTGTAACTCCTGACGCTTCTTTTCCTAACCGACCCTCTGAACTCACGGAGGATAGTTTAGGAACGTTAAAAGAAGAAGTAAAGCGTAAAAAAGCGGATTTTGGCGCTGCTTTTGATGGCGATGGTGATAGAGCGGCAATTGTAGATGATAAGGGAAGAATGCTGAGCGCAGACCAGTGTGGCGTCATCATTGCTAAGAATTTATTACGTGATAGAAACGGAATTGTTCTGGCAAATGTTGAATGCTCAATGCTTATCGAGCGTGAGTTAGGAAAGCTGGGTGGTAAAATAGAAAGAATACCGGTGGGTCATACTTTCCTGACAAAAGAAGCGAACGAAAGAAACGCAGTGCTTGGTATAGAGTCAAGCGGGCATTACGTTATTCCCTCGTTATTCCCGTTTGACGATGCGATGATAATACCGTTGAAAATAGCGGAGATTCTGGCTGAAACGGGAAAGAAGTTATCAGAGCTTGTGGACGACTTGCCAACGTATCCTAAGGAGAGGACAAACCTTGAATGTGATGATACGGTGAAGTTCGGAGTGATGCACGCACTCGCTGAGCGGTTAGCAATTGAATATGGCGCTGACCGGATAAACACGATGGACGGGATAAGAATAGACTTTTTGGAGGAAGGCTGGGTGCTGATAAGGGCTTCTAATACCTCGCCGTTGATACGAGTAACGGTGGAAGGTGCAACGGAGAAGATAAAGGAGAAGTTGATGAAAACGTTCATGGGTGTCACGAAAGAGGAGATAACAAAAACTAACTGTGGAGTGGCATCTAACTATAGTCATTCCGAAAATTATTAACCACCAGATTACACAACACTTTTTCTTTTTTACAAAAAGAAAACCTGTGCTAAAAGAAAAACGAATATGTTCTTTTGGTAAAGCTTTTCTTTCTAAGAAAAGGTTTCTTGTGAAATCTCGTGGTTTTGCAATTTGTTACTGGAATGACTATAAATGCTAAATGCGAGTGTTGAAGCGATGGTTGTTCAGGCTGTAAAAAACATTAGATTTATATAGAGATAGTGTATATGATAATGATAATGTACATAAGGCTGTTAGAGGGAGGTAATTATGGGTGAAAATCAGCAAAATGTAATTCAAATAAAGACAAAGGCGCACTCCGTTATTGAAAGACTATCTGAAAATGAGATTGAGTTAATATTGCCCCTTCTTGAACACGTATTGAGAAAGGAAAAAGTTGTTAGTTCTGCTGAAGAGGGCTGGAGGGCTTTTATGGAAATGGGGGAAGATGGTCTTGGTAGTAAATTACACAATGCCTCAGAAGAGCATGATAGATACCTCTACGGGAGAAAAGATAGTGAATATTTGTTGATACTGGGGCTTGGATTGCTATAGAAGACGTGATTGACAAAAACCATGCTATTTCATTTCGAACAAATGGGGCTCGCCCGAAAGCCGTGATACTGCTAAGGTAGAAATGATGATAAAGATTTAGTAAAGGTTTTTGCGAAGCAAAAAAAGCTTTTTTAAAAAAAATGAAAAAAATATACCACCTCGCGGACACGCACATAGGCTATTCAGCATATCGGAAGACAGACGAAGCGACAGGCCTGAACCAACGAGAAGTGGACACCTACGAAGCGTTCAAGCAATTTGTAGACTATGCGTTGAAAGAAAAGCCAGATGTAATACTACATGCAGGTGACCTGTTTGATTCTGTACGCCCGACAAACCGCGCTATTTGTTTCGTTCTTGAGCAATTAATAAGGTTAAGTGAAGCGGGCATACCTTTCGTAGTGATTTCAGGCAATCACGAAACGCCTCGGTTGAAGGAAACGGGCAGTGTATTCAGCCTGTTTGAGCATATTCATGGGGTGTACGTGGTTTATGAGAACAA
This sequence comes from Candidatus Methanophagaceae archaeon GoMg1, assembly GCA_013180605.1. Taxonomy (GTDB): domain Archaea; phylum Halobacteriota; class Syntropharchaeia; order Alkanophagales; family Methanospirareceae; genus QEXZ01. The sequence goes on along the minus strand of QBUL01000068.1, from coordinate 2,336 downwards.
ATATGAAGTCATTGAAATTGACGATTTGCAACTACATGCGATTCCGCATTCCGATGATATAGAGGGCGAGAAGAATAAAATGACGTTGAATATTGACGCTAATGGTTCTAATTCTAATTCTAATTTTAATGTCGCACTTCTTCACGCAAGCGTTCTCGGTGCAGGACTGCCCACATTCATGATGGGCGACTTCAACGAGCAGGTGGTTGATATTGACGACCTGACAAAACTCGATTACCTCGCATTGGGCCATTTTCACGGGTGCACGAGAGTAATGGAAAATGCCTATTACGCAGGGTCAACCGAACGATTCAGCTTTAACGAGGTGAACGACAAGAAAGGGTTCTTAGAAGTCTCTTTGGATGCCAATGGAGAAAAAGAAGTTGTATTTCATCCTTTAAAGACAAGAGAAATGGCGGATTTAGAGCCAATTGTTTGCCGCAGTCTCGATGCGCATGAGATAAAAAGAGCCATAAAAAGTCGCATTCAGGAATGCAATCCGCGAGACAAAGTTGCGAGGCTAAAGGTGCAGGACATTCCCCTGCATGTCTATCACTCGCTGGATTTTGACGAGTTGAAGCAGCTGACGAAATCGGCAGTTCATTTTGAGATAAAATATGAGTTCCAGAAGGATAATGAGCTACTTTCTGCGGAACGTCCAACTTTTCGGTCTTTACACAGCGAGTTTGAGCACTTTATCTCTACGTACACGATAGGGGCGCATGTAGATAAAACAAGGCTAAAAGAGTTAGGGTTGAACTATATGCAGGCGTGGGAAGAGCATGGTGAAGAAGAATGAACCAGCCCAAAAATAAATTATAGACACAGATTAACGCAGATTAACACAGACAAAACAAACTGCAAAGTGCAAAATTTGTGTAATCGATAGTTAAAATCAACAATGTCAAACTCAAATAGGGTCCGCGTAAATCCGTGTCTTAAATACATGGAAGTCATACTGTATATACAATGAAAAAAATAATCATATAGTTACAAGTTATAAACGAGAGGTGCAACTTGTCAGGTGCTCCAACCCTTACATCTAACACCTAACACCTCAAACCTAACAAATACCTAAAAAACCTACTCAGTCCCGTGGTGTAGTGGTCAAGCATACCGGCCCTTGGAGCCAGTGACGGAGGTTCGAACCCTCCCGGGACTATCTATAGTCATTCCAAAAATTATTAACCACAAGATTACACAGATTATCACAAGATTTTTTATTGTATATAACGTATAACTTCTACCTATTTAGGACGCAGATTTACGCGGATTTACGCAGAAAACTATTTCCTCAAATTATCAATCAAATGCCTTATATTTAAAATCCTGATTATCCGCGGTAATCTGCGTCCGATTATCAAAAATTTTCTTGTGAAACTTTTTTTACCTCCGCGTTCTCCGTATGCTCTGCGGTGAAATTTACTCAGTCAACCAAAAGTAACCCGTAAAAAGTCAGTTTTTGATACGGTGATGCGAACACTTCCGCCTCGTAGCCAACTTTCCGAACCGTTGCGAAAACGTCTATCCCACATGCTTCCATTGACGGTCTTGCTCTATCCTGATGTGCGCAGAATCGCTTTGGCTCTTTATCTAAGACTTTATCCTTCTCGGGAATGCAGGGTTCACAATAGGAACAAGGAAGTGCAGTCATTGCAAATGCTTTGTAATAGCCCGCTAAGTAAGCGCATCTTTCCAGCTCGAACATCGTATCGCTTATCTTCTTGATGGCATCCCATAAAAAGTGATGGATATGGTAAGAAGGAACATCAGGATTCGGCTGCACGTCTTCAAATCTCACGATAAACGCCTTTTTATAGCCCTTTATGAGTTTTCTCGTCTCTTCTGGCGTTGGCGTATAAGGAGGGCAGGTAAGATGCTTCGCATAGCCTCTACACCCATACAGGCATTTCCACCGCACCCAATCAGCTACTTCTATCTCATCTGCAGGAATACGTTTAAAATCCTCGTGTATCTCCCTTAATTCCCGCAAAAGTGTATCCAAATCTTTTTCCATTGTATATAAACTATAGCTTCCTTCTATTTAAGACGCAGATTTATTTTAGTTTAACTGTATTGATTCATATCATCTGTGTTAATCTGCGTTAATCTGTGTCAACGATTTATTTATTTTTTTGTTGTTGTTTTACTTTGGTCTTCTGCCTTTTTCATTCACAATTTCAATTAATTTTAATAATTCTATTTTCGCTCTCCTTTACGATACGACCTAACTTGTTCGAGAACTGCGGGATAGTCGGCAAATAGAGCACCCAAATCTACCGTTCCAACCACATCAAAAATGCCCAAAGCTGCTACCACATCCCCTTTCCTATTTC
>QBUL01000069.1 GCA_013180605.1 Candidatus Methanophagaceae archaeon GoMg1 | reverse complement strand
AGCCATTGTTCACTACCGTTGTAGTCATAGTTGATTCATTGTTCGTCTCATCCGATTCGGGGACTTCACCGTTGCAGTCGGCGGTAACGGTAATAGTCACGGAATCGCCAGCATTTCTGCTCGTTGTGTCATTAATGCACACCGTTGTATTTTCACCTGCCGCCAATCCATTTATTCTTTCTTCTTCGCTGAAACCGTCAATAACAAAGCTCACGTTGAATGCACCTGCATCCCCGCTGCCGATGTTCTCAATCTTTGCACATATCTCGTTGCTCTCGTTTCCGAAAAGGTAGCCACAGGTTAGCTCGATTTTCGTCACGTTTAAGTCTGGCTTTTCTACGACCCCTTTCTCCAAGATCAAGAACGCGTTGCTCGCTTCCATGAAATCGCCTTTGTCCCCGCCTTCGGGAATGTGGCTCTGGAAGTTTGCGAGGTTATCAGTTGCTTTGAGATGAGCTAATACACCTGTCTCTGCGATACCAAGCTGTGTGGCTGCTTCATAGTGATCCCAAATCCCGTTCCACAGACCATCATTGAATGATAGTCTGTTCATGTCATCGCCGTCTTTTGCGCTTGGCGCAACTGCTATCAGAGTCGCCTTACCTATTTCTCCCATTGGTATTGGCTCGCAGCACTCAAATGGAGCGTATGTGGTCGCCTCTTCTGAAGTCACGGCATAGGACTTTTTCGCATACAGCATGTCGTAGCCTTCGTCAATGCAGATTATCCGCTCTGGCTCGTCTGGATGCTTATAGACCACCATCAGCAGCATACCTCTCATTGATACCTCATCCGCAGCGACAGGTTTTGTAAGCACTGCTTTATTATTGCCTATTGCAATAAATTCGTTGGTCACAGTGTAAACCAGCATTCCCGCGGGATAGTCGTAGCCGCCAAATCCCTTGCGATCTGAGTAGTGTCTGGCAAATGGTATATCGTTGTCATTGAACGTCAGGTTAACATTACCTGGCATTACATCGTTCTTGTCCCATGTGTAATACACGTATAGCCATGCCTTTTCAATGGTTGCATCCTCTGGAACTGGTAAATCGCTTGCAGTCCAGTTAGCTGTATATTCTGTCCAGTTTGTAGCCCCGCTCAAGTAGTAGCTGTCACCTACCGAGTAGATCAGATTGATCGTATCTTGATCGTGGCACTGCACGTTTGTCAGGTTCTTGTCAGGACCCTGCCATCCATCGCCTTTGTAGCCATTGGAAACGACTGTTCCATTATTCCACATCGTGTTATTCGTTTCATCAGACTCAAGAATCTCATTGTTAGAATCCACGGTTACATTTATCGCAAAGGCATCTCCTGCCATTGGATACCATGAACAGTTGCAATACACCGTTTTGTTAGCTCCACCTGTCAAGCCAGGAACTTGCACCATACACAACGTAGTTCCATCGACTTCAAACGTAACATCGAACGGAGACACAACGTCTACTCCGTTGTCCTCTTCTATCACAGCAGAGAGGTTGTTACACTGCGTGTGCACACCAGGACCAGGTTCAGGTCCGACTGCTCTTCCACCAAGACTCGAAGCATCGTAATTCACCTCTACCTTAGTTACGTTCAGGTCTGGTTTGGGCACCTCACATGTGAATGTGCCGTTTTTCCATTCTACATCTGGTGGTTTTGCAAACAATGAACTACCCTCATCGAATATCAATGGAGTTGTGCAGAAACTTGTACTGTTGCAGTGAATTGTCAGCGTTCCGATTAATACCTTGCCAGTTCGGTTAAACACCGTCTCGAAAGTTATCCACTCTCTGCCATCGACATTTGAATCCCATGTTCCCAGTGGCCAAGCAACGGTGTTGCGTTCCCAATCTGTTACATTAGCACATCCGGGATCGTATGTGATATTTAATGTGCCACCTGCACATCCATCTGGATCAGTTATGTTAGCCCATACCTCTACCTCCTTGGTGTTGCAATATCCTGGAACACTACTATCCTCTGGTTCGAGCCATACCACGTTCTCTGCTGGCAGTGCAGAAGCTGTTGCCGTCATTGCAACCATTGCAAAAAACGCAACTATTCCAAGCAATATTATTCCGTTTTTGTTTTTCATTTTTTTCTTTTTTTCACCTCCTAATTTTTTTGTTTTTGATGCACTTACCACGATACCCTCTTTTTGATCAAACTTTCTTAAAGTTTGATGGGCAAGTCCCCGTACATCTCGGACCTTTTAAGCCGTGGTTTTTTATTTCCTCTTTCCCACCTCCATTCTTTTTCATCATCTTCCATCCTATTTAAAAAAATAAAAACGGTTTGGCCGCTTACAAACTTGTCCCGGATAGCCGACATAATATAGCATATCACGCCCCTCCTCGGCGCGGGGGAAAAGGATTGCCCAAAGAACTTTTCTTTCCTCCCTTTTCTTCTCACCCTTTTACCTCCTATTATTAGGGGACTCACTTCTTTCCCCCTTTTTCCCCTCATGGACTCGAACCACGTAAGGGACATGCTTTTTATTTTCACTCTTTTTGCTTCCTTTCCCATCGCTCATATCTTCGCCTTTTATCTCACCTTTTAGTAAGATATAAGACTTGGTTATTGTCGAGGTTAATAAAAAGTTTTCCATAAAAGTAGTATCAAGTATAAAAATTGGATTTAAAAATATAATGCTTTCGCTTTTTTCAATTATTTTCTTAGTCAGGTCATGGCTTCCCATACTCCAAACAGTTGTTCGTTTCGTCTGATTCGTCTATGACTTTGGTATTATCTGCGCATACCCTTATGACATCGTCCGTGCAGCTAACTGTAGTTCTGAAGTAGCCTTTGTATGACCTGCCAGGGCTTAAAGCCCGTCGTACATGCTTTTCTTCCTCGGGTTGGTCGTTAACGAGTAGCGTGGCGTAATGATTTTTCGGAGCTGGTGCACAGCCGATGTTCTTCACGACAAAATACACGTTACATCTGCCCCATCTCTCTTTCGTCCATATCTCCTCAATCACTAAGTCAGGCAACTTGGGGCATTCCACCACATTCACTTTGCAGTTGTTCGTCTCGTTGCTCTCGTCAACAACATTGTCGTTGTCTGCGCAAACCGTGACGTTAAGGGTCACACCGCATGGGCAGTCGAATGGACCGACTGTGTTCTCATGGCATTCGCCTCCGGGTATTGCTGGTGTAGGAACTTCTAATGGAACGCCATCAATGTAGATAGTTGTGTTGCTCGCACATGCACCTGCGCACCCTGTGTTATTCACCTTGTAAGTTATGTTGAAGCTTCCACCATCAACAAATGTCTCGTACTTCTCGGTGATTACCAAGTCTGGCTTTGGAATAATTCCTGATCTCCCTTGGTCAACAATTACACCATTTGCAGTGCCATCGTCATCCCCTAATCCGCCATCTACAAGCGTGATTGTTATTACCTTATCGCCATCGTCGCTACCCATCGGTATCTGGATCCACCCACCTTCAAAGGCATGATATTTCCAGTACTCCGTACCCACAGGAACGTTATCCGGCAGCGTAATCATAACTACCACTGTTTGACCCGGTGTGAGTCCGGTTATGTTAAAAGAGAAGAACCCGTGAGGAAATGCGAGTGTTGGTTTTCCTTCTGCAGGCAACGTAGACTCATTAATTGCCATGAGGTCCTCATTCGTTCCTGCATCGGTTGCAAAGTATGCCGTGCCCGAGCCCGTAGCTGTTTCAACAGGTGTCCCCGGTGGTGTGCAATTAACCCACACCGTATCCCCGTCAGAGACCCAAGTTCCAGTCTCTTCGCACCACGCAGTCGCATTCTGCGTGTTCGTGTCGTTGCCACATTCTATCACACGCGCATCGAACTCGATGGTTATTGCTTCAGATGGTGCCAGCGGCCCCGCGAACTCCCACTTGTATTCGTTTCCGCTTACCTGCGTTGGCTCTTGTGCTGTCCCATCCACCGTTGCATTGTCGCGGTATTCCAGGCTGTCCGACATAATGTCCGTAACCGCGATGTCGGTCAGGTTGCAGCATGTGCCGTTGTTGTGCACCACGCACCTGAACCTCACGGTCTCGTTTAGCTCTGCGGTGATTGCATCAACCCATTCTCCGGCTGTTTCATTGAATACCGTTTTATTTACTTCTATGCCGGGTACATATTCCTCCGCTTCCGGAATGTACACGAACGTCCGGTTGCTGGGCTTGCCGTTGCTCTGCAAGCCGCCAAAGAGGAGCACGTGCTGGCTCTGCGACTGCGCCTCGAACGTTGCGGCTGCAAACCTGGAAAGTGCTACTGGCATATCGGTTTTCCGCGTCCATGTATCCGTGCCGTAGTCGAACTCCCAGATGTCACTAAGGATATTGCCATTCTCATCCTCACCGCCGAAGAGGTATTCCACGGTGCTGCTCCCGACCTGTGCGGAGGCGCCCAGAACTCGATTTGGCGGCGGTGTTCCCCTGGGCGTTATTGTAACCCATCTGTCGCTGATCACGTCGTAAACATGCACGTCATCCGTGCTGCCATACACATACACATTGCCTTCATGTACGGCGGTGCTAGCCCCGTAGGACCCGCCGTAGGGACCAGGGTAGTCGGTTCTCTGTGTCCACACGCTGGTAGTCGTGTCTAACACCCACGTATCGGAAAGCGGCGTATGAGCACTGCCCATACCGCCTATAAGCACTATGCGACCGTCAGGTAAGGCGTTCATGCTGTGGTCGGAGCGGGCAGGGGGATTGCCTTGGGCGAAAACTTCATTCCAATTATTACCCTCGGTATTATACTCCCACAAATCGTCCAGGGTATTGCCCTCACCGTCTATCCCGCCAGAGATGTACATATTGCCATCTGCCGCTGTGGCTGCATGCGAGTATCGTCCCGGGGGCAAGGTGCCTGCGGCGAAAACTTCTGACCAAGTATTTGTCCCGGAAGAAAACTCCCACAAATCGTTTTGGGGATTGGGGTTGCCCGAGACCAAACCGCCGAATATGCACAGGCAGTCGTCAACACTGACTATTGAGTGCCCAAAGCGAGCGGCAGGGGAGTCCGCTGCTGCGGGGGCGACGCCAACCGCAGCCAGCGAAGAGGCGAGCAGGAAGAGAGCAAAGAGGAGCAGCGGGAGCGACTTCAGGTTCATCTTGACGACGCCTCCTTTAGTTTCGCGATTAAC
>QBUL01000070.1 GCA_013180605.1 Candidatus Methanophagaceae archaeon GoMg1 | reverse complement strand
TATACTATATTTACATTAATTGATTTTTAGGCATTTTAAATTTTCAAAGGCGACCCAAACTCCTCAAAAACTAATGCCGCCCTGCTCAACGCGGATATAGCCTCCCGATACCTCTTTTGCTCATATTTTAATCTTCCTACCTGAGCTAACGTTAAAGCAATACAGAGCCTATCTTCAATCTCCTCAGAGATTTTTAAACTTCGATAGTATTTCTCTAACGCTTTTTCATTGTACATACCGTATAACTTCCTTCTATTTAAGACGCGGATTAACACGGATTTACGCGGATTTTATCTGTGTTAATCTGCGTTAATCTGTGTCAATAATTTATCTTTGCTCTCTCTCTCTCTCTCTCTCTCTCAAGATTGGCTCGTTACGTGTCGCCGTTCCCTCTCCACATTCAGGGCAAGACATCTCCATAATCTTTTCTTTTCCAATTCAAACCACCCATCCGGTCTTCACATACAAATATAGTTCTTTTAGTTACCCCCACATTTCATATAAAACGGGAAAATTTATAAATATGTGTAGATAATCCATAAACTGAACATGGTAAGTATAAAGAAGAAACAGATAGGAAAGCAGACATATTACTATCTTGAACATACGATCAGACATAAAGGTAAAATCCAGAAAAGAGGGAAATACTTGGGTAAAAAGCTACCAAAAAACATTGAAGATATGAAGAAAGAACTTCTTTCAGAAATCTATGCGGAGAAATGGTTTCCTTCATTTGACAGGATAAAGAGAAATTATTCTGAAGAGAGAAGATTAATGCCGAAAACTGCCAGGAAAAAAGAGATTCAAATTTTTTCTATTACGTTTACTTATGATACAAACCGAATTGAGGGTTCAAAACTGACATTAAGAGAAACAGCCGATCTGCTGGAAAAAGGCGTAACGCCAAAAGCAAAACCTCTTGATGACATAAAAGAGGCAGAAGCACATAAAAAAGTATTTTATGATGTCCTGGACTACAAAAAAGACTTATCATTGCAGATAATTTTGTACTGGCACAAAGAGTTGTTTGAGAGCACAAAAACAGACATTGCGGGTAAAATCAGACAGCATCAAGTAGCAATTGCTGGCAGCAAGTTTCTGCCACCATTCCCTGCCGAAATTTATCCCATGCTAAGAGATTTTTTCAGGTGGTATGACAAAAACAAAAATAAATTACATCCTGTTGAACTGGCGGCATTGGTTCATTTACGATTCGTGACAATACATCCATTTACAGACGGCAATGGCAGAATAAGCAGGTTAATGATGAACTTCGTTTTACATAAACACAAATTTCCTTTACTTAACATTCATTACGATAGCAGAGCAAGTTACTATAATGCTCTGGAAAGAGCACAAACAAAGGAACAGGATAACATATTTGTTCAATGGTTCTTCAAGCGATACGTAAAAGAGCATAAAAGGTATCTAAACTAAATGCCCATCGAAGAGGACATCAAAAGCATCGAGGACGAAATAAGAAAAACATCTTACAACAAGGCGACAATGCATCACATTGGACGGCTCAAAGCGAAGCTCGCCAGACTGAAGGAGGACCTGCAGAAACGTGCAACCGCAAAATCCGCGGGTAAAGGCGAAGGATATGCGGTAAAAAAATCGGGCGATGCGACTGTCGTGATGGTAGGGTTTCCATCAGTCGGAAAATCCACGCTGCTCAACTGCCTTACAGGCACCGCTGCTGAGGTTGCGGATTATGATTTCACCACGCTCGATGTGATTCCCGGTACGCTTCGCTATAAAGGTGCACGGATGCAATTTCTTGATCTTCCAGGGCTTATCGCAGGTGCAGCGGTGGGACGAGGGCGCGGCAAAGTGGTACTATCTGTGATGCGAAACGCGGACCTCATTCTTATCATCGTGGATGTCTTTCGTCCGCAGCAGTACGATATATTGGCAAAGGAGTTATACGATGCCGGCATTCGTGTTAATACCCAACCCCCGGTGGTTGTCATTCATAAAGCAAGCAAAGGTGGAATCACCGTAAACAGCACCGTTGACCTCGAACTTGATGATAGAATGATCAAAGCGGTATTGGCGGAATACAAAATACACAATGCAGAGGTTCTTATACGCGAACGCATCACCCTCGATGACCTTATTGACGTGGTTATTGGAAACCGCAAATACATCCGTGCGCTCACGGTCCTAAACAAGATAGACCTGGTAAATTCTGATCAGCTTCAGACACTCATGGAGCGGTTCCCGGACGCCGTGACGATCTCTGCAGCCGTCGGCATAAACATTGAAGCACTGATAGAAAGAGTCTATAACGAATTAAAATTCATACGCATATACATGAAGCCGCAGGGTGCGTCACCGGATATGAACAATCCACTGGTCATGAAAACGGATTCTACGGTTGCTGATGTCTGTTCTACTATTCATCGTGATTTCGTCATGAACTTCCGATATGCACGCATCTGGGGCAAGTCAGTGAAGTACGGCGGACAGCGTGTAGGTCTTTCGCATGTGCTCACAGACGGAGATGTGCTGAGCGTAGTAGTGCGTAAATGATTTCGGTAGGCACAGTCAAAAATATAGTGATTTATCACCGCGGAGAGCGCCGAGTACGCAGAGTTTTAAGATTGTTCAGTTATTGTTTTGGTTTTCTGGTGTCTCTGCGTTCTCTGTGTGCTCTGCGGTGAATTTCAAGGGAAATCATTTACCACCCGGCGAATGCCGTCTTTCAGAACCTTGACATTGAAGTTGATCAGCAAGCCCACCTTGCAGCCAGAAAGTCTCAGGTAGGAAAGCAGTTGGGCCTTGTGAATGGGTGCTAGGCGATCAACGGCCTTTACTTCTACAATGACCGCTTCTTCGACGAGAATGTCCAGGCGGTAGCCACAGTCCAGCTTAACCTCTCGATAGACCACGGGCAGCGGCTTCTGCTGCTCTACCTTCAAGCAGCGTTCCACAAGTTCAAAAGCCAGGCAGGTCTCGTAGGCAGACTCCAGCAGGCCAGGTCCCAGATCGCGATGTACCTCGATAGCGGCACCGATAATGCCCTCTGTAATCTGGTTCAATCTTTCTTCCTTTGTCATCTCAGCGCTCTCCACGTTCTCGGCGGTAAATAAATACAACTTCGTTATTTGCGCTTTGCTTTTTGCATTTAATCCTTTTTACCTTTCTCCTGCTCCTGCTGCCACCGCAAGAAATTGCAGTAAGGACACCCAAAATCCCACGGTCGTCTATTTCCTTTTTTTATTATTTTTAATTTTAACATGGTCGGATGTTCATCGCATTTGTCTGCCGTCACGACCACGCGCCCGGTTTTTGGCAGTGGTAAAGAGAAGTTGCACGCAGGGAACTTGCTGCAGCCTATGAATCGCTTCCCTCGCTTGGATTTTAACAATAAAAGCTCAGAACCACATTCCGGGCACGCTCCCACGACTTTGTCACCCCGTATGCCTTCTCTAAGCGATTTCGATATCTCTTCACGGTTCTCCACCATTTCCTTGAACACGGCTCGTAGCATATTTCGCGAATCGTCCGCAACATCCTTCTTCTTACGTTTGCCCTCGCTTATCTCGTCCATCTCTTGCTCCAGCGTTTTCGTCATCTCCGGTTTCGTTATCAGCGCAGCGTATTTTCCCAGCGAATCAATAAGTGCAAATGCCTTTTCCGTCGGCTTAGCCGGATTACCCTGCACGTATCCACGATCATACAGCTTCCCGATTATCTCATGCCGCGTGCTCTTCGTGCCAAGTCCCAAATCGTCCATCTTTTTTATCAGTCCCGCCTGCGAAATCCTCTTCGGTGGTTTTGTTTCCTTCTCTACAACGTCCACCTGCACAATTTCCACTTTGTCGCCTTCTTTTAGTTTCGGTATTATCAACTCTTCGTGCTTCTGATATGGATAAACCGCGAGGAAACCAGGCTCCTTTAGTTCTTTCCCCTTTGCTTCTAATATTTCTCCTCCTGCCTCTATCTTCATTTCGGTGTCTTCCCATTTCGCAGCGTCGGAAAGCGTAGCCAAAAATCGCCGTACCACGAGCTCGTATATCTTCCACTCGTCCTTCCCGAGCTTTTCTTTTGCTGCTTTTCCGACGGGATGTATGGGCGGATGGTCGGTGGTTTTTTTCTTACCCGCGGTTGGCTTTAACCGTTTCTTCTTGCTTATCGCGAGAGCTTGCTCACCGAATTCTTCAGTACCAACAAACATCTTCACCAGCGCCTTTAAATCCAGCGTATCGGGATATGTGGTGTTGTCGGTGCGATGATACGATATGAGCCCTTGCAGGTATAAACTCTCTGCGATATACATTGTTCGTTTTGGCGTATACCCGATAGAAGACGCAGCGCGTAAAAAACCGGTAGTATCAAACGGTGTGGGTGCCTTCTCAGTCCGCAACTTCGTCTTTACGGCGCGAACGTAGCCCTCATCTGCCGCAGCGATTCGTGATTTTAGCCCTTCTACTTCTTCCTTTTTCTCAAATTTGTGCTTTTTGTGTGTCGCATCGAAAATACCCTCTGGCGATTTTAATTTCGCATGCAGTTCCCAGAACTTACGGGACACAAACTTCTTTATCTCTTTTTCCTTCTCTACCAGCAGTGCAAGCGTGGGCGATTGCACACGACCAACCGAAAAGAACTCATCTCCTAACCGTTTTGCAGATAAAGAAACGAATCGGGTCAGCGATGCACCCCAGATCAAGTCTATTATCTGTCTCGCTTCGGCAGATGCGGCAAGGTTGTAATCAACTTTGCTTCTCGCAGCAAAGCTTTCTTTTATGTCTGGCTCGGTTATCGCACTGTATCGCATCCGGTCTACCTTCACGTCAGGGTTTGTCTTTTTGATAATGTATAGTGCTTCAACGCCGATTAACTCGCCTTCTCGGTCGTAATCCGTTGCAACAGTTATAGAATTCGCATCTTTTGCTATCTTTTTCAGCGCGTTGACTATGGTCTTTTTTAATGCAGCCGATACTATTTTGGCATCAATCAGCTCGGACGGATTTATACTGCTCCAATTGCTATACTCCGCTGGGAAATCCAGCCGAATGACATGCCCGCTCAGACCCATAACGGTTTTACCGTCGAACTCAAACGCCTCGATACTCCCTATCTTTTTGGGTTTACCCTTACCCTCGGATAAAATAGAGGCGATTCTTCTCGCCGTTGTCCCCTTCTCGGTGATTATGTAGTGCATCGTGTTTTTATTTATTTATAGCTGTAGCTTGAAGGATAGTAAAACCCTTCTTTAAAAAGAAAGTTAACTTTACCAAAGAAATCAAGAAAAAATAAATTTTGATAATCGGACGCAGGTAAACGCAGATAATCAGGATT
>QBUL01000178.1 GCA_013180605.1 Candidatus Methanophagaceae archaeon GoMg1 | reverse complement strand
CGCTGTACAGGAAACTGGACGAGCACGAGATCGAGAAGGAAAAATTTAATATAGGGATGAAGAAGGCAGGGAAGATCCTTATTGTCTCAGATATGGATGTCGAGAAGCTGGAAATTTATCTGCTTTACAAGAAACGAGAAGTGGTTGAGAAGATGTTTGACACTTACAAGACGGTGCTTAATGCGGACAAGCTCTACCTGCAGGACGATGAGAGTGTCTTCGGACACGTATTCATAGCGTTTCTTTCTCTATATATCCACTGTAAGCTGGAGCAGATCTTGAAGAAGGCGGAACTCAATCATAAGTTCACTCCGATTGATCTGTTGTTCAAATACAGCAAGGTCTATCATGTCAATCTAAAAGATCATAGCATGATCTCTGAGGTTCCAAAGAAGGTAAGATATCTGGAGGAGAAACTTGGGTTGGACATATTCCCCAATTGATGCGGAGTTAAGGTTATAATATTCAGCAGTTCCGTATCGTCCCATGGTTTTTCAATGTAATAATCTATTTTCGCTTTATTGATAGCGTCAATTGCTGCGTTAAGATCGGTATAGCCCGTTATAAGCATTCTCACGGTCTGAGGTGATATTTCCCGCACTTTATTGAACAGTTCTACACCTGTCATCTTCGGCATCCTTTGGTCTGATAAAATCAAATCCACTTTTTCGCTCTCCACTATTTTCAACGCATCCTTCGCACTATCAACCGTCAGCACCTTATACTTAAAAAGCGGCTCCCTTCTCAAGATTCTCTTTATCGCTTCGAGGATTCCTCGCTCGTCATCTACCACTAGTATGGTATACTCAGTCGAACTTATCTCCGGTTCAGATGTGATTTCGGATTCCGTAACGTTATGAATTTTCATTTTATATTAATTGGAATAACTCTCTCGGTTCGGTCATATTCTTGAAACGTTTAATATTTGAAAACAACAAATTGCTTTTTCAATCGCATCAATCATCCTTCTTATGGTAAACGGCTTTTCTATAAAATCAACAACTTGTTTCGAAGCAAGCAAACCCCCTTCCTCCGCCTCTGGCATATGAATTGCCGTAAGGAATATAATTTTCACTCCTGACAACCTATTGTCCTTTTCTATCGCCCTTAATATTTCCTCGGTTGTCAATCCAGGCATCATTATGTCCAGCAGAATAATATCAGGGATTTCTTCTCTTAGTCGGTCCAGGCACTCTTGCCCATCTTTTGCTTCAATCGTTTTATAGCCGTTTGTAACTAAAATTTGCGCAACGGTATCTAATACATCCGGCTCATCATCAACAATCATCACGGTTTTAGTTTCGACCTTTGTCATTGTTCCTTTTTAATTTTTAATTTTTTATCCTTTATCCTTTATTATGCACTCCACACTATATAAAAACATATGTTGATAGCGCATATAAAAGGGCGATGATTGTTTTTATTCTGCAACAGCAGCAGCAGCTACAAATTGAAGTGGTCCCTTTTTACCTATTATCAAGGAAGCAGATAATCGGAGTTTGAATTCCGAACCGTCTTTTCTCACTCCTATTAACTCCCCCTCCCAATCCCCTTTCTCCTGCACCGCAATTAGAATATCTTTAGCACCGGTTTCGTCCATTTGTTTCCAGAACTCGGTGCAAGATCGTCCTAAAACTTCCTTCTCCCTGTCATAACCCCACATCTTCAAGAATGCAGGATTCACATACGTTAGTTTACCTTCCGTGTCGGCCATAAGAACCGAATTAATAGATATTTCAACCGCATTTGCCTTTACTCTCAACTCTTCCTCAACTTTTATCTTTGCAATACCGCTGGCAATCCCTTCTGATATGCCCCCAAGTAAACTTCTATCCTCTTCTGATAGAACTCTTCCATGCCGGGTAAGAATTAATAGTGCGCCATGAGGTTCCCCTTTTGTCCGTAGAGGAATCGCATATATCTCTTGAAGATTATATTCAGCGGCTAACTCGGAGGCATAATTATAGTAGGAAAGCTCATCCCTCATACCCTCTCTCTTCTCCCCCTTAACAAAGAAAAGGGGTTCTTTACCGATGATCGCTGCTCTCGCAATACCTCTTTCCCATTCATCAACCGTATTCCTTTTTCTCCGATCCTCCATGTGTGGATAGCCTATCTGAGCAAAACTGGAAAGCAGGTTGTTTTCGGGATTGTAAATCAATATATCTCCCATATCGTAACCAATTACATTGCGCAGATTTTCGAGAATGGTTGAGCATAATTGATCAATTGTATATGAACGATTAACCGACTCTCCAAGAAGTCTATGCAGTTCAGAAAGATTTTTAATCCGCTCTTCTCTGCCAACTTTTTCTGAAATATCACGAATAATAGCGATAATGGAGAAGGAACCGTCGGGATTTTCCACTTCCCTCGCTTTTATCTCCAGTATTCTCCCTCCTTTATCTTCCACCTGACTCTCAATTTCTTCTAAGCTGCCTTCAATAACACCTCTTATTTGGTTTTGATGTGCTTCAAAACTTTTACCCATGCCCATGCCCATGCCCATGCCTATACCTGTGCCAAAGATAGCGGGATAATATTTCTGCCCGACACAGTCTCCGTAAAGAGCGAGCAAATACCGGTTCATGAACATGATATTGTAATCAAAATCAAGAACCAGAACACCTTCCGGTATGTCAGCCAATATGCGGGAGAAAATCTTCTCGGTATATGTCTGGTCTTCTTCGCGCAATCTAAAGATATGTTGCAGAGGGGCTTTGCTCACAAACCATACCTTTGCTCTCCCTATTTGTTTGTAAGAGATACGCCCTTCAGCGCGCAAGCGACTCAAGTATTTAGATAATGTATGCCTTTCTAAATGGGTTATTTTTGAAAGTTCGTCAATAGTAGCGCCTGTTTCACCCATGCTCGGTATAGCATTAATTATTTTATCGAACGCTTCCTCTTCTGAGTCCATTTTTTGTGGATAAAAATATGTGTAGAGAGGGTATATAAAGGTTGCGGTTTATGGTTACCCTTTTAGGTAACGGATGAAAGGGATTGTGAGGCTTATAGCACGACATATCCACTTTTGTACATATTCAAAAATACAGGGAAATGCATAGTTTCCGAAAAGCTTATATGGTGTTCTCCATATATGGTAACCATGTATAGTAACAATAAAGGGATACAATATGCGGGAAGGCAAGCGGATGGAAAAGGAGGATAAAAAATGAGAAAGGGAATGAATCCAAGAAGCGGATGGGAGATTATTTTGGATATATTGAAGGTAACATCTGAGGAGGGAAGTAGGGCAAAAAAGACACGCATCATGCAAAAGGCGTATTTGGATTGGAGAAACTTTCAAAGACGTTTTGGGTATCTCCTGGAGCGTGGTTTTATAGAAAAAGTTGATGACCCAGTTGAAGGAACGAGCTACAAACTTACAGAGAGCGGAGAAGATTTAGTGAAGAGATTAAAGGGTGTGGAGGCGATGCTACGATGACCCCAGGATTCAATTCAACGTTAATGGATTGGTTACCCAGGGAGGTAGTAGATGGAGGAGGTGATAGATAAAGAATGAGGAAAAAAGAGAAAAAGAGAGGTAGTATCCAGTCGCCAAAAGATTTAGGTATCGCATTAGGGACATTCGGTGTTGCTTTAGTTGTAATAACCTTGATAACAACGCCCGTGTTTACTTCAGCGTTCCCTGTTGTCGTAGCAAGTGGTATCGTTGGAAATGATTGCTGCTACGGCACAAGTATAGTGAATATTTTCACGGGGAATGTTTGTTGCGAGGAAATAGAACTGTTGCCGGCGGGGAGTGCGATATGGTTATGTCAGTATATAGTATATTACGAGTCCGATGCAATTATCAGGATAAACCTTAACAGTGAAGAGAGTTGGACAGAGTACGAGGATTTAATAGTCAATCTTACGGGGATAGAGAGCAAAGAAGAATGGGAAACATTTTGTGTTGATATGATTAGCAGGGATCCATGCGTCAAAGAATACATCTTAGATCAGGGATTCTATGTAATCAGTTGCTTAGATTGTGAATGCTTCTGGTATTTAATCGATATGGCAAACAAATGCGATTGTCCCGTAAGAATTGCCATGTACGATTGCTGTTGCACTATCTGCCCGGTCATTCCAATTTTTATCTACTAAATACTGAGAGAGTCAGAGATACACAGAAGATTGCAAAAACGGGAGGAAAAATGAGTATCGTGACCGATAAAAAAAAGGAGGATAAAAGATAAAAATGATTGACCTCAGTTTCATTTCTATTCCTCTTGTTTGTTTACTAGTGATTTATGCAGTGATGTGGCCCTTCTATACTCTTGTAGCCGCACTATTCCCTACCCCAAAAGTTAAAAGAGGAGATTCCAATCCTCTTATTAGTATAGTTGTTCCGGCGAATAACGAAGAAAAGGTGATTGGTCGGAGTATTAGGAATTTTGCAAGACAAACCTATAAAAAATTAGAGCTGATAATAGTTTGTCATAATTGTACAGACGATACCTATCCAATAGCCAAAAAAGTCGCTGAGTCTGTTTCAGGGATTAAAGTTAAAGTGATTGACTGTAAAACGAGAGAATCCGGGAAAGGACTTGCTTTAAATCGGGGATTGAAAGAAGCAACCGGCGAGTTGTTATCTTACTTTGACGCAGACGGGACAACAAACGATACGTTCTTTGAAAGAGTGCTTAAATACATAGATTCAGGATACGATTGTGTTCAGTCAAAGATAGTAGCTAAGAATCCTAACGATAATCTTTGGACAAAAATCCAGGGATATGAAATGCTCGTTTTTGCCATGGTTTTTTGCGAGGGAAGATACAAACTCGGTCTGAATTCAGGAATTGGTGGAACAGGTGTGGTTGTAAAGACAGAAATAATGAGAACCATTGGCGGATTTGGAAACTCTTTGGTTGACGATTTGGACATCTGTATGGAGTTGACAAAAAGGGGTTACAGGATAGCCTTTGCCAGAGATTGCGTAGTTTACGATGAAAAACCGCTAACTTGGAGTGGAGCATTTAAGCAAAGGACACGATGGTTTAGAGGACATTTTGATGTCCTTTTTAGTAGATTCCAAGAAACAATAAAACGACCTCATGACCTGCTTTATCTGCTTTCTCCGACAGTAGTTATAGCGCTTTGGACTAGTCTTGCACTTGGTGTACTGTATATTATCCAGATACACATATTCAAGACAGTTTTCATTACCTATTACGGAATTACACTAAAAACACTGGCTATTTTAACAACTCCCTATGTAATTCAATTCTTCATTGGAGCTGCAAAAGAAGAAGGTAAGCTTAGAGCTCTTAAAAATACTGTTCTCTATGTATTTCCGCTCTACTTATGGACATTTATCTGGTATCTGGTTATGTTCAAAGCAATAAGCGTTAAGTCCTGGGAAACGACAAAAACACTGCATATTGGAGATGGAGGTGGAAGATAAATGCGTAAGAAGTGGGTCATTTTTCTGTGTCTTATTCTGTATCTTGTGGCAGGATTTTTCTGGTGCAACCCGGGTATAATTAAAGAGACTTCTGGCAATGGCGTTTCAGGGGAGATACCCGCTATTCTTGTAGACGAGAGCGGCGAGCAGGGCGATTTTACCTGGAATGGACACTACGCACTTGTAAGATTAGAAGACGTTAATCCCGCATCAGATATAACATCGCTTGAAGATTGTATAGAACTGCTTAAAAGCAAGAACATACCATTTTCAATTGCCTTAATTCCGATTTACAAGAATCCGGAAAAGAATGTAACAATATACCTTCATGAGAAACCAGAGCTTGTCCGTCTAATAAAAAATTCTGGAGCAACAATAGTTCTTCACGGATGCACGCATCAATACGATGGAGAAACAGGAATTGATTTTGAATTCTGGGATGAGACTTCAAATGCACCTCTTGAAATTAATAATACTGAGTACGCAACTTCAAAGATAGAACTCGCCTTAGAAGAATTAAAAAGATGTAATCTTTCAGCAGAAATATGGGAAACGCCTCATTACACATCTAATTACGATGTAGCAGGAGTAGTTAGCCGGTATTTTTCAAAGATATATGAAGGATACGACAGAAAATTAACAAAAAACGAATTCGGACAAATAGTTGTTCCCGCAAATCTTGATTATGTTAAAGGTGAGCAGCCCGTTCAGAGTGTTTTTGAAATTTTGGCAAAAGCAGAGAATATTAGCAGCAGTGATGATGAAGACATAGTTGCCTCTTTCTTCTACCATCCGTTTCTTGGTACTGATTATTTAAGAATGTTGATTGGGGGACTAAAAAAACAGGGATACAAATTTGTCGGACCAGAAGAATGCATCTTGTCAGTAAAACCAGAAGAAATTGAAACAATACCACAATATTCGTGAGGTGATGAGAATGAAAACATGCATAAATAATTTTAGGAACTCGCCCTGAGATCATTAAGATGTCGCTTATAATCAGGGCAGCGGAGCAGTGCAACTTAGATTTTTTCGTTCTTCATACTGGTCAGCATTATTCGTATGAGATGGACAAGGTGTTCTTTCAACAATTAGAACTTCCAAGAGCAACGTATAATCTTGATGTGGGTTCAGCATCTCATGGGGAACAAACAGCAGAAATGTTAGCAGGAATCGAGAGAATTCTAATAAAGGAAAAGCCAAATATAGTTCTTGTTGAAGGGGTCTTTTTAGCCACAGTTCACCGGCAAGAAAATACGGACAAGCGGGAAAAGTTGGCAGGAATCCTAAAGGGATTTGGATTAATATACGAAAATTTCGATCTTCCAGTTATTTGTCCTATCCATCCTCGAACTGAGAAGATGATTAAACTCTTCAACTTAGACATTCCCGAAGGTACTAGTCTAATTAGTCCCTTGGGATTTCTAGAGTTTTTACAGATGGAATCTAACGCAAAGATAGTACTTACAGATTCAGGGGGCGTACAAGAAGAAACCTGCATACTCGGCGTGCCTTGTCTGACACTTCGTGACAATACAGAAAGACCCGAGACGGTAGAAATTGGTGCAAACACATTGGTTGGAACAGATCTAATAAAAATAGAAGAGGGTGCTTTGAAGTCATCAACTGGAGCAAATAGTTGGGAAAATCCATTCGGAGACGGTAGAGCAGGCGAGAAGATACTAAGTATAATCAATTAAGCTAATATTGAGAAACCGAGAATCTTGTAAGAGAAGCCAAAAAGCACGATGCCAAAGTTATAGGTGCAAGGATATTCAATGAAGATGACTATTTGCCACTCGAACAATGGTTGGAGGAAGATAAAAATCATAGAGTTATCCCGTTTCACTCAACAGCTTATAGCTTTGGTATAAAGCTCTTCAGAGAGTTTCCAGACCAGACAAGTTTTTGAGACTTTAATCCAAGATTAGTCTGTCCAGGCACTCTTGCCCATCTTTTGCTTCGATCGTTTTATAGCCGTTTGTAACTAAAATTTGCGCAACGGTATCCAATACATCCGGCTCATCATCAACAAGCAGCAGCTACAAATTGAAGTGGTCCCTTTTTACCTATTATCAGGGAAGCCGATAATCGGAGTTTGAATTCCGAACCGTCTTTTCTCACTCCTATTAACTCCCCCTCCCAATCCCCTTTCTCCTGCACCGCAATTAGAATATCTTCAGCACCGGTTTCATCCATTTGTTTCCAGAACTCGGTGCAAAATCGTCCTAAAACTTCCTTCTCCCTGTCATAACCCCACATCTTCAAGAATGCGGGATTCACATACGTTAGTTTACCTTCCGTGTCGGCCATAAGAACCGAATTAAGCGACTCAAGTATTTAGATAATGTATGCCTTTCTAAATGGGTTATTTTATCGAATGCTTCCTCTTCTGAGTCCATTTTTTGTGGATAAAAATATGTGTAGAGGGGGTATATAAAGGTTGCGGTTTATGGTTACCTATTTGGGTAACGGATGGAAGGGACTGCGAGGCTTATAGCACGACATATCCGCTTTTGTACATATTCAAAAATACCGAGAAATGCATAGTTTCCGAAAAGCTTATATAGTGTTCTCCATATATGGTAACCATATATAGTAGCAATACAGGGGTGCAATATGTGGGAAGATAAGCGGATGGAAAAGGGGGAAAGGAGGAGAATAAATCCAAGAAGCAGATGGGAGGTTATTCTGGATATACTGAAGGTAACATCAGGAGAGGGAAGTAGGACGGGAAGTGGGGCAAAAAAGACACGCATTATGCAAAAGGCGTATTTGGATTGGAGAAACTTTCAAAGACATTTTGGCTACCTCCTGGAGCGTGGTTTTATAGAAAAAATTGAGGACCCAGTTGGAGGAACGAGCTACAAACTTACAGAGGGCGGAGAAGATTTGATGAAGAGATTAAAGGGAGTGGAGGCGATGCTACGATGAACCAAAGATTAGGGTGGAAAAAGATGCCCGTTTCCGTGGTGCAAATCCACGAAGGGGCTAAATACAGAAGAAGAGATCGCGCTGAGGAGAGGCACGATACAAATATCAAAAAAAAAAAAGGAGGTGAAATAAAAAAAATGAACACAAAAAAAGGAATAGCAATTGGATTGGCGGCGGTGATGATTTCAATAATCGCAGCGTGCGCAGTTCCTATGGTTGGTGCTGATACGGAGGTATATACGGCAACCGTTAGCGCGTACGGTATGGATATAACTGTTACTGCGAACGACCTAACTTTTGGAACCATACAAAAAGGCGCAGCTAGCACTATCACTGACTCACTAACTATAACAAACGCGGGTGATAAAAAGGCTACGGTAGAAGCAAAATTCACTACCCAAAAGAGTGGTGGTGGTGACTTTGGTTTAACCAATGGAGATGATGTAAATGTAATACCAGCGAGCAACTTCGAGATAGGCAAACACTTGGTAGCGCTAAACAATGATGGTTCAGCAAAGACTTTAGGCGCTAACAATAATATAGGAAAATATAAAACTGTAAAGTATAACGCAAAGCTAACTGTGCCAAACGTAGAGTCAATACCAGCAGCTGATTATTCAGGAACAGTCGAGCTGATATTCACAGCAGCGTAAGCCAAAAGCCAAACAAAATCTTTTGTATTTGTTTACCGCCGGGAACGCGAAGAGATGAAGCAAATGATATTCCTGACTCTCTGTGTTCTCTGCGGGCTCCGCGGTAAATAAGTACATTTTTTTTCATTTTTTCAAAAGCAAAACAGTTATATAGTCAATAAGTATAGGAATATGAGGTAAAAATATGCAAGGAAAAACATTTGCGATTTGCTTGTTTGTGATGTGTATCGCATGCACCAGCACGGTGAGTGCATTTGGAATAAGTGGCGCGAATTTTGGCAGCGTAGAGCTTGGAGACTCCCATAATATTACCGTTTCTGTTGGATCTTCAGAAGGGGATTTCGATAATCATTTCGTGATGGAGAAAGGAGGGGAGATAGCAGATTGGATTTCTTTCTCGCCAGGAGAATTTGATTTGCCTGCCGGAGCAGAAAAGGGTGTGACTGTAACGCTCAGCGTTCCTGAGAATGCAAAGCTTGGTGAACATATCGGCTGGATAAAAGCGGCAGGTAAAAAGGCAGTCCCGGGTACCGGAGGAGAAGGCGAGGGCACAACCGTTGGATACACGATCTCACTGAAGGCTAACACATCCGTGAATGTCATAAAGCCGGGCGCTAAGATATCCGCGGTGATAACCGATTTCATTGCTCCTCATAATGTCAAACTCAACGAGATTGTGCATTTCGTTCTTTCTATAAAAAACGATGGTAATGTATTCACCACCGCGGATTCAAATGTAACGATATACCAAGTAGATAAAGAGGTTAAATCGGTAAGAGGTCTACCGGCAGAATTAAACATAGGGGAAGAGAAATCAATTGATTTGTTCTGGGATACTTCTGG
Source organism: Candidatus Methanophagaceae archaeon GoMg1 (assembly GCA_013180605.1). Lineage (GTDB taxonomy): Archaea > Halobacteriota > Syntropharchaeia > Alkanophagales > Methanospirareceae > QEXZ01. The sequence goes on along the minus strand of QBUL01000178.1, from coordinate 22,342 downwards.
ATTTGAAGAAGGAAAATACACCGCTATCGCACAGGTAACAAGCGGAAAAAAAGTCTCTAAATCTGAGCCTGTGGAGATAACGATAGCTTCTGGATCAATTATCCCGGGCTTCACGTCACTCACCACGATAATAGCCATGATCATCATAGTAGCAATTTTGTTCTTGGGTAACAGGAAAAGAGGAAAAGGGAGAAATGAAAAGGTGTAATGGCATCACAGTTATCTTAATCTTTATGCTTCTTTTTCCATTTATTGGAACTGCGGTTCATGCAGAGAATATAAGTTATACAGTTACTGTTGTTGCTCCTCCAGAAGTAATGTCGGTGTCTGTACACCCAGATTCGGTAATGATATACCCATGTCCGGCTACTACGCAGATCACTGTTACAGCAACTGTGTTCCATTCAAACAGCATAAATCAGATAGAGAGCGTTGAGATAACCACTATTTCTCCAGCTATAACCGGGGTTAGTATGCCGATAGTGATGACGCCAGAGAATGAAGGGGACGTTCAAGTTACGTACACTGCCACCATTGACCTACCCTGCTGTACACCTCGGGGTGGTTACACGCTGGAGGTCGCAGCAACAGACAGATATGGTAGCGAAGATACTGGCTCCACCGAGTTCAATGTTGAGGCGACCGTTGCCATCAGGGCAACAGACATGAAGTTCGGAAGAGTAGCTCCTGGCGAGTCAAGCACTGCTTCGACGACCGTAACATGCACAGGCAATGTCGAGATAGAGTTCGTTGATCAGCTTTCACCTGGGTACGACAATCCAGAGGACAATGACGGAATCACCTGGTCAGATATGACATCAGGTTTACATACTATCGCCGATGATAACATAGAAACCTCGTGGGATAACTCAACTACCATAGCGTGTGGCGACTCAGTTGATGCCGAATTTACACTAAGCGTACCATACGGAACACTGCTAGGAACATACACAGGAACGGCAACGTTCACACCAACACCCGTATTTTTAAGGGAAGTATAGGTGATTAAAAGAGAAATAGGGTAAGATAAGAAAAGAAAAAATGAGAAAAGAAGGACCTCTCACATGTTTACTATTAATCGGATTGATGTTGGTTGTAGCATGTAGTACCGTTCAGGCTGCGGGAGTTGGTGTATCGCCTCCTAATTTTACGGTATCTGGTGCACTGAGAGGAGGGGAATATGAACGCATCATAACGGTATTCAACACCGCGGATGAAGATGGTGACTATGAACTCAATGCAACCGGACAAGGAAGTGAGTGGATAACGTTTTACCGAGCAGAAGACCCCTTAACGCCTATTACCTCTATACATATAAAAGGGCTGTATTTGTTTAGCTGGGACAAGGTCCCTGGAAACGATAGCGAGAGACTCCTAAGGTTCCTCTGGGATGATCTCAAAATTGGCTTGGCGAGGAGTGCAGAAATACTCAAATCCGATGATGGCAAAACCATCCGCATCTTAAAGGATGGAAATTCGGCCACAATAATGCTCGCTGAGCTGAATGAAAAAGCGACCCTAAATATCAGCGATGGTATAACCCTTGATCTACGGGTTAAAGAGAAGAACGGCAGCACAAAGATATATAAGTGGCATTCTGAACAAAGAATACTACTGAAAATCAAAATCGCTGACGATGCACCCAGTGGGGTATACAATTCAACAGTATACGTAAAGAGTACCCCACCTGAAACAACAGTGGGTGGGGAAGCAGGGGTACATACAATGGTGCGAGTCCCAGTGATTGCAACTATTCAGGTGACCGGCACACATATCTTAAAGGGAACCGTGAAATCTATTACAGCCGCTGATACCGAGATTGGCTTTCCGCTAAGGATAAAGGTTGAATTTCAGAATGAAGGTAATGTCGTTGCAAAGCCAACAATAGCAATTCGTATAACAAAGAATGGCAAGCTCGTTGATACGTTCGTGCATGATGAAACGGGCATAAAGCCAAATAAAATAGATATGATTACCGTGCTCTGGAATACAACAGGAAGGGAATCGGGCTATTACCTCGCATCCGTGAATGTATCGCTTGGTGAAGAGGCGCTTGCCACAAAGGATTTGCCTTTTACCGTTCTAGAACCAGAAGAGGGTGCGGAAAAGCCAGGAACTCCTGGTTTCGGGCTTGTCTACGACATGCTCAATAAAATGTGGAAAATCATAAATCCTAAAATACGAATAAGTTGATCAGGTCTTTTGGCAACCGTATCTCGTGTTTCAGAATGTCAATGAATCCATATTCTTTTCCGCTGCCTTTATCGTTCTTTCGCCTCACAATCCGCAAAAAATAGATTTTGTCCGCCATGAAATGTTCGACACACTTATTTTCAAGAATCATGTCCTTAAAATCATCTATATGCTTAATGTCCTTCTCCTTGAGTTCCAGATTATTTGAAACTAAACGCGAATATTTTTCATAAGCGACATTAAAATCCTTGATCTTGACGTCTATTTCCTGTTCATCGCGGAATTGCAGTTTATTCCGGAATTTCTTTGAAAATACGCTGTTAAATCCTTCCATCTGTCCGTTGTTCCACGGGCTTCTCGGAGCTACGTGCAAGGGATAAACGCCCAAATTAAGCAGGAAGACGGACCGGCACTGTCGAATTTTATAGTGAAATTGCTAAATTCTTAAATTTCACTGCAGAGCACACGGAGAACGCAAAGACAAAACAACAAGAAAAAATAAATTATAGACACAGATTAACGCAGATTAACACAGGTGATAAGAATCAACAAACACAGTTAAACTAAAATAAATCTGCGTAAATCAGTGTAAATCAGTGTCTTAAATAGAAGGTAGTTATACATTATATACAACCAGAAAACCCGAGCAATGATTGAAACAGTCTTAAAACGCTGCGTACTCGGCGCTCTCCGCGGTGATAAATCACTTTTAACTTGATTTTTAGACGGTGTCGAATACATTCACTATCTTTCGGTTATCTACATCTACCAATCCCATATCCGTTATCCTCAGCGCGGGTATCACAGGCAAAGCGAGAAAAGACATCGAGCTAAAAGGAGCTTGCAGTTTACAGCCCATCGCCGTAATTCCCGCCTCCAGCTCTTTTTGGTTTCTTACAACATACGCCAGTCCTTTATCGGTCATTAGCCCAGCAATAGGCAGTTTCAGCTCGCTCATCACCTCACGTCCACTGCAAAGAACTATTCCACCTCCAATCTCCTTCAAGCGATTGCAAGCACAAGCCATGTCTGTTTCGTTTGTCCCTATAACAACAATATTATGCGAGTCGTGAGCAATGGAGGAAGCAACGGCACCGGTTTTCAACCCAAAATCTTTTACGAACCCCAAACCTATATTCCCGGTGTAATGATGTCTCTCAACAACGGCAATTTTCAATATGTCACGAGCAATGTCTATGCCGCTTATCTCCTCCACAAGTTCCTCAGTCAGGAGTTCCCCTTCTATCAACCCGATTATTCGCGCTTTTCTTGGTCCTTCTGAGTTTAGCTTTAGTTCAAAGTCCTCTGACTTTACGGGCTTTATCCTTACCGTTGTGCCATATTCGGGGTATTTATAGTTATGCCCAGAGCGAGGAGCAAAATCCGCCAAAATCGTTCCGTTCACTACCATTTTCTCCACTTCAAATCGCTCAAGATTATTTAACAGCACAATATCCGCAGTTTTACCGGGTGCAACGCAGCCCAGCAAATTGTCGAGTTTGAACCATCTCGCCGGATTTATCGTGCACATCTGCACGGCGTTCACGGGGTCTATGCCTTCTTCAATGGCTCTTCTAAAAACATGGTCTAAATAGCCCTCTTTCTGTAAATCAAGTGGTGTCCGGTCACCGTCTGTAACAAGCATGCAATTACGGGTATCTGTGGATTTTAACTTCGGTGCGATATTTTTCAGGTTCTTTGCCACTGAACCTTCTCTCACCATCACCCGAATACCCAGCCTGAGCTTTTCATGCACTTCTTCATAAGAGACACACTCGTGGTCTGAGCCGACACCACTCAAGACATAAGCGTTTAGCTCTTTACCGCTGAGTAGAGGAGCATGCCCATCTATTGGCATTTTTAAGTCCTTCGCAGCCTCTATTTTATCCCATACCTCTTCCTCTTTTGCTATCACGCCACCGTAGTTCATCACTTCTGCCAGACCGATAACTTCCTCCAGTTGCAGCAGTTGCTTTATTTCCTCTGCCCCTATCCTTGCGCCTGAAGTCTCAAGTCCCATCTCGGGGTCGGTAGAAGGCACGCAGGAAGGAGCCATACAAAACACGTTTAGCGGTGTTGCCTTCGCCTCATCTAAAATCGCTCTTATGCCTTCGATACCCAAGACATTGGCTATCTCGTGGTGGTCTGCCACCACCGTGGTCGTTCCACGAGGCACTACCGCCCTTGCGAACTCGGTTACCGAAAGCATACACATTTCTATGTGCGTATGCCCGTCTATCAATCCCGGGACGGCATATTTGCCTTTCGCTTCTATCTCGTTTCTTCCTTTGTATCGCCCTAATCCGGCTACTATTCCATCGGTGATTGCAATGTCGGTTTCGTATATCTCGCCACTGCATACGTTCACCAAGTTTGCGTCTTTTATCACTAACTCCGCTTTTTCTATGCCTAAGGCGACGTCAAGCAAATCTATTGTCTTCATTTAATAGGTTCTGGGAACTCCTCATTGACTATCCTGAGCGTTTTAAACATCTGTTTATTGAAAAGATGCTCGCCTGGTCTTGCAATGCCCACCACTCTCAAGCTCTCGCCAAATTGTTTGACAGCAAACTCGACCACTTCCAGCGCTTCTTTCACTGTTGATATAATATATCCTGTGACACCAGGACGGTATTCACACCTGTTTATCTCTCGCTTACAGAACTTACACGGGATATTGCATCTCGGCACAGCCGGAAGGTGAACTCGTGCAGTCTTAAAATGCGCTTTTGCGCCGTAACTGGGGTGAAGACGGGTAATATGCGCGAATTTTGAGCCTATGCCTTGCCATGTTTGAGTTTTCATTTTCTCATTATTCCTTACTTATTGCTGTTTTGTTATTTGATGTAATATAAAGAGGACTTTGATTAACTTCTCTTTAAAGAATCTTAGAAATCTTATATGTTTTCTTGCTCATTTTTTCGACTTTGTCATTGCATATAAAGTATAACCTCTTTCCATTTGAGACACGGATTTACACGTTTTTTTTTTATCTCTTTTCGGTCTTTTTTCTCCTCCTAACCGCTTAAATCCGTAACTGCTCAATATTCGGCGGAGTCATAAATCCCAAACTACAAATACCAAAATCCTAATCTTCAAAACAGTCTTTTTGCAGGGTTTGTTTTGAATTTAGATATTTGAATTTGTTTGTAATTTGATGCTTGAGATTTGGGATTCCTTTTTTCTCATGATTGGTTCCATCAGCTCCCGTTGGTTATATGATTTTTTAACTGTCTTCTTCAAGGAGAGGTGGTTTTTTAAAATTCTCTTCTGACATTTTAGTCACGTATATATATGCTTTATCAAAGTAAATGGTGTCAAACATCCCCATACGCTCTTTTCACCCCTTTCTCTTTATTGCCATTTAAATTGTAATATTTCACGTATTTTGTAGAATCGAATATAAGAGAACTAATCCGACTTCGTACGGACTAACTTCTTCGCATCGTGTCTGTTCCCTTCGTAGGTGTAGTGCATGAGTGGGATACCATCTTCCTCAGTGACTGGGAAAAAACGAAAAATAAGTCTATACGAAAAGCGAATATTCGTATGTATATTCGCTATTGGCGAAAGTCAAGGATAAAGTTTAAAGGGAAAGATAACAGGGGGAGACAGGTAATTAGACCTTTTGAGGCGCACGCGGAATGTGAATGATGGTGCGTGATTGATGTGCGATTGAAAAGAGCGGAATGGTAGAAATAGACATGAAGATGAAGATGCAGCGGGTGGATGAGATAATAGAGGGATATAAGGGAGAAGAAGGCGTTTTAATTCAGTTGCTGTTGGACATACAAAGCGAGTTCAATTGGATTCCCCATGGAGTGATTGCACGAATAAGCGAGAGGTTGCGGATTCCAAAAAGTCATATATACAGGATAGCCAGTTTTTATAAAGCGATGAGCTTGAATCCGGTTGGTCGTCATATAATACAGGTATGCCTTGGTACTGCCTGTCAGGTGCGTGGTGCACCGAAGATTCTGGACCGGGTGGAAGAGAACTTGAAGATCAAAGAGGGGGGTACTACACCAGACATGCGGTTTAGTTTGAAACGAGTGAATTGCCTTGGTTGCTGTGCCATGGGACCGGTGGTAGTAGTAGATGGGAATTATCACGGCAAGATAACCCCGGCAATGGTAGAAGATATTTTAGGGAAATACAAGTAAAGTGGGGGAGGAAATGCCACGATTAAACTCGAAAGAGGACTTGAGGGCGCTGAGAAGAAAGATTGTAGGTATGCGAGACTTGACTATGCCATACATTACGCTCTGTTCCGGAACGGCATGTCATGCCACGGGTAGTGATGCGGTTGCTGCGGCAATACAGAAGGAATTGGAGAAACAAGGTTTAACGGAAGAGGTAGGCGTACGGAGGACAGGTTGTCATGGCTTTTGTGAGCGAGGACCTATTATTATCGTTTATCCCGAGGAGATATGCTATCTCAATGTAACGCCCGAAGATGTGCCCGAGATTATCTCAAAGACCATAAAAGGAAAGGAGATTATTGAGCGGTTGCTTTACGCCGATCCCAACACGGGCGAGCGAATGGTTCATGAACAAGATATTCCTTTTTACAAATATCAAACCCGGCTTGTTTTTAGCGGTAACCTGTGGGTGGACCCGGCAAATATAGAAGATTACATCGCACTTGGTGGATATCGAGCGTTAGCTAAAGCATTGCAAGAGATGACGCCAGAGGAAGTGATGGAAGAAGTGAAGCGTGCAAATTTGCGGGGTAGGGGCGGCGGTGGTTTTCCCGCTGGACGGAAATGGGAGACCACCCGGGATGCTTCCGGCGAACCTAAATATGCGATAGTCAATTGTGATGAAGGCGACCCGGGAGCCTATATGGACAGGTCAATAATGGAAGGAAATCCACACAGGGTTCTTGAGGGTTTAACTATCGCTGCTTATGCCATCGGTGCTACCCATGGATTCGTTTACGTACGCCAGGAGTATCCACTGGCGGTGAGTAATCTTGCAATTGCACTCGAACAAGCGAAGGAATACGGCTTACTTGGAGAGGACATACTGGGTTCGGGATTCGACTTCGATGTGAAGGTGCATCGAGGTGCAGGAGCGTTTATTTCCGGTGAGTCCAGCGCTTTGATGAATGCGATAGAAGGAAAAGTGGGCGAGCCAAGACCTAAATACGTTCATACTTCAGAAGCGGGCATCTGGGATAAACCGAGCAATTTAAATAACGTAGAGACGCTGGCAAATGTGCCGCTGATAATAGAAAAAGGTGCTGATTGGTTCGGCTCGATTGGAACGGAAGGCAGTAAAGGAACGAAGATTTTCTCGTTGGTGGGTAAGGTGAACAATACGGGTTTAGTGGAAGTGCCAATGGGAACGACGCTACGCGACATCATATATAAAATAGGTGGGGGGATTCGGGGCGGTAAGAAATTTAAAGGTGTGCAAACAGGCGGACCCTCCGGCGGGATAATCCCAGAGCAATATCTTGATTCGCCGGTGGATTTCGATGAACTCACGAAGTTGGGTTCGATGATGGGCTCTGGAGGTATGATTGTTATAGACGAAGATACGTGCATCGTGGATTTAGCACGCTATTTCGTGGATTTTCTCTGCGATGAATCGTGTGGCAAGTGCGTGCCATGCCGTGAGGGCTTAAAACGTATGCGTGATATCTTGGATGCGATGGTTGCTGGAAGAGGAAAAGAGGGAGATATTGAGCTGCTCAAAGAAATTGCGGTGGTGATGAAAAAGGCATCACTATGCGCGTTGGGAACGACAGCCGCTAATCCTGCTCTGAGCACCATCCGGTACTTTAGAGATGAATATGAAGCGCATATAAAGGAGAAAAGGTGCCCAGCACTGGTATGTAAGGACTTGATTTCATATTATATAGACCCAGAGAAGTGCATAGCTTGTTTGAAGTGTCTGAAGAACTGCCCTGAAGGTGCAATAGAAGGTGAGAAAAAGAGAATACACGTGATAGACCAATCGAAATGCGTAAAGTGCGGGATTTGCTATGACGTTTGCCCGCCTAAAGTCGGAGCAGTAAAGAAAATATCAGGCAAACCTGTTCCTCCGTCATTACCTGAAGTGGAGAGGGCGATAAGAAAAGGAAAGAAAAGGGGAGGGGGAAGTGATTGAGGGTGTTAAAATTAGAAATTGACGGTAAAGTAGTAGAGGTAGAAGCAGAGAAAGGGAATACCATCCTGAAAGCTGCGAAAAGCATCGGCATTGATATACCTACGCTGTGTTATCATCCTGCCTTAGAACCCTTTGGCGCCTGCAGGTTATGCTCCGTGGAGATAGAGAAACGAGGCAGGAAAAAGATTGTCACTGCCTGTAATTATCCCGTTGAAGATGGACTGGTGGTAAACACCAAATCGCCGGAGATTATCGAGATAAGGAAAATGCTCTTAGAACTGCTGCTGGCGAGATGCCCGGAAGAGGGCAAAATACAGCGTCTGGCGCACGAATATGGCGTTGTAAAGCCGCGATTTAAATTGGAGGACGAGCGGTGTATCCTTTGCGGATTGTGTACGAGGGTTTGTGAGGAGTTAGTGGGTGTCTCAGCCATAAACGTTATAAATCGCGGTGTGGAGCGAGCCATTGGAACACCTTACATGGAGCTATCCGATGATTGCATAGGTTGCGGTTCGTGTGCGCTTGTATGCCCTACGGAAGCAATAAAGAGGGAAAAGAACATATACCCGACAACGGCAGAGGATATAAGAACAATCGAGGATAAATTCTTAGAAGGTGAGCGAGATGCGGAACTGGGCGTTTACAGCGATTTAATCGCGGGAAAGAGCTCTTGGGACGGTCAGGATGGAGGAATAGTCTCCTCGTTGCTTATTTCGGGCATAGAAAATAACTTGTTTGATGCTGCGCTGGTCGTGCAGCGAAAAGAGGGCGATGGCTATAAAGCCGAGGCCGTTGTAGTTGATGATGTAGCAGGGATAAGAAGCGCGCGAGGCACGAAATATTTGCGCGTGCCAATGATGTCAAAACTAGAAGAAGCGTTAAAGGCAGGCAAGCGGAGAATAGCCGTTGTTGGCACACCCTGTGAAGTCCGTGCGGTGCGGAAGATACAGCAGCAGCGGGATTTGGAACGCGAATTCCCGGGAGTAGAGATTACCCTGTTGGGTCTATTCTGTTTTGAAAGCTTCGATTACGAAGGTTTAAAGGAACGGACGAAACGTGAATTTGGCGTTGACCTTGATAAAGCGGATAAGACGCAGATAACCAAAGGGAAATATGTCGTTACGGTAGATGGCGAGGATTATTCGTGTGACGTGCGAGCGTTTGAGGACGTGGTGAGCGAAGGATGTCCTTTCTGCGACGATTTCGTGTCCCGACTTGCAGACATCTCTATCGGCTCGGTTGGAAGCGCAGATGGGTATTCTACGGTGATTGTGCGGTCTGAAGTTGGGAAAAGGCTTCTGGACGCGACTGAGTTCGTCCAGACTGAAGTGGCTAAGAAAGAGATTGTAAAACTAGTAAGGTTTAAAAAGAAAAGAGCAGATAAGAATTTTGCAGTGATTCTGGATGGTCTAGAGGCATAGTATTCGTGGGCACTGTCTAAAAATATAGTGATTTATCCACCGCGGAGAGCGCAGAGTACGCAGAGTTTTAGGACTGTTTCAATCCTTGCTGACTTTCCTGATGGCTCTGCGTTCTCCGTGTGCTCTGCGGTAAAATTTAAGGATTCAGGATTTTAACCACATACCTGCGAGCAATCCGAAAAAAAGCCCTGATAAATGTGCCGTATGCGCAATCATATCGCCTGAACCAATCATAAAGAAATCATAGAGGGCGAAGAGAATAACCACCATCCAGATTTCCAGCGGTACAATAAAGAACAAATATACTCGCATTCTCGGCATCAGCACCGCAAGAGTAGCAAATATTCCCATTAACGCTCCACTTGCACCAACCGCAGGGGCAACGGATGTCAAACTCCAGCCAATCCCCGCAAAAATACCTGCGAGGAAAAAGATGAGCAGAAATTTCGAACTTCCTATTTTACGCTCTAATACAGGAGCAAAGAAGAAAAATACGAGCATATTGATAAAAAAATGCTCGAAGCTCCCGTGCAGGAATAGGTGTGTTACCAGCGTCCATGGTCTTTCTAGCACAAGTGTCGGATTTAGGATTAATAGTTCGGTATAGTATGGACGTGGAATAAGCAATTGTAAAACAAAAGAGAGGGAAATGAGAAACAAAATCAAGAACGAATAGTTACCGGCAAAGATGCCGAGAGGATTTGTATATTTAACTCTCTTTTTATATTCCCATCTTCCGTATTCCGGCTTGAGGTCAGAGGAAATAGAGGACGTTCTCTCTGCTTCCATATCTTTTTTATATTCTTCAAGAGCGACACACCAGTGCTTATCGGGTGCAAGATGCTCCCGGCAAAGTGTGTCACCGCAGTATTTGCATCTGTACGAGGCGGGTTTGCCGCAGATTGTGCATTGTGTACGTGCCATGCTTATGTATTTGGAAAAGACGTTTTGTATTTAAAGGTGGCGGGCTATCGAACCACTTACAAGAATTAAAAAACTATATGGCGGAGACGAAACAAATAGAAAATAAATTATAGACTCAGATTAACGCAGATTAACACAGACAGATGATAAAAATCAACAATGTTAAACTCAAATAAGTCCGCGTAAATCAGTGTCAATCTGTGTCTTAAATGGAGGGAAGTAGCACATCTTTTGCATTATTATGCTTCTACCATTTGCAGTTCTCTTTTCCTGTATTCAATTGAATAAACCTGAACGATAGGCATTCCGAAAATTATAACCACAAGATTACACAGATTTCCACGAGAGAGTAATAATAGAAAACATTTTTCCGTTGGTCATCGGTGATTTTATCCAATATTAGCCGTCATTTCTTGTGTTAATCTTGTGGAATCTCGTGGTTTATTAATTGGAATTTGAACCTCGCCCACCAAGTAAGTGCTTTTCGCATCCCTCACACGCACCACACAAGTGACACCAATCGGCAAATCACTCTTTATTACGACGGTCCTGTACGAAGCGTCCCTACCTATCATGCCTCCTTTCTTTCCCATCTCCGTTACTAAAACCGGAAGTTCCTTTCCTACCAATTCCTTGTTCTTCGCGAACGCAAGCCTGTGATAAGCGTCGGAGAAAATTCTCGACCTTCTTTTCTTCTCGCGCTCCACCAAATCCTTCTGTTTTGATGCTTCTGTCCCTGGTCTCGGAGAGAACCTCGTTATATTCACTTTTTCTGGCTTTACCGTCTTCAACAGGTTCAAAGAAGACCCAAAATCCTCTTCTGTCTCGCACGGGAATCCAACGATAAAATCCGTGCAGATTGTGCTGCATTTGAACCGCTTCCGTATGTTTTTCACTATTTCATCGAAATCCGCAGCTTTGTAGTTCCTCCTCATGTCTCCCAGCACCTTATCCGAGCCCGATTGCACGGGTACGTGAAAGAAATTGAAGATTTTTTCGGATTCAAACGCATCCAGAAGTTTATCCAGAATACGAATCACCGTGAAGGGGTTCATCATGCCTACTCGTATTCTGAAATCGCCTTCTACGGCGGTTAGCAGTTCTAACAATTCAGGAAGTTTCGGGTAGTTTATGCCGAAGCCGTTCCAGCCATAAGCACTGCAGTCCTGAGCAGTAATTCGTATTTCCTTCGCACCACGTTCAACTGCACTTTTAACTGCTTTGCATAGTTTATCCGGCGCATAGCTTCTCAGGTCGCCTCTCGCTTGTTTCACGATACAATAAGTGCATCTACCTACGCAGCCCATTGCTATCGGGATTACGGCAATCACGCCATCAAAATCAAGCTCAAACTCTTGCTCTTCACTATCCCGAATGTCAAGTGGAGTCACCATTGTTACATCTTCGCCTAAGATGCTCTTTACCAGCTCTGGCTGTGCTGCAGCCATACAACCCGCTACAACCACCTCTTTACCCTGCTCTTTTAACTCCTTTATTCGTTTTAGCACGTTTAGTTCCGTCCTTTTCGTTACGGTGCAGGTATTCACGATGACAATGTCGGCTTCACGAGCTTCTACTATCTTATGTCCCGCGGTTTTCAGAATTGTTCGCATTCTCAGCGTGTCACCTACGTTAGCCGTGCAGCCGAACGTTTCGATGTGAATGGCTTTTGCAGTTCCTGAAGATAACTTGGTTAGGTTCATTTTTGATAATATATTATCTATTAGTTCATACAAATAATATGGCATTGCTGATAGGAGAGTAAGAATGAGCCAAACATCAAGAAGGAAAATAGAGCAACTTCGGATTTGTGCGGAAGAGGAAGTAGAAACGCGAGAAGATTGCTTTGCAGACGTTAAGCTTGTTCATGTTGCATTACCAGAAATAGATAAAAATGAGATAAATTTGAATACGGAGTTCTTAGGCTTTTCGTTTAATTATCCGGTGATGATTGCTTCGATGACGGGGGGGCATCCCGCGACGAAGCGAACGAATAAAGTGCTTGCAAAAGCTGCTGAGTCGCTTGGCGTGGGTATGGGTGTTGGTTCTCAGCGAGCCGCGCTGGAAAATAGTGAGCAGGAGGACTCTTTTCGTGTGGTTCGTGATGTTGCACCCAATTCGTTCATCTATGCGAACTTAGGTGCTCCACAGTTAAAGGAATACGAGATAGAAGGTGTTGAGCGTGTTATCGAGATGATAGATGCAGATGCAATTGCTATACATCTTAACTTTTTACAGGAAGCCATTCAGCCAGAGGGCAATGTAGATGCAAGTGGTTGCTTAGCTTCGATAAAAGACGTATGCGAAGCGATAAAAAAGCCCGTGATTGTAAAAGAAACGGGAGCGGGAATCAGTTACTGGGTCGCAAAGAAGCTGCATGAAGCAGGAGTATCTGCGATAGACGTGGGCGGTTTAGGAGGCACGAGTTTAGCCGCAGCAGAGATATACCGTGCGAGCGCAGAAGGGTACGAATTAAACGAACATTTAGGCAATCTTTTTGGGTGGGACTGGGGCATCACAACGTTAGAAAGCGTCGTGGAGTGCAGTGCGCTTCCTTTCTCCATTCCTGTGATTGCTACGGGTGGGATAAGAAATGGTCTTGACATCGCAAAAAGCATGGCTTTGGGTGCAGACCTGTGCAGTGCTGCTTTGCCCTTCCTGAAACCCGCAATGGGAACTGCGAATGCAGACGCTGATACGGATATAGATGCCGACGCAGAGAAAGTGGCAGGGAAAATAAAAGAGATGGGAGAGGAGTTAAAGGTTGCAATGTTCTTAACAGGCTGTAAGAGCACGACAGAACTAAAGGAAGCAGAAGTAATCATTACGGGTAGGGCGAAAGAGATAGCGGAGCAAAGAGGTGTTATCGAAAGGTTAAAGCGGAAAAAGGGGCAGCTGGGCTCGCAAATGCGTTTAAAATAGTTTGGGATAAAAAATAAATTATAGACATAGATTAACGCAGATTAACACAGATGATAGGAATCAACACGGTTAAACTAAAATAAATCTGCGTAAATCAGTGTAAATCTGTGTCTTAAATAGATTTTTAAACCACTTCCACGCCCACTACTCGCTCACCTTTCTCCACGCTCATTAACCTCACACCTCGCGTGTTCCTGCCCTGGGTGGGTATGCTCCGTGCAGAGATTTTCGTTACCATACCCTCAGAAGTGGAAATTATCAGGTCGTTATTGTTCCTTACCTGTTTTATACACACTACTTTACCTGTTTTTTCTTCCACTTTAAGTCCAATTACGCCTTTACCACCCCTGTGCGTTTCTCTATACGCATCCAACCGCGTCCTTTTTCCATAGCCCTTCTCCGTTATCGTAACGACTTTTTTTATCTCTTTCGACTCGCCGTAATCCAAGTCTATAGCGTCTATACTTGCTATCTCATCGCCCCTTGCCAATCGCATTCCTCGTACTCCTGCGGCATACCTGCCCATTTCTCGCATTTCTTCCTCGTGGAACACGATTGCCTTCCCGTTTCGCGAAGCGATGACAATTGCGTTTTTTCCCGTGTCTGCGTTGTGGCGCTCTTCCTCACGACCCAGCTGCAGCTGCGTCTGCAGGCTCGGTAAGGGCTTAATCAACGCAACGTCAGCTAATGAATCGCCTTTTCTGTGGTCAACCTTAACCGCAACGATACCTGTGGTACGTATGGATTTCAGATTGGCGAGTGTGCTTCTTTTTACTACGCCTCGTTTGGTAGCGAAAACGATAAACGCATCTGTCTTTGTTCCCGCAGCAATAGCTTTGTCCAGGTCTTCAGGAACGGGAATTAAGGCAGAGATTTTCTCCTTTTCTTCCTCCTCACCCACCGGCAGCATCATTTCTTGTGGGTTTAAGCTCAGTCCCGGGATATTCACTAACGGTCTGCCTTTCGCATGTCTGCTGCTTGGCGGGATCAGGTATGTCTTCACCTGATATGCTCTGCCCGATTCGGTAAATACGATGAGACGTTCTCTTGTAGAAGCACGTATGAAATTAGTCACCGCATCGCCCTCTTTCTTTTCAAGTACGGTTATTCCCTTTCCTCCTCGCCTTTGCCGCTTAAAAACGTTTGCTGGTAATCGTTTCACGTAATCACGCTGCGTAAAAAACAGGATTACCTCTTCGTCCTCTATAAAATCTCGCTCGCTTAACTCCACCATCTCCTCCATTTCTGTTCTTCTCGCATCGCCGTACTTCTTCTTCAGGTCTACCAGTTCTTCTTTTATAACGTCAAATACTCGTGCTTCTGATGCCAATACCTCCTTTAACCAGCCTATCTTCGTCTCAAGTTCATCCCGCTCGTTTTCTATCTTGTCGCGCTCCAGAGCGCTCAACCGCGACAGTTTCATTTCCAGTATCTCTTTCGCCTGCTCCTCGCTCAGTCCAAATCGGTCCATCAGAGCGCTTTTAGCGGTTTTGCTATCGCTTGATGCTTTTATTAGCTTTATCACCTCGTCAATACGCGATATTGCGATAATCAAACCCTCTAATATGTGTCTCCTCTTTTCTGCACGTTCTAATTCATATTGCAGCTTTCTAATCGTTACCTCTTTTCTGTGCTTTATGTAGCATTCAATCAGCTCCTTTAACGTTAATACCCGCGGCTCACCGTCCACCAGGGCGAGATTAATCACACCAAACGTAGTTTCCAATTGTGTGTGTTTATACAGCCGATTCAAAACGATAGAGGCGTTAGCGCCAGTTTTTAATTCTACTACAATTCGCATGCCCTTTCGGTCGGACTCATCGCGCAGCCCACTAATGCTTTCTAACCGAGACCGTTTTGCAAATGCCGCTATTTCTTCCACCAGTTTGCTTTTGTTCACCTGATATGGTATCTCATGTATGATAATTCGCTCCCTTTTTGCCTTTGTTTCTATCTCCGCCTTTGCTCGTATTCGTATGCTGCCTCTACCTGTCTCATACGCACTTTTTATTCCCGCGTAGCCAAAGATAATACCGCCAGTAGGAAAATCAGGAGCTTTTATTATTTGCATCAACTCCTCTATGCTCACTTCTGGTTCGTCTATTACTTTTATTATTCCCTCAACAACTTCTGCTAAGTTATGTGGCGGCATGTTCGTAGCCATTCCAACGGCAATACCCGAAGAGCCGTTTATCAGCAGATTAGGAAGTTTCGCAGGCAGCATCTGCGGTTCTTTCAACGTATTGTCAAAGTTAGGACCCCATTCAACCGTATCTTTTTCGAGGTCAACGAGCATCTCCTCCGCTATTTTTGACAGCCTTGCTTCGGTATATCGCATTGCTGCAGCGGCATCGCCGTCAACACTGCCAAAATTACCCTGACCATCGACTAAAGGGTATCGGTAAGAGAAATCCTGCGCCATTCGCACCATTGTGTCGTAAACAGCAACGTCACCATGCGGGTGGTATTTACCTAACACGTCCCCCACTATCCTCGCTGATTTCTTATGTGGTCTATCGTGTCTGACGCCAAGTTCGTGCATTCCGTATAAGATACGGCGATGGACGGGTTTCAGCCCATCACGTGCATCAGGAAGAGCTCGGCCTACAATTACGCTCATTGCATAGTCCATATACGAGCTCTTCATCTCGTCTTCCACACTGACTTCTATTACACGCTCACGTTCTTGCTCTACCTCTTCTTCTCCTTCTTCATGCTCGTTTTCGCTCATTTCTGAGATATGTTAAAATTAAAGGTGTTTGAGTAATAAAAACACTTTTTCTTTTTAGAAAACACTTTCTTTATAAAGAAAGAACCTGTGCTAAGAAAGGATTTTTCTTTAGTAAAGGTTTCTTTTTTAAAGAAAAGTTTGTGCTAAAAGAAAAACAAATACTATATCCTTTTGAAGAAAAGGTTTCTCGTGGAATAAACCCTTTCAGGGTTTTCGGGGACGTGGGCAGAGCCCACGATGTGTAATCTTATGGTTAATAATTTTTAGAATGACTATAAACGTAAAGAGGCGTGAAAAAGTGAAACTATGGACGATCGGAACAAGTAACAGGAGCATAGAGGAGTTCTTGAGTTTGCTCGTGGCATATCAGATAGAAGCGATTGCGGATGTGAGACGATTCCCCAGGTCAAAGCACAAGCACTTCGAGCAGGCGAACCTAAAAGCGAGTTTGTATCAGAGCGGCATAGAATACCATCACGTTACCGAACTCGGCGGCTACCGAAAAGGAGGGTACAGGAAATATATGGAAACAGAAGAATTCAGACGGGGTCTGGTTTATGTTGAATCGCTCGCATCCACAAAAAGAGTGGCAATTATGTGTGCGGAACTTCGCTACTCGCAGTGTCATCGCAGATTTATCGCCGATGCGCTTACACTACGCGGGCATACGGTAATGCACATAATAGACGCGAAAACGTGTGCTGAACACAAAATACGAAAACGTAACGGTAAGTACGCGAATAAGACGTTAGATGCGTTTTTACATGCTCCGCCGGGGATTTGAACCCCGGTCGTGGGCTCGAGAGGCCCGCATGCTTGGCCGAACTACACCAGCGGAGCAAAACCTTTCTTTTAAAAAGAAAGCTTTACCAAAGATAAAACTTTTTTCTAAAAAGTTTAATCTTAAAACCTTCGCTCAATAAACGCATCGCACACCTCATCCGGCTTGTCTCGCATCACAACTACTCCCTCATCTATTAATATCGCTTCGTGCGTAAGCTCCCGGATTACGTCAAGCTGATGGCTCACGACCAGAATAGTCGTGCCGAACTCACGATTTAAATCTTTCAGCGAATTCGTCACCACACGCAGCGAAATCGGGTCTATGTCGCCAAAAGGCTCATCCAATAGCAGTATTTCACAGTTTGATGCCATAAGAGTGGCAATTGCAAGCCTTATCTCCTCACCCACGCTCGTCTCAGAAATGTAACGGGTGAATATGTCTTCAGGTAGGTTCACTGCTTTAAGGTATGGTTCAGCAGCTTTGAACGCCTCACTCACCGGCAGTGTGGGGAACAGTACATCCAGTACGCCCATTTCAAGCCCTAATTCCCTGAGTCGCCCTTTCGCCTCTGCCTCCGGTAAGTCAGCAAGTCTTAAAAGAACGTCCATTGTGACGTCACTTATTCCAAATTCCTTCGCCTTTGCCATCGCCTGTTTTATCATCTCGAACTTCTTCAACCCAATTTTTCGTGCAAATAAGTCCTGAACGAGCTGGTACGGTGGAAGCGCAAACTCCTGATGAATAATGCCTAATTTGCTCCTTGCCTCTATTGACCTTTTACCGTATTCCGCGATGTTGGCAAAATCCACTGTCCCTATTCTTATTAGTATGTGGCCCCTGTCTGGCTTTTCAAAACCGCCTAATAACCTCATTAATACCGTCTTCCCCATTGCTGAAGGGCCTATTATCCCCAGTATCTCGCCTCTTGGAATCTTGATATTGATGTCCTGCATTTCTATTGTTCTTATCAACGTGTGATGTGTGACCATGTCATATTTCTTCCAGGCACCGTCAATCCAGACCACCGCGTTCTTTTCGCCCTTTATCGGAGCTAACGGTTTTACAGGCTCAATAGGAGCTAAGAAGTGCTTAATTACGGTTTCTGTATCCCCTTCCTCTACTACCTTCCCTTTATCCATCATGAGCAGTCTATCGCAGAGATACCGGTGCACGTCGGGCATGTGCGAAATAAGTAAAATACTGATGTTTGATCGTTCCTTTACTCTTTTCACGGTGTCAAGCAGATATTCCCTCGTCAACGGGTCGGACATCGTCCCCGGCTCGTCAAGCAGTAATAACGAAGGTTCTTTTGCAAGCTGTCGAGCAAGCAAAACCCGCTGTTTGTCACCTCCACTTAAAATCGTGTATAAATGGTTCCATTTGTCCCTCAGCCCAACGAGGTCGAGTATTTTAAATGCCTCTTCCTTTAATTCATCATATTCGTCCTCAATTTCAGGGACCTCCTCCAAACCTGTTTGCTTTGCTCTTAGTTTCTTTATTACGTTGTCTATCACCGAGATGTTATAAAGTGCAAAAGACCGCTGGAGGTGAAAAGCAGTCTTCTGTCGCAGCATTCTGTATTCTGACCAGGGCGAGTCCGGCGTTACCCTGACGCCGTCTATTTCTACTACGCCTTCATTAAACTTCTCGTAACCACGAAGCATGCGAAGCAACGTTGTCTTTCCCGCTCCACTTCTCCCTATTATCCCCAGCGTCTCGCCCTCTTCTATCTTGAAGGATACGTCATCCAGCGCTACCAGTTCTTTACCTATTTTCGACAGTTCATACCGCTTACAGAGCCCTTGAACCTGTAGTGTTGCACCCATTTTTGTCGCCTCTAACGTTTAACCTGTACTATTAAATCTATCATATTACTACTACTATAAATCTGTAAACCATAAATACCTCAATCCTTTTTTCGGTTTGTGTATGTAAAGAGAATGTTTTTAGTCAAGGTTTTTATTATGCCCTTACAGGGTTTGCAGGCTCGTAGGGCAGAGCCCACAAAGGTAAAAAAAAGTTGTTGCTAAACATTTTCTTTTTAAGAACTGTTTTCTCGTGAAAATCCGTGTAATCTTGTGGTTATGATCCGCATCCAGCAATCCGCCAGCACCAGCGCAACCATCGCTTCTGCCACGGGAACTATTCTGGGACAGATGCAGGGGTCATGTCTACCCTCTATCTTTAGTTCTACCTCTTCCATCTTCGCCATATCCACGCTTCTCTGTGGCTTTGAGATAGATGCTGTGGGCTTCACCGCGATTCGGCATACTACGGGCGCTCCTGTTGAGATACCACCTAAAATACCGCCTGCGTTGTTCGTTCTCGTTCTTATCCGCCCTTCTTTTATGATAAACTCATCATTCATCTCGCTGCCTTTCATCCTTGCAGCCGCAAATCCTGCGCCTATCTCAACTCCTTTTACCGCGCCAATGCTCATTAAAGCATTTGCAAGTTCTGCATCCAGCTTATCAAATACCGGTTCGCCTAAACCCGTCGGAACGCCGAACGCAATTACCTCCACGATACCGCCTACACTGTCTCCTGCTGCTTTTACTTGTTTTATTAACACTTCCATTTTCCCCGCTGCTTCCGAATCTGCACATCTGACTGCATTCTTATCTACATTCGCTTTTAGTTCTTCTATTTCTACTTCCTTCGCTATTATCCCGCCGATTTCCACTACATGCCCCAGAATTTGTATGTCGTGTGTGGCTAAGATTTTCTTCGCTATTGCACCTGCGGCAACTCGTGCAGCGGTTTCACGACCAGAAGCTCTCCCACCGCCCCGGTAGTCCCTTATTCCGTACTTCATCTGGTACGTGAAATCTGCTTGACCCGGTCTCGCAACGTTTTTTATTCGCTCATAAGGACTTGAATCCATGTCTTTGTTCCACACGAGCATAGAAATGGGTGTGCCAAGCGTTTTACCGTCAAACACGCCCGATAAGATATTCACTTCATCTGCTTCTTTCCTTTCCGTCGTTAGTTCACTTACACCCGGTTTTCTCCTGTCCAGTTCGTGCTGCACATCCGCTTCTGACAGCTCAAGCTCTGCGGGGCAGCCGTCCACGACCACACCCATCGCTGCTCCGTGCGACTCCCCCCAGGTCGTCACCCGAAATATGTTTCCAAACGTGTTGCCTGACATGGTAAAACAAAATTTTATAGGCTCTTTGTGTATTTAAATTTAAATAACGCTTTTGAAAGGTATAATTAATTAAATGTTCGCCTTTTATTACACAGGCGGTATGTGAAGATGAAAGTCTTTTTAAGCTATAGTCGTAGAAATGAGGATTTTGTCAAAGAGCTTTATCGCCGGCTTACCAGGGATGGCGTGAGCTGTTTTTTTGATAAAGAATCCATTGCCTGGGGTGCTAACTGGGTCATTGAATTAGAGAAGGGAATAGACGAATGCGAGTGTGTAGTCCTTTGTTTATCGCCGGATTTTTGCCGCTCAGAATGGACAAAACTTGAACGAACAAGTGCCATGGCGGATGACCCCGGGGGGCTGGAAAGAAAACTACGCCCTCTATTATTAGAACCCTGTGACAATCTTATTCCTCGTTTTATCAAGCCAATCCAGCAAATAGACGTTTCTACGCCGAGGAAGTTTGAAGAGAACTATCCAGGAATTTGCCGCGAACTTGGTGGCACGCTGGTAGAAGAAAGCACGACTGCCGACCGAGACAAATTACCTCCTGTTTGCCTGCTTCCTGACCGGAACTGGATGCCTTACCGTTCGCTTGGAAACGGATTCGTGGCAAGGGTGAGCGATCTATGGCAAATTGACGATATGCTGCGTGAGCGTAAAACCGCGGTTGTCGAAGGCGTAGGTGTCGTGGTGGGCACAGGCGGTATTGGAAAGACGCAACTGGCAATTGAGTACGTTCATCGTTTTGGGGCGTCATATCCCGGCGGCGTCTTCTGGATAGATGCAGAACAGGGGATTTCTAACCTGATCGCCACGGTAATGCGGGGTGTGGATATAGACATTGACAGCACGCTTGAAGAACGAGACCAGTTGCAGCAGCTATGGAAAAAACTCAGCCAGTTCCCGCCGGTCTTGATTGTCCTTGACAATTTCCCGGGGAACGAACCGTTACAGCCCTGGCTCCCTCCTGCCTGTTCTATTCATACCATGGTTACCACGCGGCGGCGGGACCTTAATTATTCGCGTCTCCCTCTTGACTTTATGACTGCGGAGGAAGGCGTCATGCTGCTCAACTCGGGCGATAGGAAATTCGGGCAAGAGGCAGCGAAATTAGTGGTAACGCTTGGCGGGCTTCCTTTAGCACTTGAACTTGCCAGGAATTTCTTGAATATTAGAACCAGCGTTTCTATTGACAGTCTTTTACAAGAAATAAAAAAAGTAGGAGAAATAAAGGCGCTCAGTATCTTTGCGAAAAAGTATGCTGACGAGCTCCCAACTGGTCATATAAAAGAAGTGGCTGCTACTTTTCAAATAAGTTGGGAGCTTGCCTCGTCAACGGCTCAGGCGGTACTACAATGCATGTCCGTTTTAGCACTGAGACCTATTCCCAGGCGCCTATTAAGAAAAATACTGAGTCTCCATTCTGAAAATATCCTGGAGGACCCGCTTGACGACGCAATCAGCGAACTTGCAAATAACCTTTCCCTTGTGGAACTGGATAAGGACAACGATCCCTGGGTGCACCGGCTGATAGCAGCTTTTGTCAGCACCACTACCACCGCCGCCGGGGAAAACGGGCTGCTGCACGATAAAGTAGTGAATGCAGTGAAAGAGGAAATGGCACGGGTTAAAGATGAAAAGGACTCGCAGTCCTATTATCAATTGGAAAAGATACTACCGCATGCCGGGATATTGGCGTATTCTGAATTTATCGAGACCGGGCAAGCAATAGACCTGCTAAACTATCTTCAATGGCATAATGGGAAATGGGGAAGATACAGAGTTGCCGAAAAACATGGCAGAAAAGCTCTTGAGCTTTCCGAAAAAGCTTATGAGCCGGGACATCCTACCATTGCCAAAAGACAATCAAACATGGCTGCGGTGCTGAAGTATTTGGGCGAGCTAAAAGAGGCAAGGGAGCTGCTGCGCAAGGCGCTTGAATCTGCACAAAAAAGCTTTGAGCCGGGACATCCTACCATTGCCATAAGCCAATCAAACTTGGCGCTGGTGCTACGGGATTTGGGCGAGTTAGAAGAAGCAAAGGACTTATTGCACAAGGCACTTGAATCGGATCAAAAAAGCTTTGAGCCGGGACA